>CAZNCI010000070.1:12229-14331 GCA_964571475.1 uncultured Saprospiraceae bacterium | reverse complement strand
TGAAATACCCTGAATCCCTCCCGAATGAATGGCAATAATAATACTTCCTTTTGGGAAAAACCCATTTTTGATTTTATCGAAAATACCAAAAGATAATATACCCGTATAAAGTGGATCTAAAGCAATATGGTGAGTGTCATGAAAATCAAGCATAAAACGTATCAACTCCGGTTTATATCGGGCAAAACCACCAAAATGATAGCTATTGCAAATACTCCAATCCGCCTTTGAGCTATGTTTGAAAGCAGCCAAAAAAGCAGTCACTTCATCTGCCATAAAGTCCCCCTTTAATGCAGGGAAACCGATGGCTTTTACTGATGGGTCAAATGCGGTAATCAGTCCGGAAAACGTTCCTCCTGTGCCGCAGGCAGCACAGATGTAATCAATTTTTTTATCGGGAAATTGTTCCTGAATTTCCAAGCCCAACTCGTGACATCCGCTCAGGGCCAGGGCATTCGATCCTCCTTCGGGAATCAAATAAAAATCACCAAATTTTGCCCTTAATTGCTGAATAAAATGGGGTTGCCCTTTCTCTCGATAATCCGTTCTGGATACATAATGAAAGCGCATGCCGTTGTTTTTGGCACGACTCAATGTTGGGTTCAAAGGTAGTGTTTCCTCTCCCCGGATCACACCTATCGTGTCAAATCCAAATAACCGCCCGGCAGCAGCAGTAGCGGCAATATGATTGGAATAGGCCCCGCCAAAAGTTAAGAGTGTATTGTTTTTTTGTTTAGCGGCCTGCAAAAGGTTGTATTTCATCTTTCGCCATTTATTTCCTCTGAATTCCGGTAATGCCGGTAAGAATAATAAATCATCTCTTTTGATGAAAAGACGAACCTTCATTTGGGACAGCCAATCAGAAGTAAGCTCCTGAAGCGGGCTTTTTTTCGATGTTTTAAATAATTCAGCAAGATTATCAGTAGCAAAAGACATCTTCAACGGTTAATTCAACTAACTCCCCGAATTGTTTTAAATAGGTCAAATCCACTCGTTTTTTATCGCCCAAAACCAAGAAGGAAAAATCTCTGTTTTTAACATATTTTTGTTGAAAATCAAGTAGATCCTGCACCTTGACATTTTTCATTTTTTCATAAATATCCTTTGTTAGGTCATGGTTGAAGCCCTTATCCTGTACCGATAAATAATTCCAAAATACCTGAGAAGGCAGGCTGCGATCACTTTCGATTTTTTTGATGATATTATCAATTGTCTGCTGAATAGATTTTTCAACAACAGGCATTTTATCCATGATTGATAACATCGCCGGAATGGCATCTGATATTTTATCGGGCTGGGTTCCTACGTAAGCACTTAGGTAATGTGCCTCGTCTTTCTTTTGCGGGCTACTAAAAAAAGCATAAGTAGAATAAGCCAAAGCCTTTGATTCACGGATTTCCTGAAAAACAATAGATGACAATCCATATCCAAAATACTCATTGAATAAATCCGCCATCACGTATTCCTCCAGATTAAAATGAGCCGTTCCTTTGGATAACAATAAAATATCCGTCTGAACAATTGGGAAATCTATGAAATAAACCTTTTTAGCTGTTTCTTTCTGAACAAAAGGATGAGAAGGAACAACCGGCTTGCGTGCGGTTTTCTTTATAATATTATCTTCCAATAACAACTTGACGTTTGTCTGCTCCCTTGGACCATAGTAGTAAATATGGTGTTCAAAGTCCATCAAATTTTTCACTATATCTGTCACCTCCTGAACATCAATCGTTTTCAATTGCTCCTCCGAAACCTTAAAAGAATAGGGCGAATCCGGACCATATTTGACATAATTAATCAAGGCGTGTCTTAAAATATGCTCTCGATTTTTTTTATTATTTTGCCTTCGGATCAAAATATCCGAAACGACATTATCCCAGGCAACTGGATCGGGAATAGCTTCTTCCAGAATATGATTCAATAAAAAGAGGGCTTCCTCAAGCGAATCATTTAAGCCCACTAAAGAGAAATACGAACGATTATTATGACAATGAGTATCAAAACTAATCCCCAATTTGAAGAACTCCTTTTTAAGATCCGCTGATGAGTATTTGGGTGTACCCAAATACATGAAATAATCCAATGCTACGCCTAATAAAGGA
>CAZNCI010000070.1:0-12219 GCA_964571475.1 uncultured Saprospiraceae bacterium | reverse complement strand
TCTCAAAAATGAAATCAATTCTGAATAATTGATTATTTTGATTTTTTACATAATCAAATTGTAGCCCATTATTAAGTTTTTCGGTCTGAATACTTTTTTCAAAGTCGATAAAAGAGGGGGCAAGTGGAGATACCTTTTCATTCAAAAACTGCTTCCCAAATTCAGAGTAGGCCTCTCTTTGCAATTCAATATGTGTAATATCCGGTTTTTCTACCTTAATAATTGATGGGTCATCCCCCTGGCGTTTATAGATGGTGCAATAATTATCTGAAAAATTATCCTTCACATAATCAATAAGGTGCTCTTTGTCCAGCTTTTCGGCAAATTCATATCGGGTTAAAAATCTTTGCCAACTTACATTCGTAATGAAAAGATTCGCCAATAATGACGTTCTGTTGCTATTGTGTTCGTAGGCTCTGGTCTCTGACAGCTCCATATCTCTTAGCACTGCACCCAATAACCAATCATCAAATTCTCCCTTTTTTAATTTTTCGACCTGCTCCAACAACAAAGCTTCTACTTCCTCCAGGCTTTGCCCCTCTTTGGGTACACCATAAAGCCCCATCATTGAGTAATCTTCGTGAAAACGATTCCACGCCTCCGACTCCAGCACCAATTGTTTTTGATTCAGGTTAATATCCAGCAAACCAGCCTGTTGATTGAAAAGTAAATTGGTGATAACAGATAAATACAATTGGTCATCTGTAGCGCTGCCACCCATTCTCCATGCAACTTCAACAAAAGGGCTTTCCTTGCCCAGTACATCTACCTTAATGGGTGTATCAATTTCAGGTTGATCTTCAAATGTAAAATCAGGAATTTTAGAAGGTTTGTAATGCCCAAAATGTTTTTCTGCCAATTTTACGGCTTCTTCCGGATCAAAATCACCGGACATAATAATCGCCATATTATTAGAGACGTAGTATTTCTTGAAAAATTCCTGAATTTTAGCCATTGATGGATTTCGGAGGTGTTCCGGTTTTCCTATTGTCGTATGCGTACCATAAGGGTGTTTAGGGAATAATTTTTCACACATGACTTTATTGACTTTCCTGAAATCCTTGTCCTGCCCAATATTGAATTCCTCATAGACTGTTTCCAACTCTGTATGAAACAATCGAAGCGATAACATCGTGAATCGCTCTGCCTCCAGTTCCATCCATCTGTCCAGCTCATTAGAAGGAATATCATTGACATAAACGGTCTGTTCTACCCATGTGTAGGCATTTGTTTTATCCGCCCCCAAGGCACCGACCAGACGATCGTATTCACTTGGTGCGACCAATTTGGCGGCCTCAAAAGAAACGCGATCAATTTCTTTATAAATTTCATTTCTCTTTGCCTCGTCTTTAGTTTGACGATACTTTTCGTAAAGGTCAGAAATTTGCTTCAACAGGACTTTCTCCTTGTCCCAGTCCAGTGAGCCGATTTTGGAAGTTCCCTTAAAAAGCATGTGCTCCATATAATGAGCCAAACCTGTCGTATCCTCCGGATCGTGTTTAGATCCCGCTCTAAAGACGATATTGGTGAAAATTCTAGGCTCATTTTTATTGATGGACATGAAAAGTTTTAGCCCATTTTTCAATTGGTAAGTATGTAAGTTAAATGGATTTTGCTGATAGTTGGTAATCAAGTTAGTATCTTTTGGCATTTCAACCATATTGGATTTTATTTATTAAAAGGAGGTGAAGGAAAAGCGTCCATGTCTTCTCCATTTCTAAATTTAAAAAAGTATTCGACATGGAATAATCTGCTAATATAATAAAATTACCATGGAATACTTAAACGAATACCATTCGTACATTAATAAACTCTTTTTTTTGTAATTTGTTCCAATTTTTGTCACTTTAAGTGAAATAAAAAACAAAGGCAATGCCACATCAGGCATTCAAGCCTATTGATTCAGGGAATTAATCCGCTCGCGAATAAGTGATTTGTGTGTTTTTTGTTGAATAACAGTAGGAGGGAATACTCGGTCTGCACAATCCTCCAAAGAACATCGCTCACAGGTTCTGTTAACAATTTCAGTTGATAGATTAGGGTCGGAAAGGAAGGCTATTTTTCGTTTTAAATTTGGCGTAATTTTTAAACCAAGGGTTACGTTGATATTCATTTCAGGCTCAGAAAGCTCTGCGCGGGCGATAGATAAGCACAAATAGGTCTCATCTGTGTTTAAATAGGATATTTTACCTGCACTGACAGCCGTTCCGGTATCACTCCCTTTTAGCTGACGGAGTAGTTTTACTCCCGTCCATCTTCTACAATAGTGTTCCTGAAGGCCATTATTATGTGGGTGTAATCCACAATTGAGGCGCAATTCTCGATCTACTGAAAGGTGTCCCCCTTTTTTTTCTTTTATTCGAATAAAAAAAAGACTCTTCATGCCAAAATATTGTGGCAAGACATTGGTTAGCCGATGATAAAGCATTTCGGGTGTTGCCTGATATTTATCCATTAAATGGAGAAAAAGAGTGCCTGACCATTGTTCCTCCTTAAAGAGATGCTGGACATCTTTTACAAATTCATCAACAGGCATCAGTAATGCTACTGAAAAATAGATCGCCTTTGAGTGATTCAACACTTCTTCAAAAGTCTGGGGATGAAGCAAAGAAGAAGTATTGGCTCTTTCTTTGAGCCCTAAATATTCAAAGGCAATTTCCTTTCCAAACTGAAAAGCACGTTGTGTTTTTGTTAAATCCTGATTGAGTAAAAGCTGTTTCTTTTTACTTAGAAAAACAGAGCGCATATTTTCGAGCTCCGGGTATTGACTCAAAGCGCCTTCCTGAATCTTGTATTTATATTTGAAAATAAGTATTTGCTTTAGGTCAGCATCGGAAAGTAAGGTTTTATCCGCCAACTTTAATTCTGTTCTAAATTGGCGCACACTTTCTTCAATTTGAGGAAAATAATTATTATTTAATTCTAAAAAAGAACGCAAAGCCGCAAAATAAAAATGCCCGTTGCGCAGTGAATAATCCTGGGATATTTCCAATAAGGAAGATATAAAAGCATTGACCCGGGTTGGAGCACTAGCCATTATTTCAATAATCTTGGAAACATCAATCCCAAAGAGGTGAAGTGGTAGTTCATTTAGGAAGTTTGAACGTAATAAATTACCTATTGGGGAAAGATTTTGGGGAAGTTCTGAAGACGTTAGCTCTTCTATTTTTTCTCCCAGAACTGTTGCTAACGCAATTATTTTGTCTTCTTTAGGGTATTTTTTCCCTTTTTCTATCTCATTTAAATAAGAAATAGACATCTTTGCACGTCTGGCTAACTCAGCATAGGAAAGCCCCTTTGCTTGCCTAAGTTGTCGCATTTTGAGTCCAAAAATTATTTTTTCACGCTGTGTCTTTGCTGCCATACAGCCACAAAGTTATTAAAACTAGCGAATATTCGCAAGCTAAGGTTAAATCTTCTGCATGAATTCTTCAAATACCTCATCCTTGGTTGATTTTTATCAAAAAAGAGCAGACCATTTTCAGGGGGAAGCCGATCTTTTGTCAAGAAAGTACGATCAGTATTCCTATGTGCGATTATTGGCTTTTATCGCACTGATGGGCTTACTTACGCTTCTTTGGAGCAGTAGTTTGTGGTTGGGTTTTATAGGAACGATAATTGGTCTTGTTGTCTTTTATCGCTTTGTCATTTGGCATTCAAAAATTAAAAAGAACAGTAATAGGCTCGTTACTTTATCAAAAATTAACCATTTGGAAACCCTCGCCCAAAAAGGAGACTATCAAACATTCGAAGACGGTCAGTCTCACCTTGACGTCAACCATCCCTATTGTCTTGATCTGGATATTTTTGGTCCTTACTCCTTTTTTCAGTACGTCAATAGAACCAGCACCGTTCTGGGGAATAACAGACTGGCTGATTTTTTCAAAACGCCAACTACCCCTTCAAAAATAAAGGACAAACAGGCGGCCATTATCGAATTATCAACAGCGATAGACTGGCGTCAAAATTTAGCGGCCATTGGAAGTGCCACCCAAGGGGAAGATCAACAACTGAGCCTACTTCGGAAATGGCTAAAAGACAACTATTTGGTCTTGCAAAATAAATGGTTGAAACTGGCTATTTTATTAACGATACCCTGGTTTTTGTTTTCTGCCATATTGTGGGCATTTTTCGTCAGTTGGAAGGTATTCATACTATTGTTATTACCGCAGTTTATCATTTTAAAGAAAACGAAAGAAGCGGTGGATGAAATACACAAACGCACCGGTTACGCACAGGAAATGTTAACCCATTTTGGTGCTATTATCAAACACATAGAATCGGTCTCATTCAGCAGTCCCCTCCTGAAAAAGACACAGGGCGCATTTGGTATTGGTCACAAAACAGCCTCCAGTCGCATTCATAGATTATCGTATATTATTTCTCAATTGAATGTTCGATTCAACCCCTTTGGCATCTTTCTTAATATGATTGGTTTGTGGGACTTATATTGGGTCAAACAGCTGGAATTGTGGAAAGAAAAAGAGCAAGCTTATCTCGAAGACTGGTTTGAGGCAATGGCCGATTTTGAAGCATTGTCCTCTATCGCAAACCTTCATTTCAACCATCCGACTTGGGTGATGCCCCAATTTTATCATGAAGCGCTTTTCAAAAGTAAAAATTTAGGACACCCGCTCATCAATAAAAAAGATAGAGTGTGTAACGATATTGAAATTCCACTCAATGGGCATATCAAATTAATCACCGGATCCAATATGGCTGGGAAAAGTACCTTTCTTCGTACAGTTGGACTCAATATGGTCATGGCACAGGCCGGCTGTCCCGTTTGTGCTACTGAATTTGAAATGCCATTTACCTCTATTCTTACCAGTATGAGGACGCAGGATGCCCTGCACGAAAGTACTTCTTCTTTTTATGCAGAATTAAAACGATTAAAATTCATCATTAATGATGTAGAAGAAGCTCAAAAACAACAACCCCGGAGATATACCTTCTTTTTGCTCGATGAAATACTAAAAGGCACCAACTCTGTCGATCGGCATACCGGCTCCAAAGCACTCATCAATCAAATGATTGCTTCCGGGGGATCGGGTATCATCGCCACCCATGACCTTGAATTAGGAGCAATGGAAAAAGAAGCAAAAGGTGCTATCGAGAATCTTTGCATAGAGGTTGACATCAAAGACGAACAATTATTTTTTGATTATAAACTAAAAAAGGGCGTAAGCAAAAGTTTTAACGCAACCGTGCTAATGAGAAGCATGGGGATTAAAGTATAAAATACAAACGATGAAGGATATAAAAATAATCGCATTTGATGCAGATGATACCCTTTGGGTGAATGAGCCACATTACCGTAAGGCAGAAGATGATTTTTGCAATCTACTGGAAGATTTCCTGCCACATCATACTATTTCCAAGGAATTATTGAAAACAGAAATTGCCAATCTTTCCCTCTACGGTTATGGCGCTAAATCTTTTATATTGTCCACCATCGAAACCGCTATTAAGATCGGAGGAGACTCTATCGGTATGGAAGTTATTCAGCGGATTATCGATAATGGAAAAGACCTGATTAATACCCCAATTGAACTCCTCAGCGGGGTTCAATACACTCTAGAGCAGCTTTATGGCAAATACAAATTAATTGTGGCGACCAAAGGAGATTTACTGGATCAGGAAAGAAAACTTAAAAATTCCGGCCTCGCTCATTTTTTTCATCATGTTGAAATTGTTTCGGATAAAAACGAAGCCGAATATCATCGAATCATCCAGCATTTGGATATCCAACCGGAAAATTTTTTGATGGTAGGGAACTCTCTCAAGTCCGATATTATGCCCATTCTCAATATTGGAGGTTATGGATTTCACGTACCCTACCATACAACATGGGAGCTTGAAAAAATTGATGTCAAAATCGAAAGTGAACGATTCAAACACTTGAATAATATTGAAGAAGTATTGAAATTTGTATAGGAAAGTGTTCCTTAAGGGGGTGAAATTTTGCCTGATTTTGACACCGTTTTTTGCAAAAATAGTATCAAAATCAGGCCATGATTTTAAGAAGGAAACTATTTTTTAACCACCTTGATTAACATCCCTTTTGAAACAGGGTCGGTCAGTTTCATGCCATTGAGGATGGCAAACTCTTCGAGTCGTTTCGAAGGGATTTTATAATAACGCAGTGCATCTTTTAGCGTACTGCTTTTAGTGAGCGTCACGATTTTAATACGCTCGGGCTGTCTGCCTAATTTATCCTGATCTGTTAATTTATCAAAACGAGTCATGGTATTTAAAAACCGGGATTTATAAGTACCGAAGGTTTCCTTATAAGTCAGTCCAATAATTTTGTAAATCATACCATTATACTGGATGAAATACGAGATTGTACTCAATGTTTTAGCTTTTTGCCCCTGTTGTTGTGCCTGTTGCTGCTCCTCTGCCGTCGGTACTTTATCAGCGATTAACTCCATTGCTGGCAAGCCATTTACTGTTTTATTTTTCTGACTTATTTTGGTTAGTCCAAATTGATCTAAGGTCTCTTTTACGGCAGCATTTAGGGTTTTTCCCTGTGCCAATGCCAACATCATCATCGCTTTGCCATCTTTGGGTGCCATCTGGAAGGCCTGTGGTGAATTTTGTGTCAACCATCCCTGAGGTACTGGAAACCAAAATTTCAGTTCCGGGTGATAAAAATTATTATTCTCCACAAAACCCTGCCGAGGGTCTTCTCCATAAACCAGCCCGTCAATCATACGCAGATAGCTATTTCTGTTCACATTGTATTTTGAACCGGGCGTTTTAGCCTGCCACTCACGAGCCAGCTTTTTTGTTTTATTATAACGGTCAGCAGGATCGGGGTGAGTTGACTGAAAAGTGGGGATTCTATTTTCAGGACCACCACCCAGTCGACCTAAAGTATTAAAAAAGCCGGCCATTTCCTTGGCATTATACCCGATTTTAGTGGAGTACTCTACTCCCAGTCGATCTGCTTCTGTTTCATTATTTCTACTGAACTTCAAAAACAATAATCCCAAAGCCTGTGATGCTTCATTGGCAAATCGTCGAAAGTCCTTTGAGGCGATTATTCCCACCATTAATCCCAATTGTCCCAACATTTGTTTACTCTGCTGCTTGACACTATGGCGGGCGGTAACGTGTCCGATTTCATGCCCCAACACCCCGGCAAATTGTGCTTCATTATTAAAATGAGCCATAATGCCTCTGGTGAAATAAACATATCCTCCGGGTACCGCAAAAGCATTTACTACTGGAGAGTCCAATATTTTGAATTGATAATCCAGATTAGGGCGATGAGAAACCGCAGCCATTTTTTTACCTTTTGTTTGAATGAATTTTTGCATAGTTACATTTTCATACAGCCCAAAGCTGGCTACTACACCGGGGTCAGACTGCTTGCCCAGCGCAATTTCTTGTTTTTCAGACATCAATACAAAATCCCGCTTTCCTGTCACCGGATTTTTAACACAATTGGAGGCAAGTAGCAGGATGCCAATCATCAATGATGCTAATATTTTAAAATTTAAATTAGTTGTCATTATTTTTATTTTTTATCAAAAATATGCGTAGTGCAATTTACTAATAAACGAAGAATTATAATAATTCCTTATTCTAAATAATCTTTTATCGCAAAATATCTTTTACTTTTGACGTACTATTTTTAAAAAAGCAACATTTCAGATGGATAATCAACGTGTTTTATTGGTCGTATTAGATGGGTGGGGAGAAGGTCCGAACCCCCAGATAAGCGCAATTGCTCAGGCAAAGACCCCCTTTGTGGACAGCCTTTATCAAAAATACCCTCATTCCACACTCGACACCTTTGGTGAAAGAGTCGGATTACCGGAAGGACAAATGGGCAATTCCGAAGTCGGGCACATGAATATTGGTGCGGGAAGAATCGTCTATCAGGAGCTCGTAAGGATCAATAAAGCGATCGAATCCAATCAATTGATACATAATAAGGTCATTCAGGAGTTGATTAGTTATGCCAATAATAATGACAAAGCTATTCATTTGATGGGACTGGTATCTGATGGTGGCGTCCATGCGCATATCGACCACCTCATAGCCATTACTAACCTATTGGCAAATGCCGGGGTAAAACGCATCTTTATCCACGCCTTCCTCGATGGTCGGGATACCGATCCTAAAAGTGGAAAAGCATTTTTGGAAAAAGTAATTAAAAACATTCCTGCTCAGGCAAAAGTCGCTTCCGTTATTGGACGTTATTACGCAATGGATAGAGATAAAAGGTGGGATAGAGTCAAAAAAGCCTATGATTTACTGGTAAAAGGGATAGGAGAAAAGACGGAAGATGTCCTGGCCAAAATACAGGAACGATACGATGCCGGGCAGACGGATGAATTTATTGAGCCCATTGTTTGTGTGGACACAAAACAAAATCCAATTGCGCTGATAAAAGAAGAAGATGCCGTGTTTTTTACTAATTTCAGGACGGATCGCCCCAGAGAATTAACTATAATGCTCACTCAGGAAAACAAGCCTGAACAAGGGACTGAAATCTTGAAGTTATACTACGTAACCATGACTAAATACGAAGAAAACTTCAAAGGTTTACACATTGTTTTTGAAAAAGAAAATTTAAATAACACCATCGGCGAAATATTAGAAAAAGCGGGTAAAACCCAGCTTAGGATCGCCGAAACAGAAAAATACGCCCATGTAACTTTCTTTTTTAATGGAGGTAAAGAAACGCCTTTCAAAGGAGAAGATCGTATCATGATACCTTCCCCAAAAGTCGCAACTTATGATTTGAAACCAGAAATGAGTGCAGCAGAAATAACGGATGCCGTAGTAGAGAAAATCAATAAAGACCAACCTGATTTCATTGCCCTAAATTACGCCAATACGGATATGGTAGGACATACCGGCATTTTTGAAGCAGCAAAAAAGGCCGCCACCACTGTTGACAAATGCCTGAGAAAATTAATCACCGCAGCCCTTGACCATAATTATCAGGCTATCGTTATTGCCGATCATGGCAATTCTGACAATATGATTAATCCCGATGGCACACCCAATACCGCTCACTCAATGAATCCGGTTCCCTGTTTTTTTATAGGAAAAAATGCTGGAGAATATACAATAAAGAATGGTAAATTAGCGGATATTGCCCCGACAATTCTCTATTTAATGCAATTAAAAGCTCCGAAAGAAATGACTGGCGAGGTTTTGGTAAGTAAAAAATAATACACCGTTAACTGTATGTCTGAAAAAGAAAAAAACATCTGTAAAGAGATTGATTATAATCAAATTTTTAATGATTATGCAACACCACTTTACCGTTTCGTATATAGCAAAAGCAGTAATGTGTCTTTATCAGAGGATATCGTACAGGATGCTTTTTTGAAGCTATGGCAAAAATGTAAAGATGTTCCATTTGCAAAAGCTAAATCATTCTTATACACCGTAGCTTCTAATTTATTTATAGACAAAGTGCGCCACGAAAAGGTTAAACAAAATTTCCAATTGGTTGCAAAAAAACCTTCTCAAAGCATTGAAACGCCTGATTTCCAGCTGGAAAAAAAGGAATATAAAGCAAAATTAGAACGCATTATTGCTTCCATGCCCGAAAAGAGTAGAGAAGTATTTTTAATGAACAGAATTGAAAGTCTCCCTTATCGGGAAATTGCCGAACGCTTACAATTATCACAGAAAGCTGTCGAAAAACGAATGGGCATTGCCCTAAAGTACCTGAGAGAAAATTTAGGTCAGAAAATTTAAATTGACCAAAGGTAGGGTACAAAAGAAGATAAACGTCATACTAAAAAGACATATAAGGTGAAACCATACAATGAGGAAATATTATTAGCGAAATGGCTGGCAGGCGAGCTCAATGATGCTGAAAAAGCAGCCGTTGAGCAATTGCCCAATTTCCATGAATTAAAAGCGGCTATTTCTGTCATGAAGCAGATGGATGTTCCCCAACCCAATTTAACCAACATCAAACAAATTCTCGATAAAAATCGGGACTCCCGACCCATTCGCAGACTTATTCCAAAAATATGGATAAGCATTGCAGCAGCCATATTCATTGGTGTTTTAACCTGGCTTTTTGTCGTTGAAAAACCAGTTGATATAGCAACAAACATCGCCCAACACCAATCACATACCTTACCGGATCATTCTAGCGTTATGCTTAATGCCCAGTCTTCTATTCATTATTACAAAAGTAAATGGAAAAAAGAACGGACACTCAATTTAAACGGGCAGGCTTTTTTTAATGTTGAAAAAGGCAGTACCTTTACCGTTGAATCCAGCCAGGGAAAAGTTCAGGTGGTGGGGACTCAGTTTGATGTTTTAAGTCGAAAGCATATTTTTGAAGTTGTTTGTTATGAAGGGAAGGTTAGGGTGACAACTGCCCAAATTGATACGCTGTTAACTGCGGGAAAAGGATTGAGTGTTAATGAAGAGGGCGCACACTATTTTAACACTGACACTAACGCTTCCCCCTGGATATCCAGGGTACTCGATTTTAGACTAAGAAGGTTAAGCTTTGTTTTTGAAGAGTTGGAACGGCAATTTGGTGTAGAAATTGATTACAGTAAAATTAATTCAAGAGAAAAATTCTCGGGAACAATTCCACTTGATGACCAAAAACTGGCATTGGAGATTGTTTGCAGAACAATGACTTTGAAATATGAATTTTCATCGGATAAAAAGAAGGTGGTTATTACACAGTAGCCGTTATGTCAAAAGCATAGCCCTTTTTTTTATGTCCGTTTTTTTTCCTCTTTTTCTATTTGGGCAAACCAACAATACCCCACTCGAAAAAATGCTGTTAAAAATTGAAACAGAATATGCCGTTTCAATTTCATATAATGCAGACCTGTTAAAAAAAGTAACCGTTTCGAATACTGATATTACAGGGCTATCCATCGAGGCTGCGTTGGTCAAATTGCTTAGAAACACTTATTGGCAATTTGAAATCATCTCCGATAAATACGTCATTATAAAGGAAGCAGCACCCGACTTTTTTACACAATACAGTCATAGCTATTGCGGAAAAGTATTAGATGAAAATTCACACGAGGCTCTAATTTCGGCTAATATCCAAATTAAAAATGAGCAAATCGGTTGTTCAACCAACGAATCCGGGCAATTTACCCTGGAAGCTGCTTATGTCCCCAATGATTCAATTGTCATTAGCTATTTGGGGTACCAGTCTAAAATAATCCCCGTCTCTTACCTTAAAAAACAACAATGCCCACCCATATACCTCAAAATAGCCAGTAATAAGCTCCGTCCCGTTATTGTCAAAATACAAAAAGACGAACCGGATTTCATGGAGTCTGAAACGAATAGTGCCCGTCAGTTTAATGTTCAAAAAATTGACTGGATTGGGGGGCAGGTTGAAAAAGATGTATTCCAAATCATACAGGTTCTTCCCGGCATCTCTACGGGTAAAGAGTCCGCTACTGACATTCATATTCGAGGAGGAGGAAGTGGACAAAATCTGGTTTTATACGATGGTATCACCCTCTATCATTTTGGGCATTTTTTTGGAAAAGTAGCCGCAGTCAATCCATTGTTCGCAGAAAAGGTCTCCCTGTTTAAAGAAGGTGTTCCGACGCAATATGGTGGCCGAATAGCCGGTGTTATTGACATTAAAAGTAAAGAAAAAATTCCCGATAAGTTAGAGACAACTGCTGAGCTTAATTTATTATCCGGCAATATCAGTTTCCATTTACCAACATTCAAAAAAAAGGGACACCTGCTATTGACCTACCGCCGTTCCCTGACAGATGTAGCAAAAAGTATTTATTTCAAAAAGGTATTTGATCAAATCTTTCAAAACTCTCGTATTTCTAATGATAAAGAGTATGTTCGTGCAGACTCGATTGAGGATATTTCCAGCCTAATACCCGTGACAAACTTTAAAGACTTTAGTGTGAAATGGAATATCAACCTCACCCCCAAAGATGAATGGAGCATGAGTTATACCAACATGAAAGATGCCTTATTCTACGATTATAAAGAAGGTAATTGGTATCAAAGTACCGATACGCTGGAAATCGACAACGAAGGGCTAAGTATTATAGGGAGACATCGGTGGCTCGGGGATAATTACCTGCAAACCAGCTTTTCCTATTCAAAACTAAATTCCCGGTATTTATACTTGGCAGAATTGCAGGACACTGTCAATGTTTATGCTGCGGGCAATCACAATCAACTCAAAGACTACGCCTTTCGCTTATACAATCGCTGGGGTAG
>CAZNCI010000069.1:11577-14348 GCA_964571475.1 uncultured Saprospiraceae bacterium | reverse complement strand
CAAAAGCATCCATCCTCCTACATTTTCGGTAATTAAAAGTCCAATTTTGCACATTTGAAATTTAAAAATTTTATTTTTGGGACTAAATTATTATTAGGGACTAAAATACAATCTAATTTGAAACAACTGGTGCAGCAAATCGAAAGTTTAATTTTCACAGCAGTGACACCTATTTCTTTTAAGGAAATCAGTAATTGCCTGGAGGAGTCTTTCGGTATGAAATTTCATAAAGAGGAACTTCAAAAAAGTATTGATTTTATCAGAGACAGGTACGCAAAAGAGGAGTTTGCTTTTGAGTTGACAGAAATTGGGGGAGGCTACCAATTTCTTAGCAAAGGGAGTTACCACAACACCATTGGGACTTATCTTAAACAGACTACGCGTAAGCGGCTTTCCCGTGCTGCCATGGAGACCTTGTCCATCATTGCCTACAAACAACCCGTGACTAAAAGTGAAATGGAAAATATCCGGGGCGTTAGTTGTGATTATTCCATTCAAAAACTTTTAGAAAAAGAACTTGTTTCTATTTTAGGGAGGAGTGATGCACCCGGTCGTCCACTACTTTATGGATCCAGTCCAAAATTTATGGATTATTTTGGTATCAATAGTTTGGAAGATTTGCCCAAGCCGAAGGATTTTAAAAATCCGGATTCCGAAGTTGGAGAAAAAGCGCCTATTGAGGAGCCAATAGAAACCATTTCCATTGCTGATCTAAAGGAAAAAGTAGAGACACTGCATCAGGCTGAACAAGAAGAAATGAATAATTTATCATCGGACGAAGAAGAATAAAAAATGGATCAACCTTTAGTCAATCGAGTTGCTAATAGTAGTTTAAAAACCATTAATTTGGAAGATTTTTTCCCAAAAGAAGCGATTGTGCCTTTTGATATAAAGCATTATCTGTTTATGGAGATGATCATCAAGGAAAAAGATTTCAGACAAGCTATGAAAGCGCATGACTGGTCTCAATATCGAGGTCAGATTTTAACGGTTTTTTGTTCTGTAGAGGCGATTATTCCAAGTTGGGCGTATATGCTAATTGCAACTTATACAGCGGATATCGTCAAGGATGTTTACATGGGCTCTAAGTCTGATTATCTTGATTATTATTACACCCAGAAGATTCGTTCGATGGATATATCTGCGTACCAAAACGAAAAAGTGGTCGTTAAAGGATGTAGTAAGAAACCCGTGCCTACATCTGCTTATTTTGAGTTAACCAAAGTGCTAACACCTATTGCTTCAAGTATTATGTACGGTGAACCCTGTTCTACTGTACCTATTTACAAAAAGAAAAAAGCATAAATTATGCAAAGGAAAGTCCAGATATATACCATTTCGATAGCCGTATTCTTTACAGCAATACTCTTTTTTTCCTTTTCTAAGGATAGTAAAGTTTACAAGACAAAAGGACTGTTTCCCGGACAGAAACCACCTATTGCACAAATAGTCGAACCCATTCCAATGGGGAGTGATTACACTTTTGCAGATGAACAATTGCCCCTTGATAATTTTGATGTAAAAGAAAGGTTAGAGCGAGAATTGACGGTCAATACTTATTGGCATTCCAGTACGGTGCTGAATTTGAAGCGAGCGGGAAGGTATTTTCCAATGTTTGAACAGATATTTGCCGAAGAGGGGGTTCCTGATGATTGTAAATACATAGCAGTTGCTGAAAGTAATTTAATGAATGTAAGCTCACCCGCCGGGGCAAGAGGACTTTGGCAGTTTATGAAAGGGGCGGCGCAGGAGTACGGCCTGGAAGTCAATAAGGAAGTGGATGAGCGGTACCACCTTGAAAAGGCAACAAGGGCAGCCTGCAAATATTTGAAACGACTCAAAAATAAATTTGGTTCCTGGACCATGGCTGCTGCTGCTTATAATGTTGGTGCCACCAAATTAAAAAGAGAAGCAGAAATTCAACGTTCAAATAATTACTATGACCTTAACCTCAATGAAGAAACCGGCCGGTATATTTTTAGAATTGTAGCGATCAAAGAATTGGTCAATCATCCATTACAGTTTGGCTATCAAATTGACAAAGAGGACTATTATGCACCGCTAGATGATTTTTCAATTGTTACTGTAGAAAAAAGTATTGAAAATCTTGGAGATTTTGCTAAGAAATACGGAATAAGCTACCGAATGCTTAAAGTCTATAACCCCTGGCTACGGTCTGATAAATTGACCAATAAAAAACACAAAACCTATTATATTAAGATTCCAAAGGGGTAAAATATATAGTTTTGTCATTATTTGTCAACATAAGGGGCAACTTTAAAACGTTCTTAACATAAGTTGTCCAACTTTTTTCCGAAATTGCGACGTCTAACGGATTGTAGTACTCCCGCTTCCAATAAAGAAAAACAGACAAGCTATGCGAACTATTTATTATACATTACTTCTTTTAATTATACCTTTTTTCCTCTTTGCGCAACCCGCTAATGATGAATGTGTAAATGCCATTATGCTGACAGATGTGGTCAACTGGTGTTCAGAGCCCGCCGCTTATTCAAATGTTGGTGCAACTGTGTCTGCTGGGGATAATCCCTTTTGTTTTCCAAATAACTCTCAAAACAAGGATGTTTGGTTTGCCTTTGTGGCAGAAGCCAATACGGTCAATGTGAGTGTCATTGGAGGAGTTGATAATAATCCGGGGGGGAATCAGCAAAACCCGCAGATGGTTATTTATGCAGGAACTTGTGAAAACAGAGTGGATATCGGATGTGCTTCGGATGCGACCAACGACGATCAGGTCAATGTGTTTGCCG
>CAZNCI010000069.1:0-11567 GCA_964571475.1 uncultured Saprospiraceae bacterium | reverse complement strand
TTTGCCGGACCACTTACAATTGGAGCAACGTATTACATTAGAGTAAGTGCCCGCTTTTCTTTTGAAGGAACATTTCAGTTATGTATCAATAATTATAATGAAGTGCCAGCACCTAGTGGAGATTGTGACCCGGGAGTGATACTGTGTGATAAGAATCCATTTACCGTAGGGCAGCTCCTTGGAATAGGAAATGAGTTGGATGAATTGGGCAGTGTCTGTGATCAGCAATGCCAAAACCCTTTCACAGAATCAGGTTCGACCTGGTACAAATGGACCTGTGATCAATCCGGTTCTTTAGAGTTTACACTCAATCCACTTAACCCTACCGATGATATTGATTTTGCAGTTTATGAATTACCAAATGGTATTGATGATTGTTCTGGGAAAATAGCTTTGCGCTGTATGTTGTCCGGGCAAAATACCGGGAGTCCTCTTTCCGAATGGATTGCCTGTACCGGAGCAACAGGCATGATGATAGGCGACCCTGATACGGGTGAATCCTGTGGGTGCCAATCGGGAAATAATAACTTTATCAGCGCTATTAATATGGTTTCTGGTACGAGTTATGCCATTATTATTAATAATTATAGTCAGTCGGGAAGTGGATTTTCAATTGAATTCGGGGGGACGGGTACTTTTCTTGGTCCAACAGTAGATTTTCAGTCTGAGCCAGTCAATGAAGTGTGTGTGGGCGAACCAGTTACCTACACAGATGCTTCCTATTATATAGGAAATATTGATAATTATACCTGGACTTTTGGTCCACACGCGACGCCATCCACTGCGGTAGGAGTAGGTCCGCATGAGGTGACTTATAATCAGGCTGGTTTGCAAACAGTCGTTTTGACAGTCGAAACAGAAAGGGGATGTTTGGTCACGGAGATTAAATCAACCGTAGAAGTAGTTTGTTGTGTAGGACATTTCACGGAAAATGCTACTTTGGTTGATGAACAATGTCCCGGAGATCAGACTGGGAGTATAGACCTGAGTATCACAAGCCCCTATGGCCCGAATCAATATAGTTGGGAAAGTGGGGAGCATACCGATATGATTTCGGGCTTGGGACAAGGAAGTTATACGGTAACAGTGACGGATTTAGCACTTTGTGAAACCGTGCAGACCTTTATGGTTTCAGGGCCCGACAGTATTCGTGCGAACCCAGATATTATTATGCCGACCTGTGATGGCGGGACAGATGGAGCCGTTACTTTGGTTACTTCGGGTGGAACATCTCCTTATGAATATAATTGGGAGAATATGGGCTTTTCTTCGAGTAATACCCTGTCTAATTTGGTGCATGGAGATTATTCTGTAGTCATTCGGGATGATCATGACTGTGAATTGTCCCTGACGATTCCTGTGCATGAATTGGAATTAGTATTAGATCCTTTATCACAGGCCATTACAGACCCAAGTTGCACTGATTTTGCAGATGGACAGGCAGTTGTTGAAATAAACAATGGATTACCACCCTATCAATACGACTGGAATGATGGTAATGGTTTTATCACGACAAATATTCAAACGGGCTTGGTTGAAGGGGTGTATAGTATAGATGTGCTTGACGCAAATAGATGTCGAGGGCATTTTGATTTGGAATTAGTTGATCCATTGCCATTGATGATAGACTTTGAAACAGAGAATGTTCATTGTTTTGGGGAGTCCAATGGTGTCTTAAATGCGTTGGTTAGTGGTGGAACGGGGGGGTATTCTTATCAATGGAGTACGAATGCCACTTCTCAGGAAATCTCCCAATTACCCATTGGAGATTATACCCTTACTGTTACAGATGAACACGATTGTATATTGAGTGAGACCACGGTTATTACCCAGCCTCCGGAGTTATTTATTAATCCGGGAGATATAATTGACAATATTTGTTTTGATTATTCAGATGGACAAATTAATGTATTGGGAATGGGCGGAACACCGCCTTATGAATATAGCATTGACGGCGAGACTTTTCAGATACCCGCTAATTTTTCCAATTTACACGCGGGGACATACACCTTAACAATTTTAGATGCAAATGGCTGTGATGATACCACAGAGGCCTCTGTCGAAGAACCAACAGAATTACTGGTAGATGCGGGTCCTGACCAGACTATTGAGCTTGGTTATGAAACGACGGGAGGCGCAATTTCCAACCAGTCTTCCGTTAGTTTCACATGGAGTCCAACCGACTCACTTCATTGCCTTAATGTGGACTGTGATCAAATTGGTCTTAATCCAACATCAACTACAACTTATACGGTGACAGTGGTAAATGATTCATTGTGTTTTGCGACGGATGAAATGATTATTCACGTCATCAAAAACAGACCCATATATCCACCCAATGCCTTTTCTCCAAATGATGATGGCATCAATGATTTCTACACCATCTTTAGCGGACCGGCCGTAAGAGAAATTCAGCTTTTGCAAATATATGACCGTTGGGGTGAATTAGTCTTTGAAGCTAAAAATATACCTACCAACCAGGAATCTCTTGGATGGGATGGTTATTTTAGAGGGAAATCAATGAATCCCGGCGTTTTTACTTTTTTCGCTAAGGTGCTATTTATTGATGGAGAGGTGGAAGTAGTAGAAGGAGACATAACGTTGGTAAAATAGAGGCTATTTGGATGATTTGTTGTTTTTTTATCTATCTAACACTAAAATTCCCCTGACTTTCGTACATTTGTAGGTCGAATCACTTTGAAATCACAGATGGCAAAAAGAAAAGCAAAAAAGAAAGGGCAATTATCACTACCATTTAGTCTGAAAGACGAAAGGATACCAAAGCTATTTGGTATTTTATCACTATTCTTTGCCTTGTACTTATTCCTGGCATTTACTTCTTATTTATTTACCTGGTCGATTGATCAGGATAAGGTGTTCCGGTTTACCTGGCGGCAAATTTTGCAGGGTGATTTTACGATGGCCAATCAATTAGGACGGTTAGGGGCAATTGTTTCCAATATGTTTTTTTATTGGGGATTTGGTATTTCGAGTTATATTTTTGTTTATTTATTGGGAAAATTAGGGGTTAATCTTATTCGGCGTGATGGTTTTTCAAAGTTTGCACCGATACTCATTCGGTGGTTAACGGCTCTTTTGATTTCTTCTGTTTTATTGGAGTTTATTTTGGGGGGGATTTCTAATTTCCCATGGGGAGGAACTTTTGGACAGGAAACCAATGGGTGGTTTACTAATTTTATTGGTACAGTAGGACTTGTTATTTTAATTTTTGCTTCTATCGTAGGCTTTATTGTATGGCAGTTGAATCCCGACTTTAACGATATGACTCCGGGAGGTTTCTTTGAGGATTTGATGGCTTATATTCGCAATGGATTCTCTACCAAAAAACCGGGAATACCAGAAGTGACAACGGCCGAATTGCCCGAGGAGAAAGACCAACCGATAGGGCTTAGACCCGGTGTTCAGTTACCAAGCGGGCAGGGAGAAGATACAGAAGAAGGCAATCAATTGGCCTTGGATTTGGAAGGAGCAAAACCCAAACGACCCCAAACACTAAAGGCCGGAGAAGCCGAGTTGGAGGTAGAGAGTAATGAAGAAAAGAAGATGATTCCATCGCTTTCCGTTATGGAAGAAAATAAAGAGCACACCGAGCCTTATGATCCTACACTTGATTTGTCGAGGTATCAATTTCCATCAATAGAGCTGTTAAAAGACTATTCAGACCAAAAGGTGAAAATAGATAGGGCAGAGCTTGAATCCAATAAAAATCAAATTATTGCAACCCTGCTGAATTATAAAATTGAAATCATAAAAATTTCTGCGACGATTGGTCCGACCGTTACCTTATATGAAATTGTGCCGGCTCCCGGTGTCCGCATATCCAAAATTAAAAATTTAGAAGATGACATTGCGCTGAGTTTAGCCGCTTTGGGAATTAGAATCATCGCTCCTATCCCGGGAAGAGGAACGATTGGAATTGAAGTGCCGAATAAGAAAAAACAGATTGTCTCTATGCGGGAGGTCATTGCTTCCGATAAATTTCAGCATGCAAAGATGGATTTACCTATTGCATTGGGAAAGACTATTTCCGATGAGGTAATGGTCGTTGATTTGGCTAAAATGCCTCACTTATTAGTAGCTGGAGCTACGGGGCAGGGGAAGTCCGTAGGGGTTAATTCTATTTTGATTTCACTCCTTTATAAAAAGCACCCATCGCAGGTGAAGTTTGTATTAATTGATCCTAAAAAAGTAGAATTATTCCCATATAGCAGGATTATTAATCACTATTTGGCATTTTTGCCGGATCAGGAAGAGCCCATCACGACTGAAACCAATATGGTGGTTCATACCCTTAATTCATTGACAATAGAAATGGATACAAGGTATAATTTACTCAAACAGGCTGCTTCAAGGAATATAAGAGAGTATAATGAAAAATTTGTTGCGCGTCGATTAAACCCAGAGAAAGGGCATCGTTTTCTCCCTTTTATAATATTGGTGATTGATGAATTTGCCGATTTAATCATGACGGCAGGGAAAGAAGTGGAATTGCCAATTGGTCGTTTGGCACAGTTAGCCAGAGCAGTAGGAATACATTTGATTATTGCCACTCAAAGACCTTCTGTGAATATTATTACAGGGGTGATTAAGGCCAATTTTCCGGCGCGTATTGCTTTCAAGGTGACGGCAAAGGTAGATTCCAGAACGATATTAGATGCAGGAGGAGCTGACCAATTAATAGGAAGAGGAGATATGTTACTCTCTGTCGGAGGTGATGTCGTTCGCCTACAAGGTGCTTTTATTGATACACCGGAGGTGGAAAGAGTAATTGACTTTATAGGAAAACAACAAGGATACCCAACTCCATTTTTCTTGCCTGAATTTCATGGTGATGATGAAATTGCAGGTAGCGGCTCTTTGAAATTTTCGGATTTGGATAGCATGTTCGGAGATGCGGCCAGATTAGTTGTGCAAAACCAACATGGCTCTACTTCTATGATCCAACGACGATTAAAATTAGGTTATAACAGAGCCGGGCGTATCATGGATCAATTGGAAGCACTTGGCATCGTTGGTCCTAGTGAAGGAAGTAAAGCAAGAGAAGTACTCGTCTATGATGAACGAGAGATTGACCACCTGCTAGAGTCCTTTAAGAATAATTAAGCGTTTTTTATTTTCTATTAAATCAGGTGTCCCAATTTTTGAAATATAAATTTTAGCTGCTTGTCAATAGGGGAGGCATTGCATCTTGACGTGTGTGATGGCGGTCTCCAAACCTGTCTGCCATGAAGTGAGGAAAGTCTGATTTGGGGAATAAAAGACGCGTAGTAAAGGGCAAGCGATAAAATGAAATGTCCTCTATCAATAAACAAATCCAAAATAATTCAATTTTTTTTATTATCTTTGCATCAAAGGTTCTCCTTTCCTTTAGGTTACCCCTGATTTATAGACTCGAATTGTAATATAATTAATGTGAAAAAACATTTTCAGGTTGTCATTGTAGGTGGAGGATCTGCAGGTATGATGGTTGCTGCGCAATTAAAGAGGCGGAGTCCTGCCCTTAGTATTGCTATTATAGATCCATCTGAAAAGCATTTTTTTCAGCCGATATGGCCTTTAGTGAGTGCGGGTGTATTTGATTTCGATCATACCATGCGAAAAATGATCGATTTAATTCCTGAGGGGGTGACTTGGATCAAGGCACGCACGAAATCTTTTATTCCCGAAAATAATTATGTCGTTATTGATGACGGGGAATATATTTCTTATAATTATTTAGTAGTATGTCCGGGCATAAAAATTGCATTGGAATTAGTCGAAGGCTTAGAAGATGCATTGGGGAAAGGCGCAATATGTAGTAATTATACAGATCCTGACCACGCTCGGGATGTTTTTAATAATTTTAAAGGTGGGACAGCTTTGTTTACACAGCCGGCAACCCCGATTAAATGCTCGGGTGCCTCTCAAAAAACAATGTATTTAGCGGAGGCCAACTTCAAAAAGAGAGGAATCAACAAAAAAACAAATATTATTTTTGCTATTCCGGGAGGAAGTGTATTTGGTGTAAAAGAAATCAGGGAAAACTTAATGAAAGTCATTGATCGAAAAAATATCAATGTTAGATTTTTTCATAAATTGGTGAAAGTAGATGGCGTGAAAAAGATTGCATGGTACGAAGTATCTGACAAACATCTTGAGCCCATAAAGGATGAGGACAGATTGACTCAATATATTAATTCTTCCATTCAATATAATTATAAAGATGCGAAAATAAGCAGGAATGGAAACTTATTTGGTATCCACTTTGATATGCTGTACCTCGCTCCGCCTCAATCAGCTCCTGATTTTATCCGTGCTTCACCTCTAGCTAATGAACTAGGATGGATGGCGGTAGATCAAAAGACCTTACAGCATCTCGAATTTGATAATATTTTTGCACTTGGTGATGTGGCATATTTACCTACGGCTAAAACTTATGCCGCTATTACCAAACAAGCACCTGTTGTCGTTGATAATATTTTAGAAATGCTGGGAGATGAAAATATACACCCAAGAAAATACGATGGGTATTCGTCTTGTCAAATAGCCACGGAAAAAGGGAAGTTAATTTGGGCAGAATTTGATTATTCCAAAACCTTTACTCCAAATCCAGATTTGAGGAATTTATTTTTGATTAAAGACTCTTCCAAAGAACATTGGCGGCTATGGCTTTTAAAGAAATATTTAATGCCTTATTTATATTGGAATAAAGCACTAAAAGGAAAGGAACTTTGGTAAAAAAAACGTCGAAAAGATGCCATTTGACCTGTTTTGCAAGATTTTAGCAAGTAAAATTCATTAAAAAGCATATTTTTTTGATATTTTCTTTTGAAAAAAAATACTTTGTCTTATCTTGGGCAACATTAAGGCTTTTAATTCCTAACTATAATATTACCAAATTATATTATTCTCGGTAGAGTTTTGTTGTCACTCGACCTGAGAGGGGTGGGCTTGTTTCTGCCTCATTTTGAATATAGATCAACGGAATTAATTTTAACACATAACAATTACGCATGAAAAATCATCATCAAGTACTAATCATTGGTGGAGGAACGGCCGGTATTATGGTCGCTTCACAAATGAAGAGAAAGAATCCAAAAGTAGATATTGCGCTGCTCGATCCTGCAGAAACGCATTATTATCAGCCAGCATGGACGTTGGTGGGGGCCAATACCTATAATTTTGATAAAACGGCACGACCAATGTCCAGCCTAATTCCTTCCGGAGTTACCTGGGTAAAGGAGTATGCCGAGTCGTTTGACCCAGAAAATAATAAGGTCACCACTAAGGGCGGAAATGAATTTACTTACGATTATTTGGTTGTTTGCCCGGGTATCAAGATCGCACCTGAGCTCGTAGAAGGCTTGACTGAAGCCATGGATAAAGGAGTAGTTTGTAGTAATTATACAGATCCAAAACACACTTGGGAAGTCCTTAAAAACTTCAAGGGAGGAACGGCTTTGTTTACGCAGCCCGCAACACCAATTAAGTGTGGAGGAGCTCCGCAAAAAATCATGTATTTAGCCGAAGAGCACTTTAGACGTGCAGGAGTAAATGCTAAAACTGATATCCTGTTTGCTACCCCAGGAGGTGTTATTTTTGGTGTAAAGCCAATTGCGGAGACCTTAATGAAGGTTGTAGATAGAAAAAACATCAATATTAGGTTTCACCATAAATTAGTGAAAGTCGATGGAAAGGAACAAATAGCCTGGTACGAAGTGACCAAAGAGGCCAATCCGGGAGGTTGTGTTGTGATGACGGCAGATAAGGATCAGGTGGATAAAGAAATTCAATACAACTATCATGATGTGAAAGTGACTCAAAAAGATGGATTGTACGGTATTCATTTTGATATGATGCATCTGGCACCACCGCAGGAAGCTCCGGATTTTATTAGAAGTTCTCCCTTGTCGAATGAGGCAGGTTGGATTACTGTTAATGAGAAGACAATGCAACATTTAAAGTATGATAACATTTTTGGTTTAGGAGACGCTTGTCAGTTGCCAACCGCCAAAACCGGTGCAGCAATCAGAAAGCAGGCGCCGATTGTCGTTGCAAATATTTTGCAAATGATGCAGAATAATACCATAACAAGTAAAGCTTATAATGGTTATTCTTCCTGCCCATTAGTAACTGGGTATAGAAGTATGGTTTTAGCAGAATTTGATTACAGTAAAAATTTCACACCAGATCCAAAGTTGAAGCGGATGTTTATTTCGGATTCATCCAAAGAGCATTGGCGTTTATTTATGCTGAAGAAGTACATCCTTCCATATTTGTATTGGAATAAGATGATGAAAGGAATCGAAGTATAAAATATAGAATTTATAAAAAGCCCCTTTGTTTTAGGAATGAGTTAAAATCAAAGGGGCTTTTTTTTGAATAGATTCATTTGGCAGTGAGTTGAGTACCGTATTTTGGTGAAAAATAAGATAATTAATGAAAACTTATATTGCTCTATTAAGAGGGATAAATGTGGGAGGGAAGCATATCATAAAAATGGCAGCTCTGAGAACATTGCTGGAAAAGTCCGGGTTAAAGTCAGTTCGGACTTATATTCAAAGTGGGAATATTATTTTTCAACATGAAAATTATAGTAAAGGTGAATTGGCTGAAGTAATCTCCCAGTTGATTAAAAAGGAATGGGGCTTTGATGTGCCCACTTTGGTTTTAAACAGGGAGGAGATTATTTATGCCAAAGAAAAGAATCCATTTTGGATCCAAAATTCGGAAATTGATATTACAAAATTAGCCGTTTTTTTTATGGAGGATGCACCTGAAAATGTGTGGAAAAATCAAATTCAATTGCCTGAAAACAGTCAGGATTATTTTGAAATTAAAGGGAAATATATCTTTGTTTTTTGTCCTGGCGGATTTGGGAGGAGCAAATTAACCAATCATTTTTTTGAAAGGGAACTCCGGCAAATCTGTACTTCCAGAAATTGGCGAACAATTAATAAGTTGATTGAGCTATCGGCATAAATTGAGTTTAAAAAAGCTCCCTAAACTAAAGTTTAGAGAGCTTTAAAAATATATTTACAACCTAATTGATTTTTTATTTGACCAATAGTGTTTTACCCATTAAAGGAGGTAAATCATCGATCATAACCTGATAATAATAAACACCGGTAGGTTTGTTAATTGGTTTCCAACTTACTTCATTATAACCTGATGTTAATCTATTATTCTGTATCGTTTCGATCAGGCTTCCCTGTAAATTATAAATCTGGATACGCACTTGAGATGACTTTTTCAAAAAGAATGAAATTTTCGTCTCTTCATTGAATGGATTTGGTGTACTCGTTAAGTTAAACACAAAATCATTCGTAGTGCTGGTGGCAAGCGGCTCAAATACCATTGTAGCTTCCTGTGCGAATACTGGAGGTAACTGGTCAGTTTGATCTCTGATGAAAGGCACTAAATCCTCATCGGAGTCATTTCCCATTTCACCGGTGGCAGGTCCTTCTGATAATTGCATTTTGTTGGCGATTTCTTTAAAGAATCGAGTATAAACCAATGCTGCATCTGAATGCCCTCCTACTAAAGCTGCTTCGCGTAAAGCACCTGTAATAATCGCGAAATTATAAGGCGTATAAGTGGCAGTCAGGTTGTCTTTTTCAGATAAAAATGCACTTTGGTCTGCACGGTAGTAGTGCATCAATTCAGCGTAGGCGTTTTCTGCTTCAGCTAAGTAGTCGGCATTATTGGTATAGGCGTATGCTGCATACATGCCGCGAGCAATAGCAGCCTGTGCCATTGTTTTTTTTGTAGTGGCACTAGGACCTTCACCTATGGTGTAGGAATTATAGTATCCTCCATTTGGATCTTTCATATTAGACATGATAAATCCCGCTTGTGCATTGATGGCATTGACCGCCATTGGCTCAAGAGGTGTACCTGCGTATTCTTCTGCAAATTTGGTTAACATGACTAAGGCGTAACCAGCATTGACAGCGGTAATACTATTGCCCATTTCTACTGCACCTGCATTTAGGTTAGAGGTGTTTACAAAAGTACCTTCTGAACCATTGAAGTGCATGGTCATCATATTTAGAAAGACGACTTTGCCCGTTCCCATCATTAGATTAAAAGGACCCGGTGCGCCTGTTACGGAAGCATCTGCGGGGAATGGATCACCGTCAAATACAGAATGGTAGGCAATGTGTTGCTCATCACTGTTGTTATTAGGATCCATCATATTTCTAAAGTGGTTCGCTGCCCATAATAGTGATAATTGATCGAATAAATCACTACTTGGATCAACGACGCTAAGTCCCATTGCTCTTGGAGGTAATCCTTCCATGACCATGCCTTCTGTTACTGCTATTTCGTGTGGAAAAAATTTGATGCCATCGGCAGGCGTATAGGTTGCTGGGTCCACTCCACCCAGTGCAGTACCGTCATAAGCCAGTTTGTTAACGAGAAAGAGTGTTTTGTTAATGGCTTCTGCTGTGAGAACCTGGCCAATGAAACCATCTAAATTATCTCCACCTAAATAGATGTTATTATCCGGGTTAAATGTTCCATCGGCAAAGTCAGGAGTATTGGTGCCATCGGGTGTGACGGGTTCATCATTCTCATCATGAAAGCCACCAAGCATATCCTGTGCCCAAAGGTATTGTTTCATCATTGATTGTCCCATTGCGCCAGGATTAAGCGTTTTATCCATTTTGCTTCTGTCCCATCTAAGGCTACCAAAATCTGTAGCGAAATTTTCAGCTACCGGTTGTGGTAAATGCGGATCACCCTGCATGAATTCTGCGAATTGTGGCCAAGGGTGCGCCGGTGCCATTTGATTAGCTCCCATCCCGAAGTGCATGATATTTTTCCTTAATTCATCATCTTCGTTAAATCCATTGGGTGTGCCTCCCGTAAAGCTACCGTCGAAGCCATCTGGCTCATTTGCGGCCATATTCATAATAGCGGGGGCCCACATCATGTGTAGTCCCATTCCTGAGCGTGTAACGATAGTCCCCAGTTGGTAACGGGAATATTCGTAGTTTTCTATGCCCAAAGTATAGGCAATTGAATCCGGGCTGTTAAGAACCATTGGGTCTAATTCGTCAAGGTCGTAACCCAGAGCTTCTGCGAAGGGTTCTCCACTTTCATTTATTTCGTTAGCCAGAAGTAGTTGTTCCATCGTGACAAAATTGTCCGTATTGGTAATGGTAAATTGTGCCTGCGCATAAAATGCGGTTAGCAGGAATGCTAATAATGTAAATGTATTCTTCATCATTTATTCGTTTTTGTTAATAATGTATAAGTCATTCAAAAAAATGGAATGAATTTAATTTGATACCAAAATTGTGGGCTAATTGCTTTGTCCGACGTCCTCGCCAAGACATTGTCAGGATGAAAGGTTCTTTGATCTGGTTAACTGTCTTGATTAGGACAAGTTTTTTAAGTGGCGAGATTGGTTTTAATATAAAATGCTGATTTTTTAACCTATCCGACTATTGTCAGGGTATGCAGGTTTTGATTTTAATTTAAAATTTAAAAGGGTAAAGTTAGAATTTAAAATTTAAAAGTGGCGGGAGAGAACGGGTGATTGGTGAGGGAGCGAATTT
>CAZNCI010000068.1:0-14498 GCA_964571475.1 uncultured Saprospiraceae bacterium | reverse complement strand
CATAATAGCAAAATGGTAACTATTCAGCACCCCACACTTTTTGCCATAAAATGCTGTTTTTCCATCTGCCTTTGTTAACTTTTTGGTAGTGTGTCAAATGTAATACTGCCTCAAAAGAAGGATTCACTAAAAGTTCCTTTTTAAATTGCCAGGGAAATTCGTGCATTCGTGGCAATAATATTAGCATTACATTTAGCACACCGCCAAATTTTTCTTTCAGAAATTCTTCGGGGCAGGTTATTATGCTGTGCTTAATCGCAAAAAAATTAACTTCGACAGCTACTAAACCAACTATTTTCTGCCTAAAAAGAGGGAGTATTGGATAGTTACGTAAAATGATTGACTCGGAAACCTGACTTTTACGGGATTGTTGTTTTGAGATTTGAAAAAAAGTCTTCAATTTTGTAGCAAACTAAAACAAAATGCTATGAAAATTAAACGACTTTTCTTGCCGTTTATGGTGAGCTTGCTATGGGCGAACCTGACTTTTGCTTATATTAATCCGCAAAAAAACAAAAAACCAAATGAATCGAATGGTGCTCCCAATCACGCTACGACCATTAATTTCAGGGAGAATTGTAACAGTGCTGTCGCACAGACAGATCAATCCATTAATAATGTACGGGCTCGTTTGACAACAGGAGGCGATGTCTGGTGGGATGGCACTAAAGGTAGTTATATTGTTCCTAAGGTTGGTCCCGGAGAACCGGAGGTGTCATCTATTTTCGCCGGTGGCGTGTGGTTGGGCGGTTTGGATGATGGAGGCAGCCTTAAAGTTGCGGCACAAACCTATGGTCGTCCGGATGGAAATTTTGATTTTTGGCCGGGTCCGTTGGAGGAGTCCGGTCCCGATCAGGGGACAACAGAAGCGACGACTTGTAAAAATTGGGATCGGTTCTTTAAAGTAAGAGCAGATGAAATCAATCTGTTTAGGGCGAAGTGGAGAGTTGCAGAAAATGCAGGAGAGATGCTGGCACCCGGAGATATCCCTTTAAGTATGAGAGGTTGGCCGGCGCGAGGCAATCCATATTTTGTCGATATTTATAATTTTGAATTGCCTTTTGCCGATCAGGGGTTGGCTGGCTTTCATGACGAGGATGGTGATGGTATTTACGATCCATTACAGGGTGATTTTCCGATCATTCAGGTGAAGGGATGTGAAGAATCATTGGGGTACAACCCACAAATTCCGGATGAAATGATCTTTTGGATTTATAATGATGCCGGAAATACCCATGCAGAAACAACGGGCGATAAAATCCAAATGGAAATACAGGTACAGGCCTTTTCTTATGCGACAAATGACGAGATAAATAATATGACCTTCCAGCGTTATAAGTTGATTAATAGAGCAATCGAATCTATTCATGATACTTATTTTGCGATGTGGACGGATGCTGATATTGGTTGTTTTTCAGATGATTATATTGGTTGTGATGTGGGGAGAAGCCTGGCTTATACCTATAATGAAGATGCGACTGACGGCGATCCGGGTGGTTGTACCTGTGGAGGGGTGAATACCTATTGTAATGATATTCCAATCATGGGGATAGATTATTTTAGAGGACCCCATAATGAATTTGGAGAAGAATTGGGTATGTCTTCTTTTACTTATTACAATAATGCCAGTGTTGGCAATCCTCCGCCGGGGACAACTGACCCCGATAATGCGCAGGAGTATTATAACTATATGTCGGGTTATTGGAAAGACGGTTCTCCTTTTCAGGAGGGCGGTGATGGATTTCAGGAAGGAACAGAGGCAAGCCCTTATGTTTTTTCTGATCCGCCAGATGATGAAAGTGGATGGTCGATGTGTTCAGAGGGAACGCCTTTTGGTGATCGTAGAACGGTGCAGGCTTCGGGCCCGTTTAGACTGGATCCAGGGGCGGTCAATGAGTTGATTATTGGGGCGGTTTGGGTGCCCCATCAAAATTATCCCTGTCCAAATATTAGTAAATTATTGGAAGCAGATGATATTGCGCAGAAGTTGTTTCGGGAATGTTTTGCCATATCCAATGGCCCCGATGCCCCTGATGTTGATTTTATTGAGATGGATCAGGAAGTAATTGCCGTTTTTACCAATGGAGATAATGAGTTTGCGCACAATAATTATCAGGAAAAATTTGAAGAAACGGGACTCCGCATTCCCGATAATGAAGCCGATGATCTTTATCGTTTTGAAGGATATAAATTATTTCAATTGAGTGAGGCAGGTGTTGACTTGACACCGGAAAACAGAGCCGATCCATCCAAGGTAAGGTTGGTCTATCAGGTTGATGTAAAAAATGGAATTAGCCAGATTTTTAATTGGGAATCTTATCAGGATGGAGCAGATATTGATGACCTTATTCGGGTACAAAAGGTAGATGGGGCAGATAAGGGGATTCGACATACTTTTAAATTGACGGAAGATCAATTTGCCGATGGAGATAGACGATTGATTAATCATAAAAAGTATTATTACGTAGCGGTTGCTTATGCTTATAATAATTATAAAGAATTTGATCCAATCACACAGGAAGGACAACGGGAAGCTTATTTGGAAGGGCGCAGAAATATTGGTCCTGTCGGTGACGGAAAGCCTTATACCGTTATTCCAAGACCTATTGTTGACCGTAAGTTGAATGCTTCTTATGGGGAAGGTCTCATTGTGACGAGGCGAGATGGCAAAGGTTCTGGAAGGAATTTTCTCGATATTTCCGATAAGACAAGAGCGGAGATCGAAGCTGGTTTTGCGACTGATACGCCTGTTCATATATTGGAATACAAACCAAATCGCGCACCGATTGAAATATCCATTTACAACCCATTGGCAGTAGCCAATGGAAACTTTAAATTGGAATTGACCGATGAACTCCCCTCGAATGATAGGTTGGATGATTTGGTGACATGGGAGGTCAGAAACTTGGATGATCCCAATGCAGAGCCCGTTCTATCAGAAGGCACAATTGACGTTTTTAATGAACAGATTGTTTCGCGTCTGGGATATACTATTGGAGTCGGTCAGGTGGCTGATGTAGGTACAGTACCATTTGATGATAAAACAAACGGTGGAATAGGTGCAGAGATTGACTACCTGAAGGGGGACGCTGCTACGCCTTGGCTGACGGGAGTGCCGGATGGGCTTCAAGTAGGGAATGGCGTACTTGATGCCAGTGTGTTTGATTATATCCCAAATGGCCCCGGGGAAGTATTCTATCCCAATGATCCCTATCAGTCATTATCTCATTTAGGAGATGGATTCTTTGTGCCTTATTGGCTATGTGACTGGAAGCCAAGAGCGGGCAGGCCGTACATTACACCTGCCTGGACAAGTTCGGGGAATAGCAATAGTATCGTCCATGGTCCGACGAGGTCTAATTTGTCAGATTTGAATAATGTTGACATCGTTTTTACTTCTAATAAAGACTTATGGAGTCGATGCGTTATTGTAGAAACGACTGGTACTTCTCTTGCGGCGGTTGGTTTGCCTACGATTGGAAATCAAAAGCATTTTGATTTAAGAGGGTCTCCCAGTGTAACCAAAGAGGCCGATGAGAATGGTCAGCCCAAAGTTGATACGGAGAATCCCGGAGAAGGGATGGGCTGGTTTCCCGGTTACGCAATTGATGTAGAGACAGGTCAACGCCTGAATGTCTTCTTTGGGGAGAGCTCTGTTTATGATGGCGCTGCATTTTCAGAGGCATATAGCGAAGAGGCAACAGGGGCAGATATGATGTTCAATCCGGGATCGCAGATGAAGCTGAACTTAAATGGGCAGCCAAATATGTTTGAATATGTGGCGGGTGGCCGGCATTTTGTCTATGTGATGGATACACCTTACGACGGATGCGCACAAATGAAAGACTGGTTGGCAGGATCTAATGCTTTGACAAAGGTTAAGGGAATTAAAGATATAACCTGGGCGGGTTTAATCATGACGCTCCCAGGGCAGCAAATGTTATCCTATGCAGCGGGATTAATCCCGGAGGATGTGATCGTCAAGTTGAGAGTGAATAGCCCTTATGAAGTGAAAGTTGGGACGGATGACGCCAATGGTTATCCACTCTATGGGTTTCAATTGGATGGTGGTGCCCCCGAGAAGTTACGCCAGCAGGAGATTGATGAATCATTGATGCAAATCGGAGTTGTACCGAATCCCTATTACGGATTTTCAGAATACGAAGGTTCTCAATTTGAAAATATTGTAAAAATTACCAATCTTCCAGCGAAATGTACGGTCAGTATTTATTCTTTGGATGGGCGATTTATTAGACGATATGATCGAGATGAAGTAGGAACCTATCCCGTAGGCTTAGCTATAGAAAGAAATCAAATATCACCTGACATTGAATGGGACTTAAAGAATAATAAGGGAATTCCGATTGCAAGTGGTGTTTATTTAATACATATACAGGCAGCGGGACTTGGCGAGCGTACGATCAAATGGTTTGGCGTGAATCGACAGTTTGACCCGACGGGCTTGTGATTGGGGAAGGGGTGGCAGTCTTCAGTCTTCAGTTGGCAGTTGGCAGTCTTCAGTCTTAACGACTTTTTGCCTTTGGCAAAAAGCCTCCTAGCCCACTGCCCACTGCCCACTGAAGTTATTTTTTTACTACAACTTAATTGCATAATATAATAAATAAGGTTATCTTTGCGCTTCGTTTACTAAAAAGTAGGCGATTGTCAGTTGTTTTTTATAAACAAAAGCTGTCAAGAGTGTTCACCCGCCGTCCCTTGATGGGAGAAAGCGGAATCATATAATTTTAAGTATATTAAAGATGCCTGTAAAAATTAGGTTACAGAGAAAAGGACGTAAACAACGTCCGTATTATCACATTGTTATCGCAGATGTTCGAGCACCAAGAGATGGTAAGTATATCCAAAGAATTGGATTTTACAATCCCTTAACCGTACCTGCTACAATTGAGTTGGATCGTGATGCTGCCTTTGATTGGTTGACAAAAGGAGCTCAACCTACAGAAACGGTACGTTCTATTTTGCGATTCAAAGGAGTATTATATAAAAAACACTTGATGCGTGGTGTAGCAAAAGGAGCCTTGACGGAAGAGCAGGCTGAGCAAAAGTTGCAAGCGTGGATTGATGAAAAAGAGCAAAAGGTAACTGCAAGAAGAGAGGCTGTAGCTGCGGAAAGAGTAGCGGAGCACGCAAAGCGATCTGGTACAAAACCAGCCGCCCCAGCTCCGGTTGAAACAATCGAAGAAGCAACTGATGCCGTGGATGCCGCAGCATCTGAGGAAGGAAAGACCTTAGCTGAAATCGCAGAAGCAAAAGCAGCAGCAGAGGAAGCTGCCCAGGCACCTGCTGAAGAGGCTGTAGCAACAACGGAGGAAACTGAAGCTGCCGAAGCACCTGCAGAAGAGGAGACAAAGACAGAAGAATAATTAATATCTTCTTGAAAAGTTGAACCTTTAGTTTTTCTTTCTTACCTTTGGCGTAAGATATTATTTATACATAATAATAATTTTTCAAACCTGATAATGCATTAAGTTGCATTATCAGGTTTGTTTTTAAATATTTGATTGAAAACGAAGCCCTCGGGCTTAAAAACAATACACAAAATGATACAGGAATTAGATGCCGTGTACGTAGATGGCTTAGAGCAAATCAAAACAGCAATTCAGGAGTCTGATGAGTTAGCTGCCTATTTAGAGGAAGAAGAAGAGGAGCAATATGCTGCCCTTCGCGCTTACTTTGAGCCCGCCATAAATCAGATATATGAAGAGGTTGCTAAAAACCAGCCACTTCAGGTTGAGTCCTTGGAAAAAGCATTATTGGCGGATGAATTCGAAGGGCTGTATTTACCCAAAATTTTAGGGCATTCTGTGCTTCGGGGTGAATTGTCGGATGACTTTAAATATGTACGCCCGCAAGAGCATTTTAAGGATATTTTGTTGACAATCTGTAATTCCATGAATTTTGATATTCTGAAAAAGAGAATAGGGCAGACCGTTCAAATGGGATTTGCTTTTAGTAGCGAAATTTGGGTGACGAACTTAATGGAGCAAATCAGTAATAAAAAGGTACTTTATTACCTCAATGCCCAAAAAGTAGATCGATATAGAGATGTTAGAGAACGAAAAAACGGATTGGCTCGTTATAGCAGGCAATTTGATAATACACATTATCAAACGGTTTCCTTTCCCGACACGCTCGCTGAATTAAAGGCACTTGGCTTGTCTTTCCAAAATTTCATCATCCATCGAATCAATGCAAAAGATGTCGATAATACCAGTATTCTTCAACCATTGACTGATTTTATCGCCAATAAAGAATTTATTGGATCTGATGAGCACCTTAGAATCATGGCTTTGGTCGCAGGCTATTTTGAATTGGAAAAATCTCAAAAGTCAACCGTTAATAAGGTGTTTAACGATGGTAGAAAGAACACTCCTGATTTTGTCGAGAAATTTTTGCAGTTGATCAGAGCCATGCATAAGAGTAAAAATATAGATCTGACACCGGATGTTGATATGCGCTATTCTGAAATTGTTGACCGAAAGATTGACGACGAATTAAAAGCTTATTTTGACTTATTGGAGGTCGTTCATGGACGTGGATTTGTCAGTGATGAAGCTAAAAAAGCCGTTACTGATTTTTATTCTCAATACGAAGGCCGCTCAACTGTTAATGACTGCCTGAGACACACTATTTACCAGGCATTTTTGAGGTATATTGATAATTTGGAGCCAACATCGTATCCCGATTATTTTGAGATTACGAAGCATTTCTCTACTTATATGGACATCTTCGCCAATCAAAAATTTAATCAACGACTCGAAGAAGCATCCATGAGATATGTCCGGAAATTATTGAAAAAATACACCGATAAAAGAGGAAGAGATTATCAGGATATTAAAAAATTCGTCGCTAGAAATTTTGTAGATTTTAAATTCCTTACGGAAAAAGAAGTGGTTGAGCTTTTCAAAACAAGAAGAAAGAAAAGAGTGGTGAAAGCTTAAATTCTATACAATTTTATAGATTGAAGGGGTTGGATGCATCAAATCGGTGTGTCCAACCTCTTGTTATTTAGACTTCCGCTACTTATTTGGTCGGAAAAATACGGTTATTTATAGCATACTTTTTTATATAAAGTTGGAATTGCTTATTTTTGTCAAAAATAGCATATAAATGATAAAAGGCATTCTGGATGGATTTACAGGTTATTTTCGACACCTTGGACTGATCTCTAAATACGGTTTATGGTGGTATGTCTTAATTCCTGGCTTGTTGAGTATATTGATGGGCGGGCTAATCTTTGCAGCAGCCTGGCAAATGGCTGATGGAATTGGTGCTTTCCTCATTGCTTATTATCCCTTTGAATGGGGACATAGTGCAGTTGAAAAATCGGTTAACTTTATCGGCGGACTGGGAATTGGCGCTTTAGGTTTTATGTTATTCAAATACCTCATTATGATCGTGGCTTCGCCATTTATGAGTTTTTTATCGGAGCGGATTGAAAACCGAATGTATCATAATAATACAATAGCTGTTTTTTCAGTTACCAATGCCATCAGTGGAGTTATTAGAGGGGTTCGGATTGCTTTGCGCAATATCACCCGAGAGCTAAGTTGGACGCTGATATTGTTTTTAATTGGTTTGATTCCCGTATTTAGTTTATTCTCCGCTGCTTTGATCATAATTGTTCAGGCCTATTATGCTGGTTTTGGCAATATGGATTTTACGATGGAAAGACGGTTTAAGGTGCGTCAAAGTGTGCGTTTTGTCCGAAAAAACCGCGGATTTGCCATTGGTAATGGTTTGGGTTTCGTTTTATTATTAATGACCGGTTTGGGTTTTTTGATCGCACTGCCATTAGGTGTTATCGGTGCTACCGTCGGGACATTAGACCGGTTGCAGGAATAATTTACACAAATAATTGTTTTATTATGAAACATTTTGGTAGTGTAAAAACGTTACATATTAGTAGAAATGTAATATTTTTGTTTCAACAAATTAGAAGGTACAATGGAGATATGCCCAGGTGATTATATCAAAGAATTACTACTTGAACATAAGTCGGTCAGCCTGCCAAATATAGGTGGTTTTTTGGCGCAGACCCAATCTGCACAACTCGATGTAGGTTTGGGTAAGCTAAGTCCTCCTTCCAAGAAAATTATTTTCACGCCTAATCTTGCTGTTAACGATGGATTATTGGTGAATTATATGATGGGAAAATTTGATTTTTCTCTGGAAAAAGCAACAGAGGTATTATTAGATTATTGTCAGGATATTAATCATTCTTTGAATAATAAGGAGTTCTTTTCTATCATGGGGATAGGGCGTATTTACAAAGATTTTGAAGGCAAGATTAAATTTCTGCCCGATCATTCCAATTTAAATGCAGATGCTTTTGGTTTGCCGGACGTTGATTTTAGCCCGATGGCACAGGAGTCAACCGCCGTTCGACAAAAACCAATGCTTGATGATGATCCGGCGATACCAGTTCCCATTACTGCCGCAGCGGCGACCGACACGATGTCAGAAAGGGGCGCATCCTGGTGGAGTGCGAGGGGTAAATTAGTGACCGCCATCGCTGCTTTGTTATTAATAATCTTTACCGGATTTTTAATATTCAAAAAAGAACCCAAAACAAATGATATAACCCTTAGTATTCCAGATGAGCGCACTAATATTAGTCCCGTTGAAACCAATGATATGACTGATGAGGCGACGAATGAGGAGGAAGTTTTGAGTCCAGAAGAAGAGGAAGCGGTCCCTGTTGTAGATACCGAAGAGGCGACGATAGCGCCAGATCAAAAAGTCGCCATTATCGCCATTGGTAAATTTGGGAATAAGGAAAATGTAAAAAAACTGGTCACTCGAATATTTGATGAAGGTTTTGATCCTTATCAGGAAAATTTAGGCAAATTAACGCGGGTCGGTATTCAATTTACTTATGAAAATGAGTCGGAGGTGGATGAAATTCTAAAGCAGGTGCGAAAGATTTTTGAACCCGATGCCGAAATATTGCAAAAGTAAGCCGTTTAAATCCTAACACTGCGTTTTTTTCTTATTTGGATTTGATTATATTGTTTGACAATATCGAGGATGTCTTGAAATTGATAGCCAGGTTGACCAATCATTTTAGCTAAATCTGGGCTTGAATTTTTGAACAGCTTTTTAAGCTTTCTTTTATAATTTCTTTTTTTTATTTTTGTTATTTTTTTATTTTCTGTTCTTATCCATAGGGCATTACTTTTGGCGATACGTGGAGTGATTTTACCTTCTGACCACAGCCAGTTTATCTGAATATTGGGGGTTTGATAAACCACGATTTCATCACTTTGATAAATCACTTGCAGGTAGATCCATGATCTTTTATAATAATGGCTTTCAAAGATGAAGTGGACAGAATCTTCCCAAAAGGAAAAACCCCTTATCAGCTGGGGAGGGATATTGTAATCTGTTCTAAAGTCATTTTCAAAGTATAAATAAGAAGTGTGCTCAATATTATTGATGGAACCGATGTATCCGAGTATTTTTTTGCCATCCAGTGTCGTAATATACCCCTGTAATAAATCCTCCTGTCCATTTATATGAAGACTTAACAAAAGAGCCCAAAATAATAATAAATATTTAGTCATATCTTTTGAAATTGACAGAAGGTAGTAAATTGTAGCCGTTAAACTACCAGAGATTTTAATCAAAAGTAAAGAAAAAATACATTTTGAGCAAATTGTGTAATTCGGAGGACAATTTTTGGGCTTAAAATCGGGTTTGGAAATCATGAAATTATTTTTTTTATCCGTTATTGCCTTTTTGGGAATTGGCGTTTCGGCTGTTGATTGGCAAAGCCCTACTATTTATGACTTTGGGGAGCTCGAAAAATCGGCGGTAGGGGTGTGTTATTTTCGCTTCAAAAACAATCAAACATTTCCAATTACGATTGATAATATTCGGACGAGTTGTGGTTGCACTGCTCCCGACTGGTCGATTACTCCGGTCGATCCGATGGCGGAAGATTCTATCCGGATTGAATTCGATGCTGTCAGCACCGGTTATTTCAAAAAGCACATTAAAGTTTACTTTAATCATCAGCGCAAAGCAGAACACCTTTATATTGAAGGCTATGTACTGGAATAAGCCCCTGAATAATTGTTTTTAGCATCCAATTCGCCCGTTTATCGAAAAAAAATGATGATTCATCCATCTTAACACCTTCATAACAGTTGACATCCATTTATTTCAATTATATTTGCGCCTTGAAGGCAAAAACTTCAGTAAAATAAAAGAACAATGGGATTTTTTTTGACATTATTAGTTGGGTACATTATTTTGAGCATTAGCCTTTATAAGGTTTTTGAAAAAGCAGGTGTTGACCCTAAAAAGGCCTTGATTCCAGGGGTGAATTTCGTAGAATGGTGCAAATTGATTGGACAGCCAACATGGAAGGCTATTTTATTATTGGTCCCAATCGTCAATATTTTTGTTTTGACGGGCATGTCAGTTGATTTGGTTCGATCTTTCAAAAAATATAGCTTTGGCTGGGCTGCATTGGCAGTGGTGATACCTCCCCTTGCTTTTTTTATACTGGGGATGAAAGAGGAGGAAAAGTATGACGAACCAACTCTTCTGAAAGAAAAGGCCTACTTCGAGCAACTGCAGGCGGCCAAGGATGCCAAGAATGAAAGACTTTTTAAAAAGCTGTCTTACGCCAATCCTTACAAAAAATCATTCATTAGAGAATGGGTTGAAGCCATTGTTTTTGCCGTATTTGCAGCGGCGTTTATCCGGTTGTTTTTGATTGAGGCCTATGTGATACCTACCCCATCTATGGAGGGTTCTTTGAATGTTGGAGATTACCTGTTCGTAAGTAAAATACACTATGGTCTCCGGTTGCCCGAGACGGTGGCAATGATCCCATTATTGCATAACAGGATACCGGGTATGGATAGAGAATCGTATTTGAAAACGCCAAGTTTACCTTATAAAAGATTACCTGCTATACAAAAACTGGGGCATAATGATCCCGTCGTTTTTAATTTCCCTGATGGAGATAGTGTTTATGTTTTCCGGGATAGAACCTGGTCGGTGGGAGATTATCGTTATGGTGCCATTCAGGAAGCAAATCCCCATTATGCTCAAATGATTAAGAGTAAAAGGAAAAAACTCGTCGTTCGTCCGGTTGATAAAAAAGACCACTATGTAAAAAGGTGTATTGGTGTTGCAGGCGATAGCTTACAGATTATTGATCGTCAGGTCTATATCAATGGACAACCGGCGGTGAACCCCAAGCACATGCAGTTTTTCTATCTGGTGAAGTCCCAAAACGGAAAGTTGAATACCAGTAAATTTGCAGACTGGGGTATTTCAAGTCAGGATGTCATGAATATGAGAGAGCCGAATAGCTGGGGGATGTGGCTGGGCGCGGATCAGGTTGAGAAACTAAAAAAACTGGATAGTGGCATCACTATTGAAAATTTTGACATGAGTTTGTTCTCTCGAAATCCCAAACGTTTATTCCCGCATGACCCTAAACACTTCCCGGGCTGGACAGTTGACAATTATGGTCCCATTTATATTCCTAAAAAGGGGCAAACAGTAAAAATATCTCCAGAAAGTATCGCATTATATGAGCGTATTATTAATGTATATGAGGACAATGATCTTGAATATAAAGATGGAAAAATATTCATCAATGGAAAAGAAGCCAACGAATATACCTTTAAAATGGATTATTATTGGATGATGGGAGATAATCGACATAATTCTGAAGATTCAAGAGTATGGGGTTTTGTGCCGGAGGATCATATCGTCGGTAAACCTTTATTCCTTTTCTTCTCTACACGTGAAGGACAAATGTCGAAGGGGATCAATTGGGATCGGATATTTACCAGTGCCGATAAAAGGTAAAGCTACCGGGGGATTTGATAGTGCATTAAGAATTAACTCATTCCTTAGGGGAGGTGCCATGGTATGAAAATTGTTAAAATAGCTACATTTTTTTACCTTTGCGCTTTGTATCTTAAATCAGAAGGGAATTAGGAGTTCCTGTTGCTAAAAAAAAGAAAAATGAAGAATTTAGTGTTATTATTATTTGTGGCTGGATTGGCTATGATGTCTTCCTGCGGAGGAGCGGGAACGACAGGTGTCTCTAATGATGAAAAAATTAAAATATTAGAGTCTAAGGCCTGGGTTTTGAACACAACTGAAATCATGGATGACTTGATTAAGACAGGTGCAAATTCTACTCAACTAGAGATTGTGGAGCCCACCATGAAACGCCTGCAGTTTGCTACGTTTAAATTTTCAAACGGAAACAAATTGGAGTTAAATATCAATGACGGTACTGCACCGGTATTTGGAACCTATAAGTTTACCCCTGATGGGAATTATTTAGAAATTTCTCTTGGCTCGCGTGCTGCTTTGCCACATAAAATTATTTCTTTCGGTGAAGAAAAAATTATCTTGGGAGACGATGTTAATTTAGGCTTGATGTATAAGAAAATTTTGGTCCCCTTTGATGAAGCAGCTAGTAAAGGAGATAAAAAATAAAAAAAAAGGCTTTTCGGTATATTGAAAAGCCTTTTTTTTACTTACCCTTATCTTCTTCTACTTCCTGAAGTAAATGGTCTAAGAATAAGATGCCATTCAAATGGTCAATTTCGTGCTGAAAGATGACCGCGGTGAAATCTTCTACCATTTCTGTATGGTGACTGCCATCTGGTGCGTCGTATTCCAATAGTATCGCATACGCCCGGTCCAGTGTGGTCGCCCTTCGACCGGGGATGGACAAGCAACCCTCCGGACACGGTTGTTTCTTTTTAGTGTATTGAATGATTTTGGGATTGAGATAGACCTCGAATGGAAATTTATCCTTATCGAAGCGTTGTACCCAAATGATGTTTTTGAGGATACCGACCTGAGGCGCAGCAATGCCAACTCCCATCGACATACTATCACGCACCGTACTATAAAGTCGTTGGATGAATCGTTTTTGTACTTCATCATTTGGATTGGCGACTACCGCTGCACTTTTTTTTCTTAGTAAAATGGAGTCGGAATAGTGGGTGATGAGATAGATACGCATGGGGGTGCCACCGTCTTCATTCATAATCATTCTTTTTTCCTTTTGGGAAAAATTCGTAGTACGGGCTGTTTGGGTGATCACTTTTTTTGCCGTACAGCTCATCATAAAAAGAAGCGGGAAAAGTAAGAGTATTTTTTGCATAGTTATGGATATTTACAACTTATTCCAAAAAAATAAGTTGTACAATGATATACAACTTCAATGAATTCTCACAAACATTTTTAATCTATGGAGAAAAATGCACAAATATTTGATGAAATAGTGGATAAAAGACGGGCTTGCCGGCTTTTTGATACCAATATTGAATTGCCGGAAGGGGTGGTTCGTCGAAGTTTGGAGCGGGCAATCAAGTCGCCCAGTAGCAGCAATATGCAGTTGTGGGAGTTTTATAGAATTCGCTCTAAGGAAGGGCTGAAAGCGGTTGCGGAGATTTGTCTAAATCAACAGGGCGCACAGACGGCCTCAGAAATAGTGGTATTTGTCGCAAGGGGCGATCTTTGGCGGCAGCGGGTGGATATGCACCTCAAACGGATTGCCCAGACACCGAAAAAGCCCAGAAAGGATGATAAACGTATTCTGACCGATAGTGAGGTGAAATACTTTGGTGAATTGATGCCGCTTTTTTACAACCCCTCTTTAGCTTTTATTAAGGATATTTATAAAAGGATTTTTGTCTGGAATAAAAGCCGAAAAGGACCCTTTATGCAGGATGTTTACAGCAGGTTTATTCCGGTGGTAGTCCAAAAAAGCACCGCATTAGCCGCTCAAACTTTTATGTTGAGTATCTCCGCGGAAGGCTACGATAGTCTGCCGATGGAAGGGCTCGACTCTAAAAGAATGAAAAAATTCCTTCAACTGCCCAAAGGTGCTCAAATCAATATGGCGATCGCCGTCGGAAAGGGACTGGCAGCAGGCATTAAAGGCGAACGTTTTAGGTTGCCTTATGATGCGGTGGTTTTTGAGCGGTAGTGGGGTAGTGACCTGATTTTAAAGGAGTGCTTTGAGCGGTAGGGGTGGTGTTATTTATGTCTATATTACGGTATATTACTTAGGATTTAACGTTTTTGTATGAATTTTATATTTGATATTAGATTCTGTCATCCAAAGCCAAAAATCAATGTCTTTTGTGTATCTTGGGTAACCGTGAAAATTCACTGCATAACCTCCAATTACTAAATATTTGACATTATACTCGTTTAACAATTCGATAAACTCTTTGAAATCCTTGTCGAGTTCCATATATTCTTTTATTAATTTCTTGACGCATTTTCTCTAATTCTATCATTCTTTCCTTAACTGATAAGGACAGCCAATATATCAAATTCCCTTCATCTTGTCCTTTTTTTACTATTTTCAGTTGCTTTACCATATTTATTTATCTATTTTCAGACAATCAAACTCTTTTCATAATTACAAATGTACAAATTATTGGTTGCAATTTATTTAAAATGCTACTTTTAATCAG
>CAZNCI010000067.1:6612-14537 GCA_964571475.1 uncultured Saprospiraceae bacterium | reverse complement strand
CCGAGTACTTGCCACCTCTGTTCCCTTCTCCTGATTTTGTTCCCTTCTCGCCTGCTCCAGCCGGGAAAGTGGGCGAGTCTCTCCACTTTTTTTAGCTTGCTCTACTTTTTTTTCAGCCGCTTGCTGTGCCTTGATAATAGAGGAATCAATCTGCTCTTCCACCGGAGGGTATTCATCGGCAAATTTAGTTTTCGCTTCGCTACATTTGCGCATTCCCCAGAGGAGAAACGAAATAAAAAAAACGATAATGATAATTAATTCCAGACGCGGCATTGATTTTTTTTCTGTCATTTTCTCTTTTTTATAATACAAATATCAGAAAATAATCTTTTGAATGCTTGATTTTTTATCAAAAAATTCCCAACTTGCAGTTTCATCATCATTCCGATACAATTCACTACGGTCTCGTAGTATTTTTTTATTTCGTTTTATTTCGATTTTTTTTAACCAATGTACTATGGTGCATCTATTTTTCTATTTAAGAAATGGACGAAAGAATTTATCAAATAGGACTTACCCTTCTCCCAAAAGTTGGAGCAATTACCATCAAGAATCTAATCAGTTATTGCGGTAGTCCCCAGGCTGTATTTAAAGCAAAAAAGAAAGAACTCCTTGCCATTCCTCGTATCGGCCAGCAACTTGCTTCTTATATCTTGCAATCCGGCGTACTCAACTTGGCGGAGAAAGAACTCCTTTTCATGGAGCAAAATCACATCCGGCATAGTTTTTACCTGGATAAAGACTTTCCGGCAAGGCTAAAACCTTACCATGATTCACCCGCAATCCTGTACTATAAAGGAAATGCTGACTTCAATCCCAAAAGAACCATTAGCATCGTCGGAACGAGAAAACCAACGCCTCAGGGCATCCTCCTGTGCGAAGAAATCGTCGAGGGTTTAAAAGCTTATGATGTCACCATTATTAGTGGCTTAGCTTATGGTATTGATATAACTGCACACAAAAAATGTATTCAACAAAAGATACCAACCATCGGAAGTGTCGCTCATGGTCTGGGGCATATATACCCCGCTAAGCACAAAAGCATCGCAGAAGAGATGCTGGAAAATGGCGGGCTCATTTCTGAATATCCAAGCAAAGCAATTCCGGACAGAGAACGTTTCCCCATGCGAAACCGAATTATTGCAGGGATGGCAGATGCACTAATTGTCGTCGAGTCTGCCAGAAAAGGAGGTTCCATGATTACCGCAAAATTTGCAGAAAACTACAATAAAGATATTTTCGCTGTCCCTGGGCGTGTCAAAGACAAGCAGGCAGCCGGCTGCAACTGGCTGATCAAAACCCATCAGGCAGCACTACTCGAATCGGCAAAGGACATTGGTTATATCATGGGCTGGATAAATCAAAAAAAAGGTGGTATTCAACAAAAACTTTTTGTAGAGTATTCCCCTAGCGAAAAAATAGTTGTAGATTTGCTTTCACCGAGCGAGCCCATAGGAATCGATCAACTAACTTATCAAAGCCAAATGACCAATAGCGAGATGAGCAGTTTATTACTGAATCTCGAATTTAAAGGAGCGGTCAAATCTATTCCCGGCAATAGATATTTATTAATTTGAACCAATATATGTACACGATAAAACTACAGAGAATCATTCTTTTATTTTTAATTTTTCATGTATCAAATGCATGTAATAATAGTGTGCACCCTTCCGTTAAAACGCTCGTCCTTCCTCACCCCCTTCCCAAAAATATTATTTTAATGATTGGCGATGGAATGGGGCTAGGACAAATCACCGCCGGATTATATAAAAATGGCAATCAACTCGAATTAGAGCGCCTTCCTTATATTGGTCTTCAAAAAACCTATTCTGCCAATAACCTCATTACAGACTCCGCCGCCGGGGCAACCGCCTTTTCAACCGGATATAAAACATATAACGGAGCTATCGCCGTCGATCAGGATTCCATACCTTTACCAACCATTGTAGAACAGGCAGAAAAGAAGGGATTAACAACAGGCATAGTGGTTACTTCCACTATTGTTCACGCCACTCCTGCTGCCTTTTTCGCCCATAATGTATCGAGAGATCACTATGAAGAAATCGCCTTGGATCTTTTGGATGCCAATGTCGATATTTTTATTGGAGGAGGTAAGCGGTATTTTGACAAAAGAAGGAGTGATAATAGAAATTTAATTCAGGAATTAACCGATAAAAACTACCGCTGTTTTGATTTAATCAATGGTAATCTTCCAAATATTTCCAATTACCAAAAAAATATTGGTATTTTTACAGATGATTCCGATCCGGCAACGGCAATGGATGGCAGAACGTACTTAGCACCGGCAACGACTTTGGCACTTGATTTTTTGAAAAATCATAAAGAAAATGGTTTTTTTCTAATGGTGGAAGGTTCTCAAATCGACTGGGGTGGACACGCAAACGACGTCTCTTACATCCTAACAGAAATGATTGATTTTGACCAAACAATAGGAAAAGTAATGGATTTTGCGGAGAAGGATGGAGAAACGCTGGTCATTGTTACAGCAGATCATGAAACCGGTGGTTTCTCGGTCAATTTAGGGTCAAGTATGGATACAATTGTAGGCGTTTTTAACACCGCAAGCCATACCGCTGATTTGGTTCCGGTTTTCGCCTACGGCCCCGGCGCTGAATTATTTAGTGGTATATACGAAAATACAGATATTAATATAAAAATAAAAAAACTGATGGAAATTATTAAGAACTGAGAATATCAGCCTTGGTAATGACTAATTTTAAGTGCTTTTCAATTTAAACAATATGAATTTCGACAACTTTTTTAGCAATTTCGACACCTCTGATAGTTATGCTATCATGTTCATCACCATTATTGGATTTCTTTTTGGCTTAATCATTGGCTTATTACTCCGTGGAGCTAAGACAAGAGCTTTCAAAAAACAACTCAAAGCTCAAACGGCTATTAATAAAGAGCTCGAAACTGAAAAAATAACCTTAGAAGGAAGTTTGCACCAAACAAAGGCCGCATTAACCAACAACCAAAGTGCACTCAGACAACAAATTGAACATACTAAAATCCTCGATGCAGAAAACAAAAAAGCCCTTGCTGACATACAAAACCATATCCAGGCAATAGAACAACTTCAGGCGTCCAATCAGTCCTACTTCTCTACAATTGATGACTTAAATAATCAAATCATTGGCTTAAATACCAAAAATGAGCAATTATTGAATGAAATCAACCAGCAACAAACCTTTGCCGCAACTCCCGTAGATGACCAAACACTTAATAGATTAGAATTAGTCGAACAGCAACTACAAACCATGGCTGCTCAAAATCAGGAACTAAAAGAACTCCTTAATAATATAAATAATCAAAAAACCTTTGAAAACTCAAATACAGAGGAGCCTAGCATAGAAGAATTATCCCCCAAGGAAAAAAACATCCTGAAAGGGAAATTTATTGAGCGGCCAAGCCAGGTAGATGATTTAACAAAAATAAACGGACTAGGAGCCTTTACTGCCAAAAAATTAAACGAAATTGGTATTTTCACCTACGAACAAATCGCCGGATGGGGTGATGATATGGTGGAACATATTACCAAAGAAATCGAATTTATCCCGGGAAGAATACAAAAAGATAAGTGGGTAGAACAAGCCGCCCAATTACAAAAAAATAAAAAAACAAAGCTTCCTAAAAAATATCAAGATCCGACAAACCTGAAAATCATTGAAGGCATCGGTCCAAAAATCGAACAATTGTTCAAAGCCGATGGCATCAATAACTGGACGGAACTTTCTGCCAGCAGTATCAAACGACTAAAAGGGATATTAGAAAAAGCAGGCAAAAGATTCCAAATGCACGATCCAACAACCTGGTCCAAACAAGCAACCCTTGCCGCAAATGGGAAATGGGATGAATTAGAAAAATATCAAGCTGAATTAAATGGTGGTAGATAGGGGTTTCAGTTGGCAGTCGGCAGTTAGCAGTTAGCAGTCGTGGCGTTATTTTTTTTGCCAAAGGCAAAAAAAATAACGGGACTGAAGACCCAAAAACCCTAAAACGGTATGTCCTCGTCACTATTCATCTTAGAAGGACGGGTAATGATATTTCCAAAGGGTTGTTCAATGGTATCCGCGGGCATTCCTCCGAAGTCCAGATCTTCCAACTCTGTGAACTTAGTAAACTCTGGAGTAAATTTCAATTTGACATTTTCCAAAGAACCATGTCTGTTTTTGGCAATCATAATTTCGGCAACCCCTTTTAACGAATTCCCCTCCTCATCTTCCATGATATTATAATACTCGGGGCGGTAAATAAAAGAAACCATATCTGCATCCTGCTCAATAGAGCCCGACTCTCTCAAGTCAGACAATTGAGGTCGCTTGGCGCCACCTCTAACCTCCACTGCACGACTCAACTGTGCTAAGGCAATAACGGGCACACTTAACTCCTTGGCCAGACCTTTTAACGCTCTTGAAATACCACTCACTTCCTGTTCACGGTTTCCTCCTCTGTTCCCATCTACACTTCCCGTCATCAATTGCAAATAATCAATAATAACCATCTGAATATCATGCTGCATTTTCAAACGACGACATTTAGCTCTCAATTCAAAAATATTAATACCTGGCGTATCATCAATGTAAATCGGGGCTTCGCCAATTCGCTCAATAGCACTTTGCAATTGCTGCCATTCATAATCTTCCAACTGACCACTACGCATCTTTCTGCTGGAAATTTCGCCCTCAATTGAAATAATTCTCTGCGCCAATTGCAAGCTGGACATCTCCAAAGAGAATACGGCTACTCCTTTATTGAAATCTACGGCTGCATTTTTGGCCAACGCCAATGCCAGCGCGGTCTTTCCCATACCGGGTCTTGCCGCAATAATGATTAAATCGGACTGTTGCCAGCCAGAGGTAACTCGATCCAATGAAGGAAATCCAGAAGGCACGCCTGTTAGACCCGCTTCTTTACCTTTTAATTCCTCCAATTGTTTGAGCGTCTGACTGGCAAGAGATGCCATCGTTTCATAAGCCCGGTTCATATTTTGCTGCGTGATATTAAACAAGCCCTGCTCTGCACTATCCAGTAAGTCAAAAACATCGGTGGTGTCTTCAAAGGCATCGTGAATTATCTTAGTCGAGACAGTGATCAATTCCCGCTGGATGTGTTTTTGAGAAATAATTCGGGCATGGTATTCAATATTGGCTGCGGAGGCTACTCTATTGGTCAATTCTGCTAAGAAACCAGGTCCTCCCACGGCTTCTAAGTCCCCACTCTTTTTAAGCGCCTCCATTACTGTCAATAAATCTATGGGATTGGACTTTTCAAATAAATCCAGCATGGCCTGATAAATCAACCGATGGGCATCCACATAAAAACTCTGCGGACGTAAAATATCCAGTATTAGGGATAATGCATCTTTATCAAGCATCAACGCTCCTAAGACGACCTCTTCTAACTGAGTGGCCTGCGGCTGCACTCTCCCAAAAACATAATTGGACAAACCGTCACTTTGTTTTTTGGGTTTGCGAAAATTACCCGTTTTTAAATTTTCTAATTTCTCGTTGGCCATGAAAAGTCTTATATTCTAAAGTATGTTTAAGTTCTCCTATCTTTTTTACAAAAGTAAGTAATTTTAAGGATTAAAACCTTTCTATTTTCATTTATGCCCATATTCCTTTCCTTGCTTTGTGGATTATGAGTGAATAACCCACCAATATTAGTGGATAAAATGTTATTAATCACCTTGTAAATGTGGACAACTCCATTTTATCCACATTTTGATGTTAATAAGCTATTTTTAGTGGTTCAATAGCTTTGTGCACCTGCTATTTATCCACATCAAAGAGAATCCATAGCTGCCAATAAAATAAAACAAGCCGTTCTTATTTCTTCTTCTTCAATAATCAAAGGTGGTGCAATGCGGATAGAATGACTGTTAAACAAAAACCAATCTACGATCAATCCATGGTTCAGACTGTATTTAATCACCTTTTCGACCTCCTCAAAGCTGTCTAGTTCAACGGCCATCATCAAACCGGCATTTCGAATTTCTTTGATTTTGGGGTGCACCAATAATTCTTTAAAAAGATTTGCTTTTGCTGCTACGGTCTGGATATAATCTGTTTCTAATAAATATTTCAGATTGGCTAAGGCTGCGGCACAACTAACCGGATGCCCCCCAAAGGTCGTTATATGCCCCAAAATTGGATCGTGTGAAAAAACCTTCATGATGTCTTGAGAAGCCACAAACGCACCGATTGGCATACCGCCTCCCATTCCCTTTGCCAATAATAAAATATCGGGGACAATGCCGTATTTTTCAAATGCAAAAAGACTACCTGTGCGTCCATAACCGGCCTGTACTTCATCCAATACCAATAATGCCCCTGTTTCATCACACCTTTTACGCAATTTTTTTAGATAATTATCGGTGGGAGGATGAATACCCGACTCTCCCTGTACGGTCTCGACAATTACACAGGCTGTTTGCCCGGTAATTTTTGCCAAATCGACCACCTCATTAAATTTGATATTGTTAATTCCGGGGAGCAGTGGAAAATAAGCTCTGGTGAAATCTTTGGGAGACATCAAACTGGCAGCACCATGTGTACTTCCGTGATAAGCCTCCTCACAGGCAATTATCTCCCTTCTTCCGGTATAACGTTTTGCCAATTTCATCGCTCCTTCTGTTGCCTCACTTCCTGAATTCACATAATAAACACTATTCAAATTCTCCGGCAATTGATCCGTCAGAAGCTTGGCTAATTCCACCTGAGGAGCCATCACGTATTCACCATAAACCATGGTGTGCATATATTTATCGACCTGCTCCTTTACGGCTTCTTTGATGACTGGGTGAGAATGCCCTAAGCCGGAAACCCCAATTCCAGATATCAAATCAATCCACTGTTCTCCATTTGTGCCAAACAAATAAACGCCCTCCCCTCGTTCAATTTCTAATAATAAAGGAAATGCACTTGTAGGTGCCAAATGTTTCAAAAATAATTGTCTCAATCCCGGCATGATCTTTTTTTTAGTCGTTCTATTTTCGCAAAGATAACATTCGCTTTCTTATCTTTACGTCAAATCAATTTATTCATGGCTATATTACCTTTAATACCAACGATTCAACATTACGCCTGGGGTGGAAACCAATTTATTCCAAATATTTTGGGTTTGAAAAATTACGACACAAATTTACCTTATGCTGAATTATGGATGGGGGTACACCCCAAAAGCCCCTCCAAATTAAACACAACCTCTAACGAAGTTTTATTGTCAGACTGGATCGCTCAACATCCCGTAGCTTCTCTAGGAGATAATACCTCCCATTTTTTTAGTAATAAACTGCCCTTTCTTTTCAAGGTACTAGATGTCAAAAAAATGCTTTCCATTCAGGTACACCCTTCCAAATCGGTTGCTGAAACTGGATTTGCAAAAGAAAGTAAAAAAGGTATTCCTTTGGATGCTCCAAACAGAAACTATAAAGATAATAATCACAAACCGGAAATCATGTTAGCATTGACCGACTTTTGGTTATTACATGGCTTTATGTCGGAAGAAAACATCCTTAAATCCCTGATAAATACCCCGGAATTTAAAATATTGGCCGATTTTTTTCAAAAAGAAAAAAACACTAAATCACTTTACGAATACATCATGAAGATGCCTCAAGAAATGGTCAACACCATACTTTTGCCGCTTAAAAACAGGTTATTTAAAAGCAAAAAGCTAAACAAAAATCAGGCTGATTACTGGGCAAAAGCTGCCTTTATTGATTATACCAAAAATGGGAACTTCGATCGGGGTATTTTTTCCATTTATATATTCAATTTGCTAAAGCTAAAAAAAGGAGAGGTCATCTTTCAGGGAAGTGGCATGCCTCACGCTTATCTGGAGGGTGTTAATGTCGAATTAATGGCCAATTCCGACAATGTATTTCGAGGAGGTTT
>CAZNCI010000067.1:0-6512 GCA_964571475.1 uncultured Saprospiraceae bacterium | reverse complement strand
TTTTTGGGATTATTGATGTCAAAGACAATGATAGGAAGCTTGTTTTCCTGACAAAGGGTGAATGCCGTCATATCCATTACATTTAGTCCAAGGGAGATTACTTCTGCAAAAGAAATTTTGTTAAATTTAGTTGCAGAAGGATCTTTTTCAGGATCTGCAGAATAAATCCCGTCCACCCGGGTCCCTTTTAAGATAACGTCCGCATTAATTTCATTTGCGCGAAGGGCAGCCGCTGAGTCCGTCGTAAAATAAGGGCTTCCCGTTCCGGCAGAAAAAATCACCACCCGGCCTTTTTCTAAATGCCGGATAGCTCTACGTCGAATATAAGGTTCTGCAATGGCCTTCATTTCAATAGCCGAAATCAATCGAGTATAAACGCCTAAGCCTTCCAATGCACTTTGAATAGCCATTCCGTTAATCACAGTCGCCAGCATCCCCATATAATCTCCCTGTACCCGCTCGATACCGGAGTTTTTAGCCTGAAGACCTCTGAAAATATTCCCGCCTCCAATAACGATTGCGACTTCGACACCAAGGCTTACCAATTGTTTGATTTGTAAGGCATAATGTTGTAACATATCAGGAGATATACCAAAGCCCTGCTCCCCCATGAGCGATTCTCCACTTAGTTTTAACAGTACTCTTTTGTAAGCTAACTTCACTTGTTTATGAATTTTGAGTTTACTCAAAAAAAAAGGCGAATTAAATAAATAATTCGCCTTTCCTTTTTATCCTAAAGTTATATGTTTAAATCCGGTTGCTTCCAATCCTTTATCAAAGGACTGCAAATACTGAGCAATCGATAATTTGTTGTTTTTAACAAATTTTTGATCAATCAGTGTATTTTCACGGAAAAACTTATTTAACCTTCCCATCGCAATTTTTTCCAGCATTGCCTCAGGTTTACCTTCTAAACGAGCCTGCTCTTTTCCAATCTCGATTTCTTTTTCAACAATACTTGAATCAATGCCATCTTTATTCAATGCCAAAGGTTTCATTGCTGCGACCTGCATGGCAACATCTCTACCCGCATCATAAAAATCAGGATTATCCATATTAAGACCAACGAGAACTCCTGCCTTATTACCCATGTGGATATAAGGGCATACCTGAGCGGCCTCTAATTTATCGTAGGTCAATTCCAATTTTTCACCAATAACACCAATCTGCTCAATAACTTTTTCTCCGACCTTAATTTTATCATCAAAATCAAGTGCCATGAACTCCTCCAAATTGGCAGGAAAATTAGCTAATGCGATATTGGCAAATTGCCTTGTTAAATTAACAAAATTATCATTTTTAGAAACGAAATCTGTCTCACAACTCAATTTGACGATTACACCTTTATTATGTGCATCATTAACTATAGCAAGGACGCAACCTTCAGTAGCTGATCTATCAGCGCGTTTAGCTGCTAATTTTTGCCCTTTTTTACGTAAATTTTCTATTGCTTTTTCAAAATCGCCATTGGCCTCGGTTAATGCCTTTTTACAGTCCATCATACCGGCACCAGTCATATCGCGCAATTTTTTAACATCAGAAGCTGAAATCTTCATTATTATCTTTTATTAGTTTTTTTAAATTAAAATTTGTTCTATCCAATACCACCAAAGAGCCGTTGTTATCCCTTTGACGATAAAAATTTTACGCCTCCTTGACCTCTTCCTTGGCTTCTGCTTTTGCCGCTTTCGCCTCGTTACGCTCCTCTAATCCCTCCTTAATCGCAGATGCTATGTAATTTGTAATAATTGAAATAGACTTAGTGGCATCATCATTTGCAGGGATAGGGAAATCTACTTTATTAGGATCGGCATTGGTATCAACGATACCAAAAGTACGCATTCCTAATTTATGTGCTTCCGCCACAGCGATATGCTCATGATCGATATCAACAATGAAAATAGCAGGAGGAATACGGTTAATATCCGCAATACCACCCAACACCTTATCGAGCTTTGCCAACTCACGTGTAAGTGTCAATTTTTCCTTTTTTGTAACATTTTCCAAGCTACCATCCTTTAGCATACGCTCAATGCTTTGCATCTTACGAATAGACTTTTTGATGGTGGCAAAGTTAGTCATCATACCTCCTAACCAACGATTGGTAACGTAGGGCATATTGACACTTTGTGCTGCTGCAGAAACAATATCTCTGGCTTGTTTTTTCGTTGCTACGAACAAAATTTTTCTTCCTGATTTTGCAATCTGTTTCAAAGCAGCTGCGGCATTATCCATGCCCTCCAATGTACGATTCAAATCAATCAGGTGAATTCCTTTACGCTCCATAAAAATATATGGAGACATTTTAGGATTCCATTTTTTCTTCAAATGCCCAAAGTGTGCTCCAGCATTCAAAAGTTCCTTATATGTAGGTTTATTCATCTTTAGTGAATTATTAAATATCAAACAATTTATTAATATCCTCTACCCTAAATAAAACAACTCATTTTGTAGTATAAGTGTAGAAGAATACTCAATACGAAATGTCAAATAAAATCGACACTCCTTATTGATAACAAGCGTAATATTAACGCTTGCTGAACTGGAAGCTCTTTCTTGCCTTTGGCTTACCGTACTTCTTACGCTCAACAACACGTGCATCCCGTACTAAGAATTTCTGAGCTTTAAGAGGCCCACGGAAATCAGCATTAAGCTTCACCAATGCCCGGGCAATACCCATCCGAACAGCTTCAGCCTGTCCTTTGAATCCTCCACCTTTTACATTGATCTTTACATTGTAAATACTTTCTACCTCCACTGTTTCAAAAGGGGCAGTAATTTTACTTTGGATGTGTCTTTGTGGGAAGTAAGTTTTGTAGTCTTTTCCGTTTACAATAATTTTACCATCTCCCTGAGTAAGGTAAATTCTTGCAACTGACGCTTTTCTTCTTCCTACCGCATTTATCATTTCCATATTATATGCTGTATTTTCTTAATTATTTTTTAATTTCTAAAAGTTCCGGCTTCTGCGCCTCATGCCCATGCTCTGTTCCTGTATAAACAAATAACTTCTTGATCATGGCACGTCCTAATTTATTTTTAGGAAGCATTCCTCTTACCGCATTTTCTAACACAAAAGTTGGTTTCTTAGCCATTACCTCTTTGGCAGTAATTCGCTTTTGCCCTCCTGGATAGCCAGAGTAAGAGATATACTCTTTTTGGTCCCACTTTGCACCAGTGAACCGAACCTTATCAGCATTGATAATAATAATATTATCCCCACAATCTACGTGTGGTGTATAACAAGCCTTGTGCTTGCCACGAAGCATTGTCGCCACCTGCGTACATAAGCGCCCGACGACAACTCCTTCTGCATCGATCACATACCATTTACGCTCAATGGTTTCTTTCTTTGCAGATTTTGTTTTATAACTTAGTGTATTCACTTCAATCAGTCATTTTAATGAAAAAAAACGCTCTTACTCCCTCTTCAGGATTAAAGCGGTGCAAATGTATTCTTATTTTTTGGATTTATCAAGCTTTTTTTGAAAAAAAATTCAATTGCACCTTTGTAACTAATTGAAAAACAGTATAAATATCGCACAAAATTTTATTTTGCCCGGATAACCTCCCCTTTTTTTTTACTTTAAAAAATAAAAGAATGACTTTTTTTCTTGCAATTTTTCTTAATTATTATAATCTTTGGGATGTATTTCTAGATACTATTCCAGTTTTTCTGCTAAAACAGAGATTATTATTGGTTATTCAACTAATAATCTTACCCCTTCACAATTTAACTAATTATTAATTTTTCTTTCATGATCGAAGTCAAAAAGATTTCAGGTGTACACAATTATTGCAACAGATGGTGCGAACGTTGCCGCTTTGCTAACAGATGCGAAGTTGCACTTCATGAAGCAAAAAGTAAAATCCATGCCTCAGATAAAAACGTTTGGGATACAGTTCAAAGTAACCTTAATGAAGCCTTCGAGTTATTAAAGAGTATGTTAAAGGAAATGGAAGAGGATTTTGAAAATACAATATCTGATGAAATTTCTAATCACGACCTAATCGCCCCCCAAAAATTAACAGCCGAAATAAGTGCCCCAAAAAAAGAACTCTTCCTTCACATCAATAAAACGTCAAAAGATTATGGATTCGCAGCCATTAACTGGTTCGACAATACTGAAGATATACTCAAAATAAAAGAAGAACAACTGAATCAATTACATAATATAGGGGCAAAAGACATTATCCATGAAGCCCAAATACTCAAAGAAGCTATCTCAATTGTCGAATGGAATATGTTCCTAATTGGCGCCAAATTAAATAGAGCGACGGCCGACGATGATTTCCCCATGATCGATGATGATCCCATCCAAACGGATGCCAACGGCAGTGCCAAAGTCGCATTAATTGCCATTGACGATAGCCTCGCAGCCTGGAATATTATCCGGGAGACCATCCCTGAATTATCCGATGAATCATTAGATATGCTGGCAATGCTTTCCCGTCTAAAAAAAGATAGTCTCAAAGCCTTTCCCGATGCACATAAATTCATCCGACCTGGTTTTGACACGGAGGAGTAAGATCTAAGTGTAGTTATTTTGTCTAGTGCCGTAAGAACTAAATTTAAGTGACATCCTTTTTTGAGGTAGCAGTTCATTTGCTATACTACCAAAAATTTTTATCTACATAAATGGGAGTTAACTAACAAATCCGCGGTAGTTGTTCTCCAATTTGCATACTCACCACCCGCTTTCCTCCCATAGCGTTTGAAACGACCACTTTTTTAGGATGCTCTTTCACTATCTCGCCTATGATAGCAGCCCCTTTACATTCATCATATTGATGCAATTTATCAACTACCTTATCCGCAATATCAGCCTTTACAATAGAGATAAAAACGCCTTCATTTGCTGTGTATAATGGATCTAATCCCAATATTTCACAAGCAGACTTCACTTGATTAAGAATTGGGATAGTACTGTTTTTCAAAACAACGCCACAGTTTATATCCCGTGAAATTTCATTTAAGGTAGAAGATAAGCCTCCCCGTGTCGGATCTCTAAACAAATGAATATCGGAACCAAATTTGTCTAATAAGTTGTTTATAATATGGTTCAAAGCGACAGTGTCACTTTCAATTGTGGTATCAAATTCTAATCCTTGACGCACGGATAATATCGCAATTCCATGGGTGGCGATATAATTACTAACAATAATTTTATCGCCTACTTCAATATTGAAAACATTGATATTTGCCTTTGGATGTACTGTCCCTAATCCTGTTGTATTAATAAATATTTTATCACCTTTGCCTTTATCAACTACTTTGGTATCTCCTGTCACAACGATGACTCCTGATTTGTCGCACGCATCTTTGATTCCAACCAATATTTCCCAAAAATCAGTCATGGGAAGCCCTTCTTCAATGATAAAGCTTAAAGATAAATACTTTGGGATTGCACCACACATTGCCACATCGTTTACCGTTCCATTGACGGCCAATTCTCCAATATTCCCCCCGGGGAAAAAGATGGGTGATATAACAAAACTATCTGTTGAAAACGCGATTTCACCATCCATGGTTAAAAATGCTCCATCATGGCGTTTATCTAATTTTTCATTTTTTAAAATATCAAAGACGCCACTATCTAATAGCTTATTGGTTAATAAGCCTCCGCTCCCATGCCCCAAGGTAATAATATCAAAATCAAATTTCGGCATTGGACAACTTAACTGCATTTTCTTTCCCATAATATTTATGTTTATTTTTTTTCTAATGATTTCTGACTGCTATATCCAGCTTTATAGTCCTTGGACTCCCACTTTCGTTTACGGTAAATCTCTCTTCTACAACGATATAAATTTTTAACATTTTGGGCATCTTTTTCGGGGATTTTATGGACAAAGTCATGCCGATATTTCTCAAAATTCATATCATTTTCATAAAAATTTTTGTACATCTTTGCAAGTTCTTCCGTTCGATAGGCTTCTAATGGTTTATTTCGCTCATCTTTCCTTCTTTGAAATTGTTTTGCTTTGAGCAATTTTTCAAAATAGCTTAAATTGATAATTTCTTTGGCTTGTTTTTTTACGTAATCTACAAATTCGATAGTTGTAGTGCCATAGTAATCATCTATCAAGCCTATCTCCTTTGAAACTGCGACTCCCCAGGGTAAACACTCTTCCGTAAATTTATTTGCCTTTTCAACACCAATTCTCTTTGGTAATAAGTAAGTCCAGTATTCAGACCCATACAGCCCCATATTTTTGGTATGCGGATTTAATACAATTCCATTTCTGGCAATTACTTTGTCCGCCGCTAATGCCAAAGACACTCCTCCTGCGCCTGCATTTCCCTGTAAAGCAGAAATAATGTAGTGTTCTGTAGATTGAATGATCTCTAAAATCAAATCATCTATCGCTTGAATATTCTTCCATGCTTCCTGTGCTGAATTAGTTGCATTTTCGATGATATTCAAATGAATCCCATTTGACCAAACATCGACTCCCCCCATCAACACCAATAGCTTAACATGATGTTTCGCTTCTACAATCGCAGCTCT
>CAZNCI010000066.1:0-14841 GCA_964571475.1 uncultured Saprospiraceae bacterium | reverse complement strand
AATACGCTGCTCCGACGAATGACGGAGTTTAATTTATTATTTTTAATTGCCTTAACAGAACTGACCGGTTTATTGGACACTAAACCGGCAGTTCTTTCTTCCTAATATAAAAAATTCAGACCGTTAAACTTACCCATTTATGACTAAAACTGAGTCCACTCCTAAAAGTCATCAATACCCCAAATGATTAGATCATATCTATAAAAACAGAGCACTCTCCTCATTTAGAAAATGATTAGGGCGTGACCACGCTTAGGCGCGGTCGGTGTATTCCGGAGTCGCTGTTCGCTCCGTAACGCCTTTGGCGTCACCAGCCTCCTTACAGTCAGCTGCCCTCCATCCACCTCACGCAAAAAAACGGCAACTTCAAAATAAAATATATTACTACGTCAAAAACAGGTATTACTAAAAAAAGCCACGAAGCCTGTCCCGAAGAGATGCGAGATAGCTTTCGTGGCTAAATTATTCAACCATAATCCACAGAAACTTCCTTTGGAGGCTTTTTTATTTCTCCGTACCTGTAAATTGTTCTCCAGACCGGTTATAAGACAAAGTAAGTTTGCCCGCAATTGTTGAAAAAGTAAGCGCAGCAGAATCATCTACCTGATTACCAAGAGCGTTGACAATAATCACAGACTCAAAAGCTGTTCCATTACTATCTTCCGGAGTAACCTTAATGGTATGATAGTCAACCTTTGTCACCGTCACCGTATAATCAATGCTTTGGAAACCATTCGAATTCTGAAATACCCCTTCGTAAACCTTCGTTACAGGAGCGGTAATATCCTCCTCATCCTTTGTGCATGAGCTAATTATTGTTACAGCTGCAACCATAAGAAATAGCATCATTAAACCGTTAATTTTTCTTGTAAAATTCATGTTTATTGTTTTTAAAAATGTAAAAAATTAAACACTTAAACACAAAATCTATCTACTTTAGTATGTCCTCATCATGAAAATAAAAAACCTACTTCGTAAAAAGGAACTCCCATAAAAAAAGCTACCTTTGCCCCATCACTTTACGCTAATTATGAAATTCCTTTATCAAAATAAAACTTTCGCTTTCGACCGGTATCCTCAAACGGACAACCGCTCACTCAAAGCATGGAATGCCGGGGATGAATATATGCTCAAATATTTGGAAACGCTATCACTTGAGGGCAAACAATTGGTCCTTTATAACGATCGCTTTGGTTTTCTGAGTGGCATATTACACTATCATCAGCCCTACTTCATTATCCAGTACAAAAGTCAGTATAAAGCGCTGCAACAAAATTTCAAAAAAAACAATATCGTTTATGCCGAAAGCCTATTCCTCTTCCCGCTGGAAAAACTTCCAAAAACCATTGATATTGCCTGTATTAAAATCCCCAAATCAAGTGACCTTTTTGAATTGTACCTGCTTCAGTTATTACCTTTTTTAAAAGAAGACGGGCTCGTCATTTGTTCCTTTATGACCCGCCATTTCAGTAAAAAAACACTGACCATATCAGCCACTTATTTTGAAGAAGCCGAACAGTCAAAAGCGTGGAAAAAATCACGCTTATTAATCCTAAAAAAGAAAAAAAACAAGCCCTTAAAAAAACGGACAAAAGCCATTTTCCTCGACAATAATCAGGGTTTAACCCAATATTTGGGTGTTTTTTCGGGTCATCGAATTGATATTGCCACCCAATTTCTTTTACAACATTTACTGCTCCAGCCGGGTGAAGAAAAAGTATTGGATCTGGCTTCCGGTAACGGCATCATCGCCTATCATTTGCATAAGCAAAAAAACAATATAGAGGTACACTTATTGGATGATGATTATCTTGCCATCGAGAGCTCCAAATTAAACCTGACTGGGCCCAATTCCATCTTTCACTGGAATGATACCACGGAAGAATTATCGGCTAATTATTTTGATTTAATCGTTTGCAATCCGCCCTTTCATTTTGAGTATGAAAATACCATTGAAATTGCCCTCAAATTATTCAAAGGTGCAAAAAGATGCCTAAAAAAAGGAGGTCGATTCCTGGTCGTCGCCAATTTACATTTGAATTACAAAACCCATTTAATCAAGTTATTTGATGAGGTAAATATTGTCAATGAGGATGCACGTTTTGTGATTTATGAATGTTGGTAACTACTTAGCACCCCACACTTTTTGTTGAAAAATGCTGCTTTTGCGCCTGTTTTTACTACTTTTCTATTATTATGCGGTGCATAACTTCAAAAAAAGTAGCTTCAACAGCCACCAAACCAACTATTTTTCACCTAAAAAGAGAGGGTGCTAAGTAGTTACGAATGTTGGTAAAATTCTTGTAACTTTACAAAAAATTCAAACTCATGCGACACACACACTTATGCTTGCTCCTGTTTTTGCTATTGGATGCCTGTCAGTCTCCTTCTTCTAACAACACTCAACCTACCAACACAAAAATAATGAAACAATACCCTGCTCCTCAATTGAATCTGGCTCAGGCTAACCGACTGGCTCAATTACCCCTTCATTGTGCAGAAACGGAATACCCCAACAAACTAAGTCAGACCCTTGGGGGTGAGGAGGATTTAAAATCACCTAAAACCTTACATCCGGCCTTTTATGGTTGTTTTGACTGGCACAGTTCGGTACATGGGCATTGGTCGATGGTTGCCCTTCTGAAAAAATTCCCAAATATAGATGCTGCGGACGAATTGAAGCGCATCCTAAAAAGCCATATCACTAAAGAAAATATCAACCGAGAAGTTGAATATTTCCATGGCAAACACAACCAATCATGGGAGCGCACCTACGGTTGGGCCTGGCTGCTCAAACTTGCAGAGGAATTACACACTTGGGATCAACCTTTGGCTAGGGAGCTGGAAAACAACCTACAGCCATTGACCGACCTCATTGTGCTCAAATTTATGGATTTTCTTCCCAAATTACATTACCCTATCCGGGTCGGCGAACACGCCAATACTGCTTTTGGATTGTCTTTCGCCTACGATTATGCCCAAACGCTCAATCATCAGGACTTCAAAGCCTTAATTGAAAAAAGAGCCAGAGAATTTTACCTTTCAGATGCTAATTGTCCAATTAGTTGGGAACCGGGTGGTTTTGATTTCCTGTCTCCCTGTCTGGAAGAAATGGATATTATGAGAAAGGTGCTGCCTGCCAATGAATTCCAATCATGGTTATCTGCTTTTTTGCCACAGCTAAAGGATAAAAATTATGACTTAGCCGTTGGTGAAATTAGTGATCGAACGGATGGAAAACTGGTGCATCTGGATGGTGTGAATTTCAGCCGGGCATGGTGTTTATATGGATTAGCGAATCAATTCCCGGAATACAAGCACCTCAAAAACATCGCCAATAAGCACATTCAGTATTCCTTACCTAATTTGGTCTCTGATAGTTATGAGGGCGGGCACTGGCTGGGGAGTTTTGCTATTTATGCCTTGGGAGAAATGTGAAGAATTTCAGGAGAGAAATAAGAGTAATACTTGACGCTTAGGTTTTATTTATGTAGCAGCTTTGCGGTAAAAAAAACGCAAGGAACGCTAAGGGATTCGCAAGGGGCGCCAGGGGGAGCGGTTGGCACGGAGGGGGGCATTCAATACCGGCTTTGCGGACTTTGCGTAAAACTTTGCGAACTTTGCGGTTAAAACGAAACACTGGAAACAGCAGGGAAATAAAATTAAATACACAATGAAAAATTGGATTAAAGACATAGGACCGGGGGCATTAATAGCAGCGGCATTTATCGGACCGGGCACTGTAACCGTCTGCACCATCGCAGGAGCGACATACGGTTTTGTCCTACTATGGGCAATGGTATTTTCGATTATTGCGACGGTCGTATTACAGGAAATGGCGGCAAGGTTGGGACTTATTTCAAAAATGGGCTTAGCAACAGCTATCCGTAGTGAGATCAAACACCCTACGCTTAAATGGATGGCAATTTTATTAATTATGTCGGCTATTATTGTTGGAAATGCCGCCTATGAAGCAGGTAATATAAGTGGAGGAGTGCTTGGATTGGAAACAATCATTCAAAACACCAGCATTCGGGTAGGAAGTGGGAGCATCAACCTCCTTAGTTGGCTCATCGGACTGATTGCCTTTGGACTTTTATTCATTGGCAATTACAAAATCATTGAAAAAGTACTGGTGACATTGGTCATTATCATGAGTTTTGCTTTTTTGCTTACCGCAATAATGACTCAACCGAATATTTGGGCAGTACTGAAAGGACTCTTCATTCCACATTTCCCAAAGGGAAGCTTATTGACTATTATTGCACTAATCGGCACCACTGTTGTTCCGTATAATTTGTTTCTACACGCATCATTGGTACAGGAAAAATGGAAAGGGGCAAACGATTTGGCAAAAGCAAAAAAAGACACCCAGGTTTCCATTATTTCAGGAGGTATTGTCTCTATGGCAATCATCGTCAGTGCTGCCGCCATTCAGGGGCAGGAAGTGAGCAATGCGGCTCATCTGGCAAAGGGACTCGCCCCTTTATTCGGAATTTATTCCAAGTATTTTTTAGCTACGGGTTTATTTGCCGCGGGTATTACATCTGCCATTACGGCTCCTCTGGCAGCAGCCTATGTCGCTCAAGGCTGCTTCGGCTGGCAAAAAAACCTCAAATCGTCTAAATTCAGAATAGTGTGGATGGCGATTTTAGGACTGGGTGTAATTTTTTCCTCTACGGGTATCAAACCCATTGAGATCATCAAATTTGCACAGGTAGCCAATGGGTTATTATTACCGATTATCGCCGGTTTTTTATTGTGGATAATGAATCGGGGTCCTATTTTAGGTGATTATAAAAACAGTAAATTTCAAAATATTTTAGGGTGGGGAATTATCGTTATCACATTGGTATTGGGGATGAAGAGTATTGGTAAAGTTTTTTTTATTTGGTAAATCCAAAAGTATGACAGACATCAATTGCGACTTAGGAGAAGGTATTGGGAATGATGAAAAAATCATGCCGTTCATCGACTCGTGTAATATTGCCTGCGGAGGACATTATGGCAACGAAAAAAGCATGAGAACAACCATTCAATTAGCTAAGAAATACGGCGTAAAATGCGGCGCTCACCCTTCCTTCCCCGACAGGGAAAATTTTGGTCGCAAAAGGATGGATCTTTCCAATATTGAATTAATTCAATCCATCCGGCAACAAATTATCAATTTCAATACTATTTGTCAGGAAGAAGGGGTCGAAATGAGTCATATCAAACTACATGGAGCCTTGTACAATCTCGCTGCCGTGGATATTCACTTTGCGCAAACAGCATTGGCAGGTATCAAGATGGCACAGGTGAATGTTCCAATTTTCGCCCCTTTTCAATCCGTCATCGCCAGGCTGGCAAAAGGAAATTTTGAAGTAGTACCGGAAGCCTTTGCAGACCGGCGTTATCACAGTGATTTGCGATTGGTATCCAGAAGTGAAGCGAATGCCCTTATTGTGGATAAAAATCAGGCCTGGCAACAGATTTACATGATTATAAATAAGCAAAAAGTGCGTTCCATCGAAGGCGAAGAAGTACACATTGAAGCGGCTACTTTTTGTGTACATGGGGATCAGGAGAATGCGGTGAAAATATTGGAATTTATTCGCGAAAACATTTCAAAATGACCTATCATCTCACCTATTCAATATTTGGAGAGCAGGCGATACTGATTAGCTGGCCACAGGAGATCAAATCGGAAATCCGGGAAGATATTTACTCCTTTGACAAAAAAATTCAGCATCAGCTATCCGATGTTATTGAAGAAACGGTCGTGGCTTATTGTAGTCTAACGGTATTTCCCCGTAAGGGAATAAAAAAGAAGCCGCTCATTCAACATTTAAAAAGTATTTACCACTCTAAACAAAACATTCCAAAAGAGGATAAAAAAATTTGGCATATTCCGGTCTGTTATCATCCATCACTCGGTCAGGACATTGTCTCATTCGCGCAAGCAAAATCAATGGAGATCGCTGAAGTAATCAAATTACATACCCATCCATTTTACGATGTTTGTTTCCTTGGTTTTCTGCCCGGATTTCCGTATTTGTCGGGATTAGATGCCAGATTAAAAACGCCTCGACTGGATCAGCCGAGAGCCTTGGTCAGGAAAGGATCGGTTGCTATCGGAGGGCAACAAACGGGAGTTTACCCGGTAGATAGCCCGGGAGGATGGCATATTTTGGGCAGAACACCCATTTCCTTTTTTGACCTGCAACAACCAATACCAGTGTTTTTAAAAGCAGGGGATCAGATAAAATTTGAAGCCATTGAATTAGAAGCCTACCATCAACTAAAAATAAAAGCCAATGGTTAAGGTAATTGCAGCAGGTATCTACTCCAGTATTCAGGATAGCGGTCGATTTGGCTTTCGCAAATGGGGCGTACCCATAGCAGGATTTATGGACAGCCAGTCCGCTCTTTTAGCCAATCTACTGCTCAATAATCCCCCCAATGCTGCTGTTTTGGAAATGACCTTAAAAGGCCCAATTTTAACGTTTGAGCAGGAAGCATTGATTTGTATTACCGGAGCAGACTTCCGTCCAATACTGGATCAAAGGGCAATCCCATTAAACAAGGTTACTTTAGTTCCAAAGGGCAGTCGCTTAAAAATAGGAACAGCCCTTTCCGGATTGCGTTGTTACCTGGCCATCAACGGAGGATTCGATACGGACATAAAACTGGGGAGCCGTAGTTTTTACCATGGGATTACCAAATTTTCGAAAATACAAAAAGGAGACGTACTACCTTTTCAGAAAAGCGTCCCCTCCCCTACTCCGTCCAACACTTCCGTCAGGATACAACAGGACTTTTCCACCAACCCCAAAATCCCTGTAACAAAAGGCCCTGAATTTGACCATTTACCGCCCAATATCCAACAACAATTATTACACCGAAGCTTCACCATCTCCAATGAAAGCAACCGAATGGGATACCGCCTAAAGACCGACACTAATATTTCAGCTCCGGGCATTATCACCTCCTCCGTTCAGCCGGGAACAGTACAATTAACGCCTTCAGGGCAGCTCATCGTATTGATGCGTGATTGCCCAACGACGGGTGGTTATGCCAGGGTATTTCAATTAACGGAACAGGGGATTTGCCGCTTGGCGCAAAAACGAGGAGGAGAAAGGATTGAATTTGATTTTTGAAAAAATAAGCTCAAATAGCAGCCGAAAAAATAAAAAGACCTACTTTTACCCCATTATAATAAAAGAACATGGAAAACATATTACCAAGGTATCAAAGACCTATCACACGCATCAATGATCCAATCAATAAAGTGGAACACTGGAATAATGCAGTGGATGCCTTTGATGAAAAAGCTTTCAAAAAAACAGCCATTGAGATCGTCAACTTCATGAATCCGAATATTCTTGAGGGGATGGATTTGGGGCAGGATATTGAGTTTGTCCAAATGCAGGGCTCTGCCGAAATTCAGGTCAAGATCACAGATGAAATTTTCAGCGTCAAAGCACCTTTTTTAAGGATTACGGACAAGACCAATAAAGTGGCATTGCTTCGAAAGGTGGCAGAAATAAACTTCAGCCCTTTAAAGCTTGCTCAAATACGACTTTATGATGACAAACTCTGTTTTGAATACGAAATGCCCATTGAGTTGGCGCAGCCCAATAAGGTCTATGACATTCTTAGAAATGTAGCAGTTTTTGCAGATGATTATGACGATATTTTTATTGAAAAATACAAGGCAGCATTCTATAATAAACCCGAAAGAAAAGTGCCCACTCAAGAAGAAGCCGATCAAATTTGGGCACAAATCAGTATGGTGCTGGAGGATTATACAGCTTACACCCAGTTTTTTAAAGACAAACACTGGGAAGAATTCCAATGGGATAATTTAGCCATCTCCATGTTGAAAATATCCAATATGCCTTACGTTCAGGGTAAGCTACGATCCGATTTGATAGAGTATATCAATCATTTGTTCAATTCGGATTTAGATCATAATTTTCGGGTGGATAAATGCGTCAACTTCATGAAAAAATTGGTAAAAAAATCCAAGTCAGAGATCATGAAAGATGTTTATCATGCCGATCAATTCATCTCCCTGCGTTGGCGAAGTTCAGAGCAAATTATTTCAGACAGGCTCAGTAGAGATATTGAGCGTGTCAAGAATTACGAAAAAATTGAAAGTAATTTCAACCTCTCCTATTATTTGCAATTTACTTTCCTGAAGCTTATCTATGATTATAATTTGGAAGCCTCCTACAAAGACGCCATTCATAGCGTATTAGAGGAAGTATCCGGTTTGGACCCCAATGATGCGGCCCCGAAACTCGCAAAAGTCTTCTACGCATTACAGGAAGGCAGTATCAATACGCAACCGAATCAAAAGAAAAAGCAGGGCTTCTTTTCTAAACTTTTCAACTAGGCACTAAGAATACAGCATGAAGAATACACAAGATTCAATCTACAAAATAATTACCGCCAATGGAACGGGAACGGGCTTCAAAGTGGAAGGTTACGATTTTCTAATCACCAATTTTCATGTCATTCAGGGAAGTAAAACAGTAGCGGTAGAAGATCACAAACACAATCGTTATTTAGCGAAGGTGGCAATGGTCAATCCCGATGTTGATCTCGCTTTTTTAGCAGTAGAAGATTTGAAAACAACCAAAGGAAGCATCCAACTCGTCAAAGATTACAAAGTGGCTAATCTGGATACTGTTTATATCAATGGTTTTCCTTTTGGAATGCCGTTTACGGTAACGGAAGGTATTGTCTCCGCCGTCAATCAACCCATGAACGGGCGAAATTATATACAAACGGATGCCGCCGTAAATCCGGGCAATTCAGGAGGTCCGATGTTGAATAAAGATGGTGTTTTGGTAGGAGTCACCACCTCCAAATTCACTCAGGCAGATAATGTCGGTTTTGGGATACCACATACTGATGTTATTAAGGAAATAAATGACTATCATTTTGAAGATGTAAAATACCGTGTAAAATGCAACTCCTGTGACCATTTCACAGAAGAGCCAAGTGAATTTTGCCCCAATTGCGGTGCGAATATCGACAGTTCCGTCTTTGAGGAGTTTGAAAAATCACATTTTGCCCAGTTCACAGAAGAAGCATTAACGGAACTAGGAGCCAACCCCGTCCTATGTAGAGCCGGCAGAGATTTTTGGGAATTTTATCAAGGCAGCGCCATTATCCGTATTTTTGTGGTCAACAATAATTATTTATTCGCGACCTCTCCATTGAACATATTACCCAAAGATCAGCTGGAGGAATTACTCATCTATATTACGGAGAATAAGGTTTCCCCTTACCAATTGGGTATTTATGACAATAATATTTACCTCTCCTATCGCACCCATTTATCAGATATTTATTCCGAAAGGAAAGAGGAAATCAAAAATAACCTCATCCATTTGGCCCTAAAGGCTGATGAATTAGATGACTTTTTTCAAGAGCAATTTGGCTGTAAAATGTCCTCCGAAAGCAAGACCGAAGAAACTAATCTCGTCGAAACTGTACAACAAGCTGCTTCCCACATGGAAGAAACACCCCCTGACGAACAATATGCCGACAAAACCGAAAAAGGAAGCATTACCGACCGTCTCAAGAAATTAAAAAAACTTTTTGAAATGGATTTAATTACTAAAGAGGAGTATGCCTCCACCAAAAAAAACATCCTAAAGGAAGTCTAAGCCGTGAATAGTTTAACAGCTGATAGTACTTCAGTTGTTTAGTGACCTTTCACCACTTTTACTCTAAATACACGACCCTTCCCATCCTTTAATCGAATCAAATAGATGCCGTCTGGATAATTACTCAAGTCAAAACTTCCGTGTGTGAGCTGCCCCTGATCCAATAATTGACCATTGGCAGACCAAAATGTATATTGATAAGTTTCGGCTGGTGCTAATGAAATTTCCACCCTGCCTGAAGTAGGCACAGGAAATGCTTTTATATTTGCGTAAGCATCAAAATGATCCTCTACTCCTACGACCGCTCTACAGCCCACTACATTGAATTCCGCAGCAGAAGTCCAGGCATTATCATTGACCTCCGATAGTGCCACTAATCGAAAATAGCGCCCTTCAACCGGTGGATTAAACTCCACTTTTTGCGGAGCAGCCGTATTGACAAATTGCCCTACCTGAACTGGGGTGTACCAATTTTCACCATCATCACTGAAATAAAGCTCGTAGTCTTTGATTCGACCATTGGGTCCGTTTGACCGTGCTAAGTATTCAAATACTGACACCTGATAATGCGCCCCCATGTCGATTTGAATTTCGTGTGGATAGGGGTCAGAACCGGTACTCCAGCGCGTGTGCCATATAGTGGATGGGTCGTCATCAAAAGCCATCGTTGCCAAACCGGGATAACCAACTTCTTCGCTATCCACATAAAGCAGGGACCAAATATCTTTGGGTACGCTTGCCGGATTATTGCAATCTTCAATAGAGGGACAGGTGGTTGTCGTTACCATATTGGCAATTGTTTTATCATAAGTAATGCCATTTTTTGTCACAGAAAGGCTTACATCATAACTATCCGGGCTTTCCAGTACGACTTGAGGATTTCGACTATCAGCATCACTAATATAAGCGGGCTCCGGACTGAAAGACCAATGCCAACTCACCCCTTCGTGGTTCAGGATCGAGTGATCGTCAAAAAACAAAGTATCAAACATACAATTGGAGTAACTGCTTTTGACCCATGGATTGATAATGGGTCTAAAGTTTTCTTCTGCCATAGGAGATTGCCAGACACCGGCAGTTCCTGCTACACGGATTTTGCTGTCCCGATAAAAGGGCAGGGCGGCATTTACCCAAAAACCGGCGGGAAACCCATTTCCAAAATCAGCCCAATCGTCCATCCCATCGCCTCTTTTGTAAACACCGGCAGATGCACCATTCGCACCATTGCTAAATAAATAGAGGATATCATGCCCATTTTGGTCTGGCTGAATGACTAAATTTTTGGTATAAACAGAAAGACTCCCCGTCCAGTCCTGCCAACTGTCTCCTCCGTCCATTGACTTAAATACTTTTCCAATATCGGAAGACCAGGTACCATTTTGTAAACAAACATAGATCACATCTGCATTGGTCGGAGAAAGGGTAAAAAACAGCTTTCCCTTCCAATAATCATCAACACCAGCATTGGAAAACAAAGCCGGTTTGGCTTCCCATGTTTCACCACCATCTGTACTCTTAAATAATCCACGGTTAACAATATCCGCATACAAAACATCGGGGTTGGATTGACTTATTTGTAAAAATCTCACCCGAAAATTAAAGTTGTGAATCAAGTCATAAGTCACGCCCATATCGGTACTCTTCCACAGTGCATTGCCTTCCCCCAAATAAACTGTCCCATAATAATTGGGATGAAAGACCAAATTGCTCCTACGTCCGCCATATTCATCCATATTAGGATATTGACTAAATATAAACCGACCTTGGGGGTTGCCTTCTGCATATTCGGGTAAAACCCATCCATTGCCAAGGTCATTAAAGGCGACATGCCTACTTTTGCCCTGTAATACCCAGCCTGTAGGAGATTCGGCTCCACCCATTCGCAGCGCCTTGGACTGATAAAATTCGGCCATAGCGGTATTTCCATTATGATAACGACCACCGACCACCAAATCCTCGTTCCAGCCCTGATCAAAGCCCCACATATCGGAACCAACAATGCCCTTAATTCGGGCAAAAGCATTTTCTGTTTGTGTAAAATAGTCAGTCGAAAAAGTCATGCCACCATCGGTTGCAACCCATACACTGTCATTCGGTAATACTTTGATATCCTGTATATCCGGATGGATGGGAAAATCCCCATGATAACCACCAATAGCGGTGAAATTTTGCCCACCATCTACCGATTTATACAAGGTACTCGCTCCTACAAATATCACATTGGCATCCGTAGGAGACATTCCTAGCGCCAAATCAAAAAAGCCCTGTCCATTATCCATGGGAAAAGCGGTAGATTGACCGGTAGCCAATAAATTCCAAACGCCGGTATCGAGTGTCTCTTTGTACAAAAACGGGGTATTATTTGCGCTAAGCAAAATGGCCACCAAAATATTAGGATCAGCCGGAGTCGCTGCCAATAAGCCACCGCTACCTTCAGAAATTGTATTGGGAAAATTAGCCTGCTCCGCAAAGGAAAGACCACCATCTATTGACTCAACCATCGCAAAATTATCACCTGATTTAGTCAGGGCAAAAATTCTACTGCTGTCCTCCCATTTAATTTGAATATCCCAGGTAGGAGCCGCCCAGGGATGCATCCATGTCTGCCCTGCATCAGAAGAAATAAAGACCCCCGTATCCGTTGCTGCCAAAATTTTTGAAGGATTGTCAGGATCAATAACGAGACGATCCGCTCTAAAAAGATCACCCACATCCAGCATCGGCGTCCATGTAGTACCTCCATCCATGGTTTTATGAATTTGGCTGCCAGCAGAAACATAAATTATATCCGAATTGGAAGGATGGATAGCAACAGCGGTTACCCCACCGCCAAAATGATAGTTTGCAGCCAATAAATTCCAGGTCATTCCTCCATCAAGGGTCTTATTGACAAAGCCCGTCTCCGTTCCACAATAAAGAATGTCTGGATTGGGATTGAAGACATCAAAGGAATAAATATTCACCTGCCAGGGACAGGCAGCCGGCACTTGTGCCTCCCCCGATTCATTGAGCCAAAAGGTCTGTTTAGGACCAAGGAACGTCCAATTGGACTCGGTTTTTAATTCAGCAGTTGCCTTGGCAGCAAGTTGATTCTTTTTCAGTCGCAAATAATAATCGGAGAGACTGGGTAAGTGAATGATGCCATTTTCATCCGCATATTGGGCTATTTTTCTTTGCCATAGTTTGTAGTAACGAATAATTGGTGCGAACCGGGATTTATCCCTATTTCCGTGCTCATAGGCATTGACCAGCGCCCTGTAATTCACCGGATAATCGTAAAGCATTTTAGCCCAATCGGGATAATCCTCCTGATAGGCAGGTTTATAGCTTTTAATCAATCCCGGGCCATCATCATAAGGGGTGTATGGCGATTGAGCCGGTAGCGAAAAATTAAGCCATAAGAAAAGAAAGGACAGTAAATAGGTAAATCTAGTTGAACGCATGGTATTTTTTGCATCAAAAGAAAGCATTTTTTTTAAAATATGGTAAAAAAGAACGGGAAGTTTGTCAGATCGCCGTCAAGTTAACATAATGTCCTGAATGGGGCTATATGATTTATTGTTTGAATGATGGGGGGCTGAAGAAGTTAGTTATTAGCTACCGCTTTTTATTATTTTCCCTTGTTTGATTTCTTCTTTATTGGTTAGAATCTTGTAAAAATAAATTCCTGGAACTAGTTTATCTAGCGAGATATGAGCATTTCCAATATTCCCTCTTTTTTCTAATACTAAGTTTCCCGTTGTTGCATATAATTGAAAATCAAATTCATAAACTACTCCCTCATATCCTCTAATATCAATAGTGATTTCATTGCTAGTAGGATTGGGGTTAATTTTTACATCTTCTAATTTAACATTCTGCCTGACACTTGATGTTAAGTATTCTTGAATTGTTAAAAATGTTTTAGTAGGGGCTATATCTCCACTGCAACAATTAGCACTTCCTACAACTACGAACCTGCTATTTTGAAAATTCATAATTTCAGATGGCCGTTCCTTTTCTAATCCATATATTATTGTTGAAGATAAAGAGTCACCTGATACATTAAAATAATTAATTTGGCTATTTGTAACTGAGCTTGACACTTCATTTCGCGATGCATTTACAATTTCATTATCCACTCCTTCAATAAAATTGGTTGGGCTAAGCAGAGTAGAGGTTTTTTCGAAAATTAAATCGAATGAATCATCAAAAATAAAAAAATGCGAATTTTGATAGGTTGATGAGCCTTCGTAACAAAAAAGCATAAGATTCCCATTTGTTAATTTTTTAGCGTATTTTTTATTATTTAAAAGCTGAAAGCATGAATAATCTAGTGCTGTGTTTATAGTCTCATTCAACAAATTTAATTGAGTGTCAAATTCTTTAAAAATCATATTCCCATCATCGTCAACATCAGTTAGTAGAACTTCGTTTGGCCCAGTGCGCAATAACATTCCACCTTTAAATTTTTCTTCAGGGAAAACTACTTCGTTAGAAATATTACCAGAATTATCCATTAGAAATAATCTCCCTTCACCTTCTGGCTCAATAAAGATAGGTTCGTCATAATATGCTAAAATCACATATTTATTATTATCTAACCTTACTATATCTTTCATGATTAGTTCGCAATTATCGGGAAACGTCACTTCATTTATTATTTCACCGCTAGAATCTAAATTCAATACTTCTATTTTTCTAACCCCACTTATAATGAACCCTGCACAAACAGTAGCATTATTAGTTATTGTTATTATCGTAAAAGTATTGTCGTCATTTTCAAACATATTTATTCCTCTACCATATTGAGTACTGAAACTAACTGAATTAGTCCAAATGGTATCTCCTTCGGCATCGGTCTTTATTAAAAAAATAGCATAAATACATCCATCTAGTGTTACACTACCAGGAGTAAAGCAGTTTTCATATGATCCTATTAGCAAGCCCCCATCATTTGTCTCAATAACTCTCTGAGTAAACAAATTGCCATCACTTGTATAATAATCATATTGACCAATCACAATATTTGATAACAATAAAAATACATAAATTAAAATTACGCTCTTCATATTTTTCATTTTTAATGGTGCCTAATATACATCGACATGCAGAGCGACGACGAAGGAGGAAGTTCTGTCATGTCTAGTGCATCAAGAAGCAAGTTTGTGATAGTTAATATTCTTTAATTCTTTAACTT
>CAZNCI010000065.1:5153-15022 GCA_964571475.1 uncultured Saprospiraceae bacterium | reverse complement strand
TGGTAGTTAAAAGTAGGAATTAGCTCTTGATTTTGGCACCATTTTTGCAAAAAAAGCAAAAATGATGCCAAAATCAGGTTTGTGCCATGCGATTATTACCATAATGCCGCGCTTCCAGCGCTTTAAGGTGCTGTTTAATGCCGCCGGCAACTTATTCCACCACCATCTTTTCTATCCAGTAGGCGTTGATAATGACGATGTAGTGTCCAGGTGACCAATTTGAACTATTGATAGAAATGGAAGTTTGGAACGGATAGCGCTCTTTGACGATTTCCTCTCCCAATAGGTTGACACCCCGCACTGTTTGAATTCCCTGCCCCTCATTTGATAAGTTGATATTTAGCATAGATGTGGTGGGATTGGGGAAGGGTCCCGTCTTTTCCCCCCGCAACTTATTCTTTGCCACTAAATAGACTGTGTTTAATATAACAATAACTTAGTTCCTAAGTCACCAACAAAAAAGGGTGAGCTAAAAAGAGCTCACCCAAAATTAACGGTATTAATATTTCACAATATATTTACTATTTTTTGATAAAAGTGGGTTTGATAACGACCATCATATACGCCCAGTTGGAAGTTTCATTGAAATCTCCTCCTTTTAATTGTTGCATGGTTTCGGTGCCAATCATGTGAGAATAGCCCAATTTGAATGCGACTCCTTCGGCGATTTTTGTTCCTAAATAGGCATCAAATTCGGTACCAAGACCAGCGGCCATGGCTTTTCCTGTTCCATCATTAACGTCGGCTGCTGCCAAGAAATAGTGGGTATCAAGCCCAGCATTGAGTTTTCCTTTTTTATATTTGAACTTCAAATAAGCATCTTGTAAACCAACACTTTGTCCATGATTGCCTACGTAGAAATAATCCATAAAACCATTGAATTTATGATTGGTTCCGAAGTAAGGCGTGAAGGCATTTTTCTCATCAGAAGCTGTCACCTGACTATTACCACTTTGCTGCTCAAAACCAGCGACTACGGTTAGGTTATCCGTCGCTTTATATGCAACATCCAACCCCAATAAGCTGGCATTTAGCTTGGTTCCGATAGAGTCTGCCATGGCTCCTCCCTGATAGTAATAAGAAAGGAAAGCGGCTAATTTTCCGGCTTTGTAGCCCACTCGGGTACCGATTGTTTGAGTGTAGTGAACACCGCTAATGAAGTTGCCATTAAAGTCTTTCACCTGTTGCCCGTTATTCAAGGCCAGAATGCTAAAATTGATCTTGTCCATCTTTTTGTGTAACCATAGGTATTGGAAAGTTTTATAACTTTTCGCCACGGTATAAGTCGTGCCTTTAAGTCCGGCAGCATTCTGATTAAAAGCCAAACCTACATCCAATTTAAATCCATCTTTATTGTATTTAAAGATAGCGGCGTCATGGCTTCTTGCCTGCTGAGCCCATCCCACACTACCAAAGATACGGTGATCGTCATAAATAATTTCCTGACGACCGGCTTTAACGGTGAATTGGTCATTTAAGAAAATTTCGGCGAAAGCCTGATGCAAGGTAGTGGTATATCCATCTGTCACCACGAGTTGCTTTTGAGCACCCCATACTCGAACATCCTGCATACTGACAAAGAAGCGATATCCTTTTGATTTGTAATCAAAATTCAACCGTGTTCGTTGATCCGTGAAGAAGGCTGCATCCTGATCTACGCCAGCCAATGCTTTATATCCATGGCGATACTCCGTCCTTGGGCGAAATTCTCCACTAAGGGTAAATTGCGCCACCATATTCATACTAAAGCCTATCATCAATAAGGCGATAAAAAATAATTTGGTAAAATTTTTCATAATGTTATATTCTTTATGATTGGTTATATATTTGATTAATTTTAATCGACCAATTCAATCAGGTGTATTAATTGCTAAAATCTCCACTCTACACGACCAAAGAAAGTTCTTCCCCATAGGAAGGAACTCACAGCGTGTGCTTCACCTGTTTGAGTACGAACGGCATCCAGGTTTCTCACGTCCAAGATATTTTTTACACCTGCGTTGAGTCTAAGTTTATCACCCATAAAAGATTTACTTGCCGTAAAATCGAGAATATCGTGCGCATTAATAACTGTTTCGATCAAATTACCCGTTCCCCGTTCAACAGCATAACCCGTTCTTTCCCCGGCTCTTTTATAAAAAAGAGACATGGATAAGCCTAAATCGTTGAGGGCATAGGATAGTTGTGAATTGAAATCGGTCGTATATAAAAATTCATCCAATTTTGCTGTTTCATCTTCAGAAAAAGAATTATAGCGCCCTGTTACAGCAATGCCTGACCTAATTGAAAAATAGTCGCCTATCTGATAGGTCAAATCCAAATTTCCCCCATGTGTTTTGTGTGTATTAATATTGATATAGCTTCGTTTGTGATCTACTGTTGCACTCAGCGCAATCAGGTTTGAAATATTATTGTAAAACAAAGCCGGCTCTATCGTTATTTTTTGGTTGTCACCAATCTGAATTGGGGTGTAAAGCGATACATTAAAATTGTGTGATTTCTCGGCCTTTAGCGTATCACTTCCCATAATATTAAAAGTAAAAGGACCAACGGGAAATGAAAAATCGAGGTATAATTCTTTTAATGAAGGCGCTCGATAACCTCTGGCATAGGAGGCTAATAATCGTGATTGATTACCCAAATTCCATTTTAAATTAAAAGCGGGGGTCAATAAATCACCATAGGTATCATTATAGGTATATCGCAACCCGGGTTGCAAGCCCAATTTGTCCATTACTGTAAAATTAGCACTTGCAAATAGCGCATAGGACTGAATAGATTGTTGGTGATCTAAAATCCGCCCCCCTTCTACCGATTCGATATTTATCTCTGTACCTAGAGTGTAACTGATGAGAGCATCCTGCGTATTACTGAATTGAGCTTTGAGAAAAGCAAGGTTGAATCTACTTGTATCGGGACCAATACTTTGAGCTAATTTGGTTTGTTCACCTGAAGTTACATTCGTCAAATAGGTGTCATTATAACGTAAATAATCGGAATAAGCGGTGGTGATATTTATGAAATGGTTATCAGAAATATTTCCACTAAGGCTCAGGCTGTTATTAATTCTTCTAGTGCGGTAATAGACGTCTTTGGCATTATTGGTCGTATCGGCTTCTCCCAATTTAATTAATTCCCCCGTAAAGAAATCACCTGAATAATTTAATTTCAACTCTTTGAACCAATGGGCAAATTGTAAACCACCGTAGTATTGCTCTCTGCTTTCCCATGCTTTATTTCGGGAAGCAGTTTGAATGGGGGAATAACCGCCAAAATTATAGCGGCCGGCATTGACATTTAATTTATTATCCCCTTTCATATACCCTAAATTAGCATTTAATTTGCTGGCATTGACGGATTCATAATAGGCAGAAACACTACCTTCTATTTCATTTTGTTGTCTTTTTTTGGAAATGAGGTTGATGGTTCCCGCCATGGCATCTGTCCCATAAAATACGGAAGTAGGTCCTTGGATAATTTCTACACGCTCGACATTATCAAGGTTAATTTGTGACAAGTCAATGATACCGTTTAAGCGACCAATCAGAGGAACGCCATCCACTAATATTTTTACATTTTCCTTGGAAATACCCTGAATTTCAAGGCTGGAGCCAAATACAGATCGTTGTTCTAAGTCGATATTGAGCTCGTGGTACAACAATTCACGAAGATTATTCGCACCTTTATTGGTAATTTGTGATGCGTTGATAACATTTAATTTATAGACAGATTTAGAGGCTGGTTGCGGAGCGTATTGTGCGGTAACAACTACTTCTTTGAGTTCAATATTTTTGAGCGTATCAATATCTAAATTTTGAGCAAATAAAACATTAGTACATAGAAGCACCAGGATCAATATAGGTAATTGAAATTTCATTTCTTTAAAAATTGTGTATGATTAAGTATAAGAAAAGCAATAAATCAGTGCTGCATAGCAGCACTGATTTTGATGAATGAGATTAATAAATATCGTGGGTGGTGTTGTACATATTGAATTTTCCGGTAGCATTTTCTACCCAGTCACCCTTGATTACTTGCTTGAGTTTAAGCGTTTTGTCATCATAGATGACGATACCGCTTTCTTTACCCATAAATACAGAGATCCATACTTCATCACCGGCTTTATTATATTCCATGTGTACGGCTCTTCCGTTCACTTCTTCCGGCATTTTTATTTGTTTGATAACTTCCAATGTATTCACGTCAATAACGGTCACAGATGAGTTTAGCTCTGCATTAGGATTGAGTGTTCTATCCACCCATAGGTGTTTAGACTTAGGGTGAGTTTTCACGAATAAAGCTCCACCACCATCACCCGGTAATTTCATTTCTTTAACGACCGTCCACTGACCTTTGCCTTTATTGGTTTTGATGAAAGATAGCTTATTTTCGCCCAGGTGGCTGGTTACCCAAAGATTCCCCAGTTTATTTTTGATATTGGCACCTCTACCAGGGTGAGGCTTGATACCTACGTCAATAATTTTTTCCAATTTTTTGTTAGGTACATCTATCACGACAATTTTATTACTGGCATTGGCAGCTACTAAGAAATAATGCCCGCTTGCATCCCACCCACCATCGTGTAGGAATCTTGCAGAAGGAATTTGAGTCGATTTAGGATTTCTTGGGTCGGTATAATCGACTAGCCAAACCATACCTGTTTCTTTCACATTTACGACCCAAATTGGATCAGTGTGTGATGCTACGATAGAAGCAACCCTGGCTTCTTCAACAAACTCTTTTTCACCATCACAAGCATTTCCTGAAGTTTTGGTTACGCTTAGGGGTTCTAGCGTTTGCGCATCATAAATAACAAAGTGACTAGGATTGTATCCACCAGCTATTAGATATTTATCATAAAAATCACCCTTAGGTCCTTTGTATTTACTTACTTCAACGGAACGTGCATCGAAAGACGCTCTAACTTTTGCAACAATCTGCGGCGTTTCAGTATAGGTGTCGATCATCGTAATACGACCATCACGACCGATGGAATAAAAGTATCTTCCCGAAGCAGAAGTACGAAGGATGTGCACAGCAAAACCAGTTTTCAATACGGCTAATTTTTCCTTTGTATCACCATCAATGATAGCTACTTTACCGGCATCTCTCATAATTACACCAAAGTAATTGTCAATATTTCTTTTGTGCTGAGGTTTGGTTGGTCTGTCGGCTACGGGGACGACAAGCTCCCAGGTATCTTTGATTTCCTTCATGGTGAAGGGTGGAATTTTTGGAGGATCTACCTGCAAGAACCTTGTCATGATTTCGATATCTTTTTCAGCTAAAATACCTTTCCATTCGGGCATACCACCAGGTGTTCCATTTTCGATAAAGACTCTAATTCCAGCGGCACCTAAATCTTTGGTGGCTGCAAATTTGCCATCCCCATCGGGCAATAAAGAAGGTCCAGTAGCCCCTTTACGAGTAGAACCGTGGCAACCGGCACATCGATCAAAAAAGATTTGCTTTCCTCTTTCCATTTCTGCATCCGTCAATGAAACTCCGTCTTTTTTGATGGAGTCCTCCTTTTTATTATCCTCTTTTTTAACCTCTGGTTTGTCATTCCCACAGCTCACAACGAGAAATGATATTGCAAGTGTTAGAATAAATAGACTAATTTTTTTCATGATTTTATACAGTTTAAAGTTACAATTTTCAACGTATTAGTTTTTCAATAAATATTAGTGAGATACCGGTCAAGAAATGAGGTAAACGCCACTAATAATTGCAAATGTAGCCGCTGAATTTTGCCTAATTGTTGATATTTGTCATTGAAAAAGAATGATTTTTCAACAAGGAAGGTTTATTAAAGGAGGTGTGAGGCCAGGATTAATACTACTTTTTTAAAAAGAAGTGACTTAAACAAAAAGGAGATTAAGCAATGGATATTTTATAAAAGCTAGTCGTTTCTTCTTTTATTTTATATCGTTCATCCAGTCTTTTCCCAACTACCCAAATAATATCGCCATTACCGTTTTGGATTAATAATTGCTGTTCCTTTTCAAAAATGGACAATTTGAGATCAGAGAAGAAATCTTGAATTTTCTTACGTTGCCCCCCCATTCCCAGAGGGAGGAAGAAATCCCCATTTTTCCATATTCTAATGGTTAGAGGAAATTGCACTGCCTGCGCATGGATAAAAGCAATGTTTTTATCATTGGGAATAGACAAAGGATGCTTCATTAGTTTTGCGAAGGTTAATTTTTGCTCTAAAATGGGAATTGAGATAGGTAAATCTTCGTATTGGATAGAAATAGGCTCCATTTTATAAGCAGGAGGAGATATAATAAAATGTTCCCGGTCAACTAAAAGCCGGAAGTTATCGGAATAAAAAATAGCACCGACACTGGTAGCAGGGGACAGTATATTTTTAATTTGTGTATTTGAGAATCCTTTGTCTTTTGCGAGTTCGTACAGCAAAGTATATTTTGCTTTTTCTTGTATCAATGCTGTTTTATCAATAAATAAAAGCCCGTTTTTCTCTGTAACATATTGGCCCCTAAACTGGTCAACTGCCTGATTGAATAAAAGAAGCGTATCCTTGAATCGCTGTATATTATCCCGAAAAGTGGAAATAAGCGAAGGGTTTAATTGTTCTAACTGAGGGAGGATGTTATGTCGAATTTTATTCCGGGCATATTTTGTCTCTTGATTGGAGGCATCTGCTCTATATGGCATATTTCGCTTAGATACTTCGATTTCAATTTCTTTTGCGGAAGCGAATAAAAGTGGACGAACAATAGTTCCATTTTGCATGGGAATCCCTTGTAATCCTCTTATTCCACATCCTTTTGCCAAGTTATAAATCAAGGTTTCGATTGAATCGTTCAGATGATGAGCTGTCGCGAGAAATTGATAATTGTTTTGGACTTGAATTTCGGCTAACCATTTATACCGGAGGTCACGAGCTGCCATCTGAATGGAAATCCCTCTTTTTTGCGCAATTTCTTTTGTATTAAAGTTAATTGTATAAAAGGGAACATTGAATTTTCGAGCAAGTGATTGAACAAATAATTGATCTTTGTCCGCCTCTTCGCCACGGAGCATGAAATTACAGTGAGCGATACCGAATTTGTAATTACATTCTCGAAAAAGATGAGCCATAAGGGTAGAGTCCTTACCGCCACTTATAGCAAGTAATCCCCAATCTCTTTCTGAAAAGAGGTCATTTGTTTTGATGAATTTTTTAAAGTTGTGAATCATCAAGAAGAGATGCTACCTGATCTTTTTCTAAAAAACCGGAAGAGATTAATTCTTTAACCAGTGAAGGAAGTTCTTCCTTAGAAATATTTAACAAACCTGCGATGATGTCAGCTGAAAGCCCCATATTAAGGCTATTGACAATAGTTGTTGCCTGCGTCTTTTTCATCCCATTGGCTTCACCTTGTTCAATGCCTTGTTCAATGCCTTGTTCAATGCCTTGTTCAATGCCTTGTTGCAGTCCTTTTTGTAGTCCTTTTTCCAGTCCTTTTTGTAGTCCTTCCTGTAGCCCTTTCTCTATGGCTTGTCTTTTAAGTTCTTCCCGGATGCCTTCAATTATACCCATTGCTTGACGTGGTTTGGTTAATGAATCTATTTCACTTTCAAAAGTACGAATTTCTTTTGGATTTTGCAAACGAATGTAGTGCCCAATAAAATTTAAGACTCTATTGGTTTTAGATTTTGAAAAGCCTTTTTTCATTAATTGGCGGGCAAGATTTATTTTTAAATCCAAAAAATCAACTTCATCCTTTTCCTTCAGCGCAATCCAGGCGGTTTTCATTACAATAGAAAAGGGGTTATTTGCATCTTTTTCAAAATCAGCTAACTCTTTTTCCATTAATTTATAGGTATTAAAGGTGTAATTAACGGAAGTACCCCATAATTCCATGGAATAACCTTTGGGATGGAAATTTGGCTTTTTATCTGTGTATATGGCCAAAGCTGTGACAGATTTTTGGAATTTCTCGAAAATTCGATAATGGTAAATATACATTCGTTTCCCAAAGGCCTTTTCAAAATAGCCTTGTATTTCAACATGGACAAGTATCCATTTCTCCTTTCCATTTTTTAGAAATACTTTGACCAATTTGTCAGCAAATCTTCTTTTGGAATTATTATCCGGTTGTATTTTTTGTAGTTCCTTGTCGAGGAATTCAAATCCCTTGCTGAAATCTATTTGATCTACATATTGCGGGAAGAAGAATAATAAAAAATCTTCAAATAAATCCTCTATGATTCCTTTCCATAAAATATCTTTGCTTATCATGATTGGTTGTTTTTATTTTATCAAATTGTATATATTTAAGACTTACCTAACTCAATTGCCCGGTTGAGTGCAGCTTGTGCTCCTTTTTTTATATCTTTGGCTACCTCATTACCTTTGTAGGATTTGAGTGCGGCTTCCGTTGTACCTCCTTTGGAGCATACGCGTTTGATCCATTCTTCCAGAGAAATATTGGAAGCGTTATATAATTCAATTGCCCCGAGGAATGTTTGGCTGACCAGTAATTCAGCTTCTGATTGATTGAAGCCCATTTCTTGGGCAGACTTAACCAAGGCGTCCATAAAATGCCATACATAAGCAGGTCCACTCCCGCTGATAGCCGTTGCACTGTCAATACTTGCTTCCTTATCTGCATAAATGGCTTTCCCTGTGGTACTGAGTAAATTCTGTACCATGACTAATTCAATCCTGGTAACGGCATCGGATGAAGTAAAAACAGTCATACCTCTCCCTATTTGTGCAGGTAGATTTGGCATAGCCCTGACGACCTTGGAAGCATTTAATGCTTTGGTTATTGTTTCGATTTGTACTCCTGCCATGATAGATAAAAATACCTGTTCTTCGGTAACAAGAGGTTTTAGCTGCTCAAATAATTTACCCGTATCCTGAGGTTTCACCGCCAAAATAATCAAATCAGCTTTAGAAAGGCAATCTTTAGGGTCGGAATAAATAGTACCAATATCTTTCTTGGCAAGCTCTCGTGCTTTTTCCTCTGATTTTTCTAATATCATCATATTTTCTTTACTCGTAATATGTGATCTTAAAAAACTTTGAGCATAGGTCATTCCCATATTACCCCCTCCGATAACTAATATTTTCATGTTTTTTACTTTTTATTTGCAAGTGAGTGAACAAATTAAATTACGATTACTTTTGTGATGCGGCTTAGGCTTTTAAATCCGTAAACAGTACATTATTAATACCATTGGCGTACGATTGTTCAAATACTTTTTTGATTAATTGGTAATTTTCTTTATTCTCCACAAAATCATGCCCCTCCAGCTCTAAAATAACCACAGGAAAATTAGAAATGCTCTTAAAATATTCCAAATATCCATTTTGCACTTGTTTTAAATACGTATCCTTCATATCCTGTTCATAGCTACGTCCTCTTTTTTTTATGTTTTTCAATAATTCAGGAATGGGGCGATGTAAGTACAATAAAATATCAGGATGGGGAAACCCTGCATTTAAAATATCAAAAAGACGATGAAAAAGGCGATTTTCTTCACCGCTCAGGGTATGTCGGGCAAATAACAGTGTCTTCAAGAAAAAATAATCGGAAATAGTGCCTTTTTGAAAAAGGTTTTGCTGGGTTAGTTCTTCTTGTAATTGTTTATACCTTTCTGTCATAAAAAACAACTCGACAGGGAAGGCATAACGTTCGGGGTTGGTATAAAAATTAGATAAAAATGGATTGTCTGAAAATTCTTCTAGTACCAGCCGGTAATCAAAATCTCTGGCAATCATCTTAGAGAGCGTAGTCTTTCCCGCTCCAATATTCCCCTCTATGACCATGAAATTATATTGCTGTGCTCCCTGCCCCATTTTGTATGATTAAATTATTGTGTTGGCGTTGTTTTATTAAGTATATCGCCAA
>CAZNCI010000065.1:0-5053 GCA_964571475.1 uncultured Saprospiraceae bacterium | reverse complement strand
ACCTACTTTTTGAACAACATCATTGGAAATTTGAATAAAAATATCGAAGGTCGGAAAACTATACTAAAAAAACAAATAAGTCGCGGGATAAGGTATATTGGGTGCATCTCATTATGTCACTTCCCCTCCTTGTGCCCCTTTTATTTCCCGAACCATCGCAGCATACCGGTTTTGGAACTGCCATCCCACTCGACAAAATGTAATACAGTCGGTGTATTTACACCAGAATCCCGAAAAATATTATTTTTGGGTTCATTTAAAAAAGTCACCAACACCCAAAGTTTTTCTTTTTAGAGTGCACTCTTTTTTACTTTTAATCACCTCTTTGAGGTATAGTCCTTATTGAAAATGATACCTTTGTGGTGATAATAGGGCTGCCTTGCGAAAGGAATAGGAGCGGTATCGACTGGCGAAGGATGGCGGTAGTAGTGGATAGCCTATCATCTCGCCAGGTGAACCCAACCACGCCTGTGGCGGGGGGCGCCCAAATTTTTAAAACTAAATCAACAAAATATGTCATTTAAGGACTTAATAATAGGACAATCTGCCCAGACTCAAACGGTCATTACGGATGAATTGATACAATTATTTGCCCAAGCATCAGGTGATGTCAATCCAATTCATCTGGATGAAGTATTTGCCAAAACAACTCCTTTTGGAAAAAGAATTGCGCATGGAATGTTGGTGGCTTCTTTTATTTCCAGTGCCATTGCCAATAAATTGCCGGGGCATGGGACGGTTTATCGAACTCAATCCCTGAAATTCAAGCAACCTGCCTTCATCGGAGATACCGTCACAACGACCATAGAAATTAAGGAAATGGTTGAGCGAACACATACCGTTACTTTAAAAACCAAGTGTTGCAATCAGGATGGCAAAATATTGGTATTGGGGGAAGCCGTCGTAATCGTAGAATAAGACCTATTGTCTATCGAAAGACAATAGAGGTGTAAAAAAAGACTTATTTTTGGTATTCAAAGCAGTAACTACACATATTTCATGAAGATTTTCACCCTGTTTATACTTTTATTGAGTCAATTATTTGCCAATCAGGAAAAAGGCGATCTTTTTGTTGAAATAAACAATGTACAATCTACCTCCGGGGTCATTTGGGTAGGACTCTACGACTCTTCTGAAACTTTTTTGGATAAAGAAAAAGCTATTTTAACACGCGTGGAAATTAATCAGACCGGAACGGTTTCTCTCTGGATTCCCGATTTATATTATGGGGGAGATTACGCCATTGCTGTTTTGCATGACCTCAATAATAATGGTGATTTGGATCGCAATTTTTTTGGCATACCGACAGAACCTTTTGCCTTCTCCGGGCATATTTACAGCTCTTGGCGAGCCCCTCGATTTGAGGAGGTGAAATTTCGTTTTGATTCAAGCCATAATTCACTTCAACTGAGCCTTAAAGAGTGGTGGGATTTTTGATTTTTTTAAAAAAAGTATTCTTTTTCAAACCTTTTTTGCAATTGCTCCTGTCTATGAAAGTGAATGATTTATGGAGGAATTTTTATACTTCCTGTATATCCTTTTACATACAAAAAAATTGCAAAAATGAAAAAAATAAATTTCCTGTTATTTGGTATGCTATTGGTAGCCAGTTGCTCATTACAGTCTTGTTTACAGGACACTTGCGAAAGAGAAGTCACATACATCCAGCAAACGCCCATCTACAAAACAATAGCAGAAGTTCACAATGGCAAGGTCGTTAGCGAAGCTGCCAAAGAACTGTGTCAACCCGGCAAAATATATTATTACAACAATTATCTGTTTATCAACGAAGGCAGAGATGGCGTGCATGTGATCGATAATTCTGTGCCATCAAATCCTCAAAATATTGCCTTTATTTCCATCCCGGGCAGCGAAGATATTGCTATCAAAAATGGACGTTTACTCGCCAACAGTTACACCGATTTGCTCACCATTAATATTGATGACATATATCATGCAAAATTGGAGCAGAGAACCGAAAATGTATTCCCGCCAATATGGGAAGACATCGCCAACGATCGTGTTTTGGTTTATTACGAAAGTGAAGTAATCACCGAGGTGCTCAATTGTGAAACAATCAACCTTCTTAGAACAAGAAGTGATATAATCTTTGACGAAGTAAACGTGCTTAATAGCACTGCAGGTGGTGGACAGGCACCACAGGTAGGTATTTCCGGCTCAATGGCACGATTCTCCATTGTTGGAGATTATTTATACGTAGTGGACAATACTTCTTTGAAAATTTTTGATATTGCTGGAGATACCCCTTCCTTAGCTAATACAGTTGCTTTGGGATGGGGAATAGAAACGATATTCCCTTATCAGGACAAACTATTCATTGGCTCTAATACGGGCATGTTTATTTTTGATAATAGCAACCCGACTATGCCCACCATGATGTCGAGCTTTGCCCATATTTCTGCCTGTGACCCCGTATTCATCAAAGATGACTACGCTTATGTTACTTTACGGTCGGGTAATCCTTGTCAGGGATTCAATAATCAATTGGACTTGATAGATATCAGTAATTTATTTCAACCCAAATTAATCAAGTCATTCCCAATGGACAATCCACATGGTTTATCAATTAAAGGCAATAATCTTTTTCTTTGTGAAGGGGCTTCCGGTTTGAAGGTTTTTGATATTAATGACCCATTAAAATTGGATAACAATCTACTGGATAAGGTAACTGATTTCGATGCTTATGATGTTATTGCCCTTCCGGGAAATGAAACGACACTGCTTGTCATTGGAAAGGATGGTTTTTATCAGTTTGATGCCAATAATCCTACCCAATTGAAGCAAATAAGTAAGTTGCAAAAGCAAGATTGCCAATAATAAGCGGTTGCACAGAAATAATGATGGACGGGATGCGTAAATGCCCGTCCTCTATTTTTTGAGTGTATTTTAGTAACTATTTTATTTATAAATAGGCCAAAGATGAATAAGATTGCCATACTTTTTCTTTTTCTTTTTACTTCCATGATGACCTGGGGACAATCCAATGAGCAAAATTTCCGGATTGTTTTCCTAAATGACGGAAGTGTTTTGAAGGGGTATCTTACCACTGACCAACCTGAAGATGGGATCAAAGTCAAAATGCAAAATGGTCTGGAGGCGTCCATCTCTAATAAATTTATCAAAAAGATAAAAAGTCCTAAAAGAAGATTGAAATATATCGGTGAAGGTTTGTCCATCAAACCTCAAGGGCTTTATGGTGCACTACATACCAACACTCTTTTGGGATATGCCGCAAGTCAGAATGAGGAGAATAAGGCTCCCCGGCTGGGACTCGGACTCCACTTCGTATTAGGACATAAATATTCGGAGAAAATAGCCCTCGGTATCGGTACAGGACTGGATGCCTATCCCTCCAATTTATTGATGCCGATTTATATGGACATCAGAGGTGTTTGGGCTCCGACACCATCACGAATTAATTTTGCTTATAATTTAGCAGTTGGTTATAGCTTTCATACAGGCATTTTTTCTCCCAATAATGATTTTGACACATGGAAAGGGGGCGTGATGATTTACCCCAATGTTGGCATTCGTATTGCTAGACGAAAGCAGGCGAATATATTACTTGACATCGGTTATAAATTCCAGTATTCCACACGACAGTTTTCCAGTTGGTGGAACACAGGAGAAACGATTGATAAAATTTGGTATAAAAATTTGGTTTTTAGGGTCGGCTGGGAATTTTAATTTTCGGCTCCATGCGCTGTTGGCTCTGCTTCGGAGATAACAAGTGGATAAATATCCTGAATAACCTGTTTTTGATCCCGGTTTAAGGCTTCGTATGCCTGATGATATTTTGCCCGAGCGGTTTCCTCCCATAACTCATCATAACCTGCTTTTACCTGATCGTAAACAAGGAGGTAGGTTTCGTAGTTTGTTCCCCGGTCATTTTGTAGAGAAATGATGGCGGGCAACCCGCTCTTTTCTTGTTTTTGTATAAAAAATTTCACTTTTTGTCTTAATTGGGCGACTTGTGCAGGCTCGCGTTCAACCAATAATTCATTTGCTGCGTTTATCTTTATATTGAAGATATTTGAGTTATTGATTTCTGTGATTTCCTGATCCGGCATCCATGGCGGTAATAATATGCGCAGTCCCGTATCAGAGGCAATAGTCGTTGTGACCAAAAAGAAAATCAATAATAAAAAGGCAATATCTGCCATTGAACCGGCATTGACGGCATTGGAAAGCCGACGTGTTTTTTTGTTGAGCATAATTTTGATTTTGAATAACTTTGTTAATATTATAGATTAAGATGCAATTACCGGTGATTTTGATGTGCGCTTTTTGGTGGTGTACTAAATGTAATACTAATATCATCGCCACAAGACCCGTCCCGCACTCCTGCGGGATGAAAGAAAATTCATGTAAATGAAAAAAATAGAACAATTGTATGCGAAGTATAAAAAATGGTTTAATGAACAAACCTTTGGTCAGGCCCTACTCCGCATTGCCAAAAAATCAGGAATTAAGGTAGTCTATACCGCACTCCTAATGTATTTTGCCTACAAACGCCCAGAAACACCTGCTTGGGCAAAACGTATCGTCATTGGCGTATTGGGCTACTTATTCGCTCCTATTGACCTAATTCCCGATTTAAGCCCTATCATTGGTTTTACTGATGACTTAGCATTCCTAAGTCTCGGCTTGGTCACCATCGCCGGTTATGTAAATAAAGAAGTAAAAGAACAGTCCAGAAAACAGTTGAAAAAATGGTTCGGCAATTATGACAACAAGGATCTGGAAGAGGTCGATGAGCAGTTGTGAGGGCCTCAGACTTCCTTGAGCATAAGGTGACATTTTTGAATCAAAATATAAATCAAAATATAAATCAAAATGGAAATCAAAATGGAAATCAAAATGGAAATCAAAATGGGAATCAAAATGGAAATCAAAATGGAAATCAAAATTAAAATGTAAATGTAAATGTAAATGTAAAAACGCCAAACGAATAATTCTAAATCTAAAAATTGGCGGTTTCCAAACCCCTCGTTCCTCCACCAATCACCGGTTCTCCCCCGCCACTTTTAAA
>CAZNCI010000064.1:0-15026 GCA_964571475.1 uncultured Saprospiraceae bacterium | reverse complement strand
CCATAATGCCGCGCTTCCAGCGCTTTAAGGTGCTGTTTACAACAGGTAGTGAAGACCGCCAAAGCGATAGCTGGGAATACGAATAGTTGTATTAGCGGAATAGAGAAAGATGCTCTGAAACCAGTTTGAACTTACTAATGTCTTAAGAACTAAATAACACACATATTAAACTTGCTCTTTTTCGCCTACTCTTCACCAATAAATGGGTCATTTATCTCGATAAAATCCCCATTTATTGGCTCGATTAGACAAAAAATAGACGGCGTTTAATATAGGAATAACTTAGTTCTTAAGCCACTAATCTCCTTTCACTTTGCTCAAAAGCCACGAACGATCTGTTAATAATTTTGTTTGATTGATTCTTTCTTTAATATCTTTCCTTTTGTTTCGGGCAATGGCGGATAGGATTTGGCAAAAATTGAGATAGGTCGTCCGAATATTATCGGAGATTTTTTTATTTCTCTTCAGAAACATTGAAAAAGCGCTGAGTAAGGAAAAAAGCGCATCTTTTTCATCGAGCTCGGTATAAATTTTGGCGAGCATCGTCCTCGACCCTAATTGATAGACCAAGTCTGAAAATTCTACCCGAATGAGTTGTGTGAGGGCTTTTTCAAAATCCCCTTTGAAAAAATAGAGCTCTGCTAGATTGTATTGTAGCGCATTTTGTTGAAAATGAGGAGGTAGCAGGTGGATGTTACGCTCAATGAAGTGCTCAATCCATTGAGAATCTTTTGATTTGAAGGAAAGTTTTACAATATTCCCAAATGTCCAGGGAGAAAGCTGGTTATTGTCTAATATAACCTTGGTTTCTATACCTTTTAGGTAAAGGTCTAATGCTTCTTTCCGGAAGGAATCTTCCCCTTTTCTGATTTTTCTGATGCAATAATTGATTGAGAAAAAGAAAAGGTCTCTCATGTCATCAGAAGTAATGTTTTCGGGATTGGAAAAAAGTAATTCTTTTAGGTTCTTGAAATTTTCGTAGTCTTTTTCGTTTTTTAACGCTTTAAAAACCCCAACGTATATTTCTATGATTTTTTGCCCAAAAAAGTCGTTTGCCTGAATCCATGAAATCCAGCCTTTCGGTATCCCCAACTTATAATCCCCCTTTAGTAAAGCTTGTCGGTCGAGCATGGCGCAGGCATATTTTAATTTTTTAAGAACAAAAAACTGATTGAGCGTATCCGATCCGGTTTGGATATTATCATCAAATATTCGGTTATGTTGTAGCGCAAATTGATGCTCATCCAAGTCGGATAATTTGATTTTCTGAAAGAGGAGCTCCGTGTTAATGCACTTTTGTTTTCCTATTTTATCGATTGTTTTTTTTCTAAGCTGCGCATAGTGTTTATCCAGCCTTCTCTGGTTGTATTCATCCAGTAATTGGAAGGAAGCGTCGATGGGTTCTTTCTTTATTTTCTGTACTAAGAGGAATTGTTCTCCCAGCTTTAATAGATTACTCATTAGGTATCTTATCTGTTTGTCATCATAAGGCTCATTGGGATAGAATTTTTCAAAAATAGTTGTTTTTTTTACCTGTTCTTCGGGGAAATCAGGGTGTTGTAGATTTAGATATTCAAGGAGCTTAGCTATATCCTTGTTTTTGTTAAAATAAGGGGCCTGGACAAAAAGCGAAAAGTGCTTTAATTCCATATTGGAAAAGGTTTTTAGTAATTGTATGATTTTACTGTTTTTCATAGGCGCAAGATGGTATTTTTTTTTGACAAAAAAAAAGATTTTTAATTAAATTTATTTTTTGTGTATTTTGTATGTTATTGTAGATCAATTTTTTATAAAAAAAATATAGAAAAGGGCTATTTTTGAAAATTTTAAAATTCTGACAAAATTAAAAAAATGTTTTTGGGGTGTTAATAATAAATGTGCATCTTTGGCACTTTATAATAGAGAAGTCATCTATTTATGCCATAAATTATGAAAAAATTATTGCCAATACTATCCATTTTGAGCGCGATGCTCTGGTTTTCGTTTCCTTCCACGGCGCAGACGATGTGGCCGGGCGATGTTAATAACAATGGAATTGTCAATGGGATTGATGTTTTATACGTCGGATTGGCTTCTGGAGTTGAAGGACCGGAAAGGAGTGGCGGCAATGCCAGTTGGACAGAGCAAACCATTACTTCACTATGGAGTCAAAGTTTTGCAGATGGTACAAACTATGCTTATGCTGATTGCGATGGAAATGGAGAAATTGAAGAAGAGGACATACTCAATGCTATTCAGATAAATTTCACTAAAACACATGGAACCCTGGTTCCCGACGAATACAGTCCGGGTGGAGATGTCAATACGCCCTTTGTAGAGTTGTTGCCACAGGTGGCAAATGTGGGACTCAATCAGATGATTCACTTTGATTTGTGGCTGGGGAGCGCCTCTATGCCAATTCAAAATTTTTATGGAATCGCTCTGGAAATGAGCTATAATCCTGATTTTTCCTTTGGTAGCCCATGGAATTATACGGGGATTAATTCCCCTTGGTTCGATCCGATTAATGATGATTCTGAAACGCTCTTCTTTGTAGATCAGGTAGCGGGAAAGATGCAGTTAGCCATCACCCGAACCAATCAGCAAAATATTAGCGGTGCAGGTAAGGTAGGTAGTTTTTCGATTGTGATTGAAGACATTGTTGTTGGCTTACAAATGGATACGCTGAACTTGCAGATTGACAAAATTAGAATGATTGATCAAAATTTTAATACCTTATCCGTTGTGCCGGATAGTTCCTTTGTCGTTGTTTCTCGTCCGGATCGAACGAGTAATCCTTATGCCTTACCGGAAGTGAGTGTCTTTCCAAATCCTGCAGATGAAGTTTTTAAAATTCAATCAACATCAATTATTACAGGGTTTGAGCTAATGGATATAACCGGTAAGTTTGTACTGCACGAAGATGTAGTAGATGAGCATCAAATGGTCACTATTTCGAAAGATCAATATAAACTCCATCCTCAATTGTATTTTCTTAAAGTTTTTACAAAAAAAGGAATGGTCGTGAAAAAAGTAATTATTCAATAAAATTGTTGTTCCCTTATTTATCAGGAGTAGATTTGGAAGGTGTTTAATTAATCTAGAGTTTAGTAAATATTTTATCCTTAAATACCACTCTAAACTACTCCTTTTTTGAACGGGACGAAGACGTCGTTTACGAGATATTTAAGAAACCGCACGAAAATAAATTACGATTTTGTTTTCCATAATAGTTAACTAAGCGGTTCATTCCTAAGCCTGTCTGACTAGCCAGGCAGGCGTGTTAACTATTTGGGAAATCCAAAAAAACGTAATTTGTTTTCTGCGCAATACAGAAGCATAAAAAACAAAAAATTATGACAAAAACGGTGCATACTGCCTATATTGGGATCATGGTGCTCATTACTGTTGTGGTGACCATTTACCTAACCTATAACGGTTACACCTATTATCAAACTCCGTTGGAAGAGCGTTTTTATCATCCGCATCACAATTGGTTCAAACCCAGTGGTGCTTACGGACATGGATTGGGTATCATTGGCACCTTAATGGTTATATTTGGGGTGGCTATTTACATTGCGCGAAAGCGGTATAACTTCATGGTGCGTTATTTGCGTTTGAAGTATTTATTGGAGTTTCATATCTTCCTGTGTGTTTTAGGACCAATTCTGATTTTATTTCATACGGCATTTAAGTTTGGGGGCATTGTGTCCGTTGCCTTCTGGAGTATGGTTATTGTTGTACTGAGTGGTGTCATTGGGCGGTTTATTTACATTCAAATACCCCGGACGATTGAAGGAAGGGAGTTGAGCCTGAATGAAGTGAAAGGCATGAAAGTGGATTTGGCCAATGAGTTGACCAATAATGTTAATTTGGATGAAAGGGTTATTCAGCTGATTAATGAATCCACTCAGGAACGGGCGGGCGAAAAACTTTCTATTATTTCCAAATATTTTGCTGATAAAAAAGCCCTTCGTCTCATAAATAAAGAGTTAAAACAGAAAAAAATGGCTAAGCCCGAACGGCTTTCCATTTTAAGTATGGTCAAAAAGGAAATTTCTATTTCCAATAAAATCCTTCGATTGGAGACCATGCAGAAGTTATTTAAATATTGGCACGTTGCTCACTTACCTTTCGCTTTAATTATGCTCATTATACTGATTATTCACGTGGGTGTAACATTGGCTTTTGGTTATAAATGGATATTCTAATGAGTGTATTTTTGCAAGAAATAGTAGTTTATGGGGCGGTCTTCCTTCTTTGCGGGGTCGTCGTCTATTTTTATTTAAAAGGACAGAAAAAAACGTCACAGGTGACCCAGCAAAAGGTGGCAATTGCCAAAGAAGAAGGCGTTTATGAGCCCGTTTCTCTTTATCCTTATATCGACTTGAATATCTGTATCGGAAGTGCGGCCTGTATTCAGGACTGCCCGGAAAAGGATATTTTAGGGATCGTCGATGGCAAGGCAACGGCCATTAATACCTCTCATTGTGTTGGTCACGGAGCCTGTTTTCACGCCTGTCCGGTAGAGGCGATTTCTTTGCGAATTGGAACAGAAAAACGAGGCGTTGATTTGCCACACGTCAATGAAACCTTTGAGACCAATATCAAGGGGATTTTCATCGCCGGAGAATTGGGGGGCATGGGATTGATTAAAAATAGTGTGGAGCAGGGAAAACAGGCAGTAGAGAATATGTCCAAACCCAAAAATAAAAATGAAGGCGTAGCTGATTTAATCATCATAGGAGCAGGGCCTGCCGGTATTTCTGCTTCCCTGATGGCAAAGAAACGGGGATTTTCCTCCATTACCCTAGAGCAGGATTCTATTGGTGGGACGGTTTATACTTTCCCAAGGGCAAAAATTGTTATGACCGCGCCAATGGATTTGCCTATGTACGGAAAAATTAAGTTATTCAATACCTCTAAGGACGAATTAATCAGCTTGTGGACAAAGGTGATTAGTGAGCATAATTTGGATATCCGGGAGGGGACTAAAGTGGAAGCAGTTATCCCTCAGCCCGATGGTACTTTTAAGTTGAAAAGCGCAAAAGGAGAGGAGTTTTTTGCCCATAATGTGCTTATCGCCATTGGACGAAGAGGTAGTCCCCGAAAGCTGGGTGTGCCGGGTGAAATGTCGCAGAAAGTAGCCTATCGCTTATTGGAGCCCGAACGAATATCCGGTAAAAAAATAATGGTCGTGGGTGGTGGTGATTCCGCCGTAGAGTCTGCTATGTTAGTCATGGATGATAATGACGTCATTCTTTCTTATCGTAAAGACAAATTTGCCAGGATTAAACCCAAAAACAGGGAAAAAATACTGGATGCCATCGAAAAAGGAAAAATTAAAGCCATGTTTAATTCCAATTTGGTGGAAATCAAAGAAAAAACGGTGGTGATTAAGACAAATGATGAAGCACCGGAGGAGGTGGAGAATGATTTGGTCTATATTTTTGCAGGAGGAGTCTTGCCGACAAAATTTTTACAGGATGCCGGAATTGAAGTCCAAAAACGCTTTGGTTATACCATGAAGAAGCATAAGTAAAGGCTTGGTCAGTACTTGGAATATATTTGAATGATTATAGTGTACTTGGTCAAATTAAAATATCAAAAATATCAAAAACATTGAATAAAAGAATATTACATACAATTGTCGGTTTGTTGTTTTTTGCATGGAGTGCGAATGGACAGATTTCTCCGGGAGAGTTATCTTCCCCACATAAGCATTTGGAGGGCATGGGAAACTGTACCCAATGTCACGATCTAGGTGAAAAAGTGTCTAATGCCAAATGTCTTAATTGTCATAAAGAAATAAAATCTTTAGTGGATAAAAAGCGGGGTTATCACGCCAATACCATTGTAAAAGGCAAAGACTGTTTTTCCTGCCATAGCGAACACCACGGTCGGAAGTTTAAGGCTATCCGTTTTGATGAAAAAGGCTTTGACCACAATCTGACTGGTTATCAGTTGAAAGGGAAACACGATCAAATTGATTGTAAAAAATGCCATAAATCTGAAAATATTGCCAACGCTGAAATAAGGAAAAGAGTAGGCACTTTCCTTGGACTAAACGATAAATGCCTGACCTGTCACGAGGATTTTCACCAAAAGACACTTGACAAGGACTGTGCCAAATGCCATAATTTTGTAAAATTTAGACCTGCTAAAAAATTCGATCACGATAAGGCTAAATTCCAACTCACAGGTAAGCACGTCGATGTCGATTGTGTCAAATGCCATAAAGAAGAAAAACGAAATGGTAAAGATTTTCAAGTCTTTACCGGGCTGAAATACAACGATTGTATCGCCTGCCACGATGATCCTCACGAAAAACGAATCAAGGGCGATTGTAAACAGTGTCACGTCGAAGAGTCCTTCTCTTCCTTCCGTGGGGCGAAAAAATTTAAACACAATAAAAGGACTAAATTCAAACTAAGAGGCAAACACAAGCGCGTCGCCTGCTTCACCTGTCACAAAAAAGAACACAATGCCAAAAGAGTTTTTAATGACCATAAAGGCGTAAAAGAAAATCAATGTATCGCCTGCCACGAGGATAAACACGAGGGTAAATTCGGGGATGATTGTGCCAAATGCCATAAGGTGAGCTCTTTTACCGACCTTAAAAATATGGACTTCTTTGATCACTCTGTCACCGATTATGCCTTGGAAGGCAAACATATTGACGTGGATTGTAAAAAGTGTCATAAACATAAGTTTACCGATGCCATTGATTTTTCTGCCTGTAAGAATTGCCACGATGATTACCATCAGGGAGAATTGGTTAAGGATGGAGTGGCACCTGATTGTGTGGATTGCCATTCCCTCCAGGAAGGCTTTGATTATGGCTTATATACGCTAGAGCAACATCAAAAAACGACCTTCCCGCTAGAGGGGGCTCATGTCGCTACCCCTTGTTTCGCCTGTCATATTAGTGAGGACGATGATCGTTGGAAGTTTAAGGAAATTGGTTCCAGATGTGTGGATTGCCACGATGATATTCACAAAGATTTTATCGAAGAAAAGTATTATCCCGATCAAAAATGCGAAACCTGCCATAATAATGACGCCTGGGCATCGGTGAGTTTTGACCACGACCAGACAGATTGGAAACTGGAAGGCAAACACAAAGACGTCGATTGTCGAAAGTGTCATTTTACAAAAAATAACCAGACGGTCGTCGATGAGGAGAATCAAACATTCAAGGATTTGAAACACGAGTGCTTTGATTGTCATGAAAATATCCACGAGGATCAATTTGCCGAAAATGGGGTGACTGATTGTAAACGCTGCCATACTCCAATGGATTGGAAACCGGAGAATTTCAATCACAATGAAACCGACTTTCCCCTGGAAGGCGCACACCTCGATGTAGCCTGCAATCAATGTCATGAGCCAACTTATAAAGACGGAAAGAAATTTACAGATTATAAAATCAAGAAATTTGAATGTATAGATTGTCATCAATAATTGGGTTGTATGTGTTTTGCTTGTCGCAAATATTTGGGCAGTCGCCACATGGTGAGTCATTGCAGATAAACTGCGTCGTTTGTCATAATTCGGATGGCTGGGAAATTGGGATGGATACCTTTAATTTTGACCATTCCAATATGAGTTTCCCTCTGGAAGGAACACACTTGACAACCGATTGTCAGTCTTGTCATACCACGCTCGTTTTTGATGAAGCGCCACAGGAGTGCGTAGCCTGTCATACAGATATGCACGCCATGTCACTCGGTAACGACTGTGCAAAATGCCACACCAGCACCAATTGGCTCGTAGATGATATCCCCGAATTACACGAACAAAATGGCTTTAGTTTGGTGGGAGCACATGATAATTTGAGCTGTATTGATTGTCATACCTCCGAAACCAATCTGAGGTTTGATAGATTGGGTAATGAATGTGTCAATTGTCATTTGGATACCTACGCAAATACCAGTAGCCCTAATCATACCGCTGTCGGTTATACAGCGGATAATTGTGCCAATTGCCATGACCCCATCTCAAATGACTGGACAGCAGGAACAATCAATCATAATTTTTTCCCATTGACAGGCGGTCACGATATACAGGATTGCCAACAATGCCACCTGACCGATAAATATTCCGATGCGACTCCGGATTGTGTGAGTTGCCATCAGGATGATTATAATAATACCAGCAATCCCAACCACCAATCAGGCGGTTTTCCTACGGATTGCGCCCTTTGCCATAATACCGATCCGGGTTGGAATGCGACCGCCTTTGGCGATCATGATAATGAATATTTTCCAATCTACTCCGGTAAGCATAAAGGAGAATGGAATCAGTGTGTCGATTGCCATACCAACAGTGGTGATTTTGCTGCCTTTAGCTGCACGGATTGCCACGAGCATAACAATCAGGCAGGATTGACTGATGAACACGATGAGGTGAGTGGATTCTCCTACCAAAGCAGCGCCTGCTACCAGTGTCATCCGGATGGGGAGGAGTAAGTGTTTCACAATAATCAATTACCCTCCATCATCCTGGCTTAATAAGCTAATGGCTTTTGCTCTGCTCTTTTCCCTCCCACAAAGGTGTTACCTTATGCCAAAGCCCTGCTCATATTGACATCTTATTCTATGGAGCCTGACATTGTCCCCAAATAATAAGCCCCATTCAACACAATTTTTGCATTTTCAGGGATGGGTGCCAGTAATTTTACGGCTACATAGCCTTGATGCTCCTTAGAACAAATGACCGATAGACGTTGAAATTTCCAAGCTTCTTCTTCCCTCTCGGAAAGGGTGTAGTAGATATAAGTATCCACCCCATCGACAGCGATTGCTTCGGTGGGAAGTGCCTTGGTCATTTGATCGCCAATCCAAATATCGGCCTCAATGTAAAGATCTTTGATGAAGATTGGGCGTTCCTTTGCTAAATGTCCATGTACCGTCAATGTTTTGGAGTCTTTATCAAATTCTTTTCCAATGATGTGCACTTCTCCTTCGTAGTGTTTATTGCCGAGCGCGGGGACGGTATAGACGATTTTTTGTTCGGGTTGTAGCATTGAAATATCTTTTTCAAAGACTTTGAGCTCTAGGTGCAAATGATCGTCATTAATAACCTCCAAAAGTGTTTGATCAGGACGTACATACATACCATTGTGCATATCAATATGTGTGATATAACCGGAAATAGGGCTAGTAATTGCAATGCGTTGGTGAATATTTGACGTCGAGATGTTATTGGCATCGATACCCAAATAGAGGAGCTGTTTTTCCATACCTGCTTTTTTAGCTGCTTGAATGGCAATGTCTGATTCTAGCTTTTCAATATTTTTAGAAATACCAGCATTGGCTTTTACAAGTGCTTTTTGTCGATCAAGGTCTTTATTTAGATAGGATAAAGTAGCGATGATTTCCAGGTAGGCTTGTTGCATTTTGATGAAATCAGGATGCTCCAAATAAGCCAGTGTCGCTCCTTTTTTGATATAACTTCCTTCTACATAAGTATTACTATTTCGGATGAAACCTTCTGCCTTGGGGCTGACCGATGAAAATGAGTTGGGGGGCAAGCCGAGTGTTCCTGTAGCTTTGATGGTTTTATCCATATTTAACATTTTGAATGTTCCCACTTTTAGCCCAATAGTTTGACGTTGGTCAGGGGTTAATGATACCGATGTTTTACCGGTGAGTATCTCAGATGGAATACTTTCCTGATTATTCTCTTCGAAAGATGTAGCATCCTTGCAGCCAGCAAAGATAATGAGGCTCAACGAGAGCAATACGATTGATTGATATATTTTATACATGTTTTTTTTATTTTAAAAGTAGTAATTTACTTGCTTCCCAATAGGAATTCTAATTGAATAATAGTTAGGTTATAGCCTAATATTTGTGCTTGATAGCGTTCTTGTGTATGCCACAAATAACGCAATGACTCTAAATGAGCCAGATAACTAATCTCTCCATTTTCATAATTCAATTTTGAAATTCGTATCAGTTCATCATTGATATTTGTCAATTGTTTTTGATATAATTGGATGCCTTTTTCAAAAGAAGAACGCATACTAAGCGCTTGCGCAATTTCTTGTTGCAATGCCATTTCCTGTGCCTTAAAAGCAACATTTTTCGCTTCTATATTCAACTGCTGCGCCTGTTCCCTTCTTTTTATATTTTTATTAAAAATGGGTAATTGCAGCCCAATTCCAAAGCCATTATACCAGCCGGTTTGAGGAATTCGTTGTAGTAGATATCCCAAATTAAAGCGGGGAAGACGGGTACTTGCCAATTGCGCCTTTTGAGCTTTTGCAATATTGATTTTAGTACCGGCAAGCTGAAGCGATGGTGCATTTTGTAAAGATACATCTATCATTCCGGAAGGCATGATTTCCAGGGTGTCATCCGTCGTGTAAAAAGTTCCGGTATTAATTAATACAGACAAGGCCTGTTCCAGTCCTTGTATTTGCTGTTTTGTCTGATCGATCAATAATTCCAATTGTTGATACTCCATTTCAATAGTCAGAGATTCCAATTTATTGGTCTCATTCATTTTGACACGCTGTTGCGCAATATGTAAAAAAGTGCTGTAATCTTCCAATAAACTTTCGTAATGGTTTAACAGTATCTTTTTCTGATAAATGGAATAATAAAATGTTTTGATTTGTTTGTGTAAGCTTGCCCGGGTTTGAAGTGTTTGCACATTTCTATAATCGGCAATAGCCTGTTGCACCTGATTGGCAGATCGCTGTACCTGCGGTAAATTGATTTGCTGTAAGATGCTAAATTCATGCAACTGCTGTGGTGCATCCTGAAAAACCGCTTCATTATTATAGTTGAGCTGTGTTTTGCCCGGTTGATACCGCAGTTGGCTCATACTTGAAGCCTGTTGAGCACTCAATGTTGTCGCTTGAATCGAAGCGCTATTTTTAGTGGCTAAATTTAAGGCTTCCTCTAATCCGATTTTTTGTGGTTGTTCCTGTGCAGGAAGCATAGAAGCCAGAAACAAAGGAAGTAAAATCAAGGCCTTTTTTGATAATTTCAACGTTCTGCTTTCCAATATCCAACTGTAAATAATGGGCAATACAATCAGTGTTAATATGGTTGAAGTCACCAGACCGCCGATGACTGCGGTCGCCAAAGGGCGTTGTACTTCTGCTCCGGATGAGCTGGAAATTGCCATCGGTAAAAAGCCAAGTGCGGCAGCAAATGCTGTTAATAATACCGGCAATATTCGGTGCTTTGTACCTTCTGTAATTAACTTTCGGATGGATGAATAATCGGATAGTTTAAGTGTTTTATAGTGCTCTATTAATACAATTCCATTCAATACAGCGATACCGAAAAGTGCGATAAAACCAATGCCCGCAGATATACTAAATGGCATGCCTCGTGCCCACAATAGCAAAATACCGCCGGTCGCAGCCATCGGGATGGCACTGAAAATAAGTACCGCTTCGGTGATAGATTTGAACGTAATGAACAGCAATAATAATATCATTGCCAGTGCCATGGGTACAACGACCAATAATCGACTTCGGGCGTTATTGAGATTTTCAAATTGACCTCCGTATTGCACTTCATAACCAGGAGGCAAATCGAGTTGGTTTTCCAGGGTCTTTTGAATGTCCTTGACAACGGACTCCATATCCCTGTTTCGGACGTTTACCCCGATGGAAACCCTGCGTTTGGTATTGTCTCTGGAGATTTTTGCAGGAGAAGTGACCGTTTGTATATGAGCGATTTCGCCCAAAGGAATCTGATTGTTTTGATCTAATGTAATCATAATTTGACCCAATTGTTGCGATTGGGAGCGGTATTGCTCTTGGTAGCGAACCATTAAATCAAATCGCTTTTCTCCTTCATATACAATACCCGTTCCTATTCCTGAAAAGGCCAGTTGAATTTGTTGATTGACTTCGGCAATTTGTAATCCGTATTGGGCGATTTTTTCCCTATTGTACTGGATAAGTAATTGAGGAATATCATCTACTTTTTCAATGGTAACGTCCTTAGCTCCGGCAATTTTTGAGATGAGCCCTTGCGCCTGTTGTGCTTTTGTAAATAAAACATCGAGGTTCTCACCGTAAATTTTTACGGCGACATCTGCCCGTGCACCGGAGATTAATTCATTGAATCGCATTTCGATAGGCTGGGTAAATTCGTAGGCAATTCCCGGAATTTGGGTCAACTTTTCTGTCATTTTATCAATCAGATCATCTTTATTATCTGCAAGTTTCCATTCTTTGGCAGGATGGAGTGTGACGATGATATCGACCTCCTCCATGCCCATGGGGTCAGTAGGTACTTCAGCGGCACCAATACGGGTGACCACCTGTTTTACTTCAGTAAATTCTTTTTTGAGAATTTGTTCGATATTGGTGCAAATTTCAATGGTTTTTTCCAGTGATGTACCCGTTTGTATGGTGGGTTGTATGACGAGGTCTCCTTCATCCAAAGTCGGAATAAATTCCCCTCCCATTGTCGAAAATACGTACAGACATCCAAAAAAGAATAAAATCGCTATTGTTAAAACAGCTTTTTTAAACTTTAAAACAAAAGTAATGACAGGGGCGTATATTTTATAAATCATTCGTACCAATACTTCCGAAATTCGAAGTCGTTTACTGTCCGGCTTTAGAAATAAAGCAGCCATGACTGGAATATAGGTGATACACAAAATAATAGCGCCTATCAATGCAAAGCCAAAAGTTAAGGCCATGGGTCTAAACATCTTGCCTTCCACTCCTTGCAATGCTAGAATAGGAATGAATACGATTAGGATGATGATTTGTCCGAAGAAGGCTGATTTCATCATCTGGGAGGAGCTTTCAATAATTAAATCGTCCTTGGCTGCTTTGAATTCCTCTTTGGGAAGTTGACCTAATTTTTTGATTTTTACCGTAAGGGAAAAGAGAATAAACTCTACAATGATAATGGCCCCATCAATAATGATACCAAAGTCGATTGCTCCTAAAGACATCAAGTTGGCAGAGATGCCAAAAATTCGCATCATACCCAAAGCAAACAATAATGCCAAAGGAATAACGGAAGCAATGATTAGACCTGACCGAAAATGTCCCAGTAATAAAACGACGACAAAGATGACAATCAATGCACCTGAAATTAGGTTTTCAGCAACGGTGTGCGTCGTTTTTTTTAATAACTCACTTCTTTCTAAAAAAGGATTGATAAAAACACCCTCCGGTAGTGTTTTTTGAATGCTTGCGACTCTCTTTTTGACGCTTTCTAACACTTCACTGGTATTGGCGTTTTTTAAAAGCATGACCTGCCCCAGTACTTTTTCTCCACTTCCATTACCGGTAATAGCCCCAAACCGGGGAGCATACCCAATTTGGACTTTGGCAATATCCCGAATGAGTATAGGTGTATTATTGACCTTTTTAACAACAATTTGTTCAATGTCCTTTTCGGATTTAAGAAGGCCTTCTGCTCTGATGAAATAACTTTTATGGCTCTTTTCAATATAGCCCGCTCCCGATAAACTATTGTTGTTCTCAAGGGCATCCATAATTTCTCTCAAGCTTACATTCATGGCTTTTAAACGGTGTGGATTGATGGCTACTTCGTATTGTTTGAGGTGGCCGCCCCAGGTGTTTATTTCCACTACGCCATTGATGCCGGATAGCTGTCGCTTGACAATCCAGTCTTGAATGGTACGCAAATCCATATCGCTATATTGATCCTCATAGCCGGGCTTCGTATCCAAAATATACTGGTATATTTCACCGAGCCCTGTGGTGATGGGGCCCATCTCGGGAACGCCAAAACCCTCCGGAATCTTTTCGGCAGCTGATTTGATCTTTTCGCTGATTAATTGTCGGGGTAGAAAAGTACCCATACTTTCTTTAAAAACGATGGTAACGACTGATAGACCAAATTTTGAGACCGACCGAATCTCTTCAATACCCGGCAAATTGGCCATCTCCAATTCAATGGGGTAAGTGATGAATTCCTCCACATCCAGCGTGGATAGATTACGAGTTGTTGTTAGTATTTGTACCTGATTATTGGTAATGTCAGGTACTGCATCTATGGATAGATGTTGTAATGAGCTAACGCCCCAGATGACCCAGGCGATAGTGCCAACGACCACCAGAATTTTATTTCTGACAGCGTAGCTGATTATTTTTTTTATCATTTTTGTTCGATGTATAACGGAGCCCTAAAACTCCAATGAATTATGGAAATATTGATGTGTGTACCGGGTCTGGCAAAAGGACGAAACTCCAATAAAGCTAAAGCCTTTTTTAACCTCCTGGCGGCACAGTATTTAATAGTGGATTAGATCAAGCGTTTCCTAACCATTACCATTGAATGGCAATAGTATTTAGCTACGCTTGATATTGAGTTTAAGAAAGAGGAGGTCCCCTTGTCTTATTTGAATGGAAAATTAAGCGATCATTACCTCTTTCATCAAATACAGCCTGTCTTAATGAAATGTGATTGGGCGCTTCAGTTTGTGGAAGTAAATGGTATTCAAGAGCAATACTTATTTTAAGAAAAAAGACCTTTTGAGAGACTTTTTGATGGCTGAATGCCAAATTGTCCAGACTGTCTTCACTCTTATCCTGAAACATTAGTTTAAATAGACCAATGACTGATTTAGACGGTTCTTTTTTACTTGAAAGTTGTTCTTCCTGAAAAGATATTGGCGTGTGTGTATGAGGGATAAAAGCATGCAGCACCAAGACGCCGAAAACACTAAATAATAATATGTCTTTGATTGCTTTTATCATTGTATTTTAAAGACCATTTTAAGGAAGTCCCCTATATGGCAATGCTTCTTATGTTATGTGAATGGATTGAAAATTGTGTTCAATTACCGTGAAGGTACATCCGGTTAGGAATTGCAAAGGTAAAAACTTTTATTCATTTTTCCAAAAATATCGAAATATGTAGTCACTGCTTTAGGGGAAACAACATACCAATGCGGGTAGGGTTTCCTCTTGGTCTGAGGCGAAGAAGAACAAGGATAAAAGAGCCCCCAACTGCCCACTGCCCACTGCCCACTGAAGCCTCTCTCCCCATAAGATAACACCTTTTGCTCTTCTCTTTTTTTCCTCC
>CAZNCI010000063.1:8681-15090 GCA_964571475.1 uncultured Saprospiraceae bacterium | reverse complement strand
AAATGAAAATTTGCCTAGTCTAACGTAAGTTGGATAGATCAAAACACAAAAGGAAATATCCTATCTTAAGGCTTTATAAGCTTTTTCAACCTGAGTTTTTCATGATTAAATTCACTCAAGAATAAATATCTCCAAATTTCTTATCGTCTCCAAGACTCAGATTTTCCAAAAGAATCTCTATCTTTGTCGAACAATGGCACAAGAAAATCCATATAAAAAATTTGATCAATCACAATTTGAACAATTGTTCAGAGAGTTTTTCACCCCCCTCTGTCACTTCTCCAACAGCTTTGTGAAAGATATGAATGCTGCTAAGGGAATCACTCAGGAAGTATTCGCCAAGATATGGGAAAAAAGGGCAAATATTGATCCTGCCAAATCGCTAAAATCCTACCTCTTTTCTTCTGTCAAGAACCGATCATTGAACTATATCAGAGATCATAAAAAATTCAACAGCCAAATTTTAGACATTGAAATAGCCAATTTTGAGACCCCGTTTGAACAGGACGCCATCGAATTATCCGAATTACAGGAAAAGATCGATCGCACCATCAACGAGCTACCGGTCAAGCTAAAAAAGGTCTTTCTGCTTAGCCGTTTTGAGGAACTAAAATACCGTGAAATAGCCCAAAAACTGGATATTTCCCCTAAAACAGTAGAAGCTCAAATGAGCAAAGCACTCAAAATATTAAGGGATAAGTTAAAAGATTATATCATCACCATTATTTTAATACTTTTTTTATAGGGAAAACATCAATTCAAGTGTATCATATTTAAGACATGCAAAAAGACGACAAATATATCGAACTAATTTCAAAATACCTTGCCGGAGAAGCGACTAAGGAAGAAACTACTTTGCTCGAAAAATGGGTGTTGGAAAATGAAGAAAACAAAGGTCTTTTTAATAAACACAAACAGGCTTGGATACTCGCAAGCACCCAAAGTGCCAAATCTTCTATTGATGTCAATGAAGAATGGAATAAGATCAGCAGCCAACTCTTTAAACCGGAGCCAAAAGTCGTGGTGCTTCCTCCAAAGAAAACTAATTTCCTTTTCCTGAAAATTGCCGCCGCTATCTTATTTTTGATTGCTGGTCTATGATGGATTAACCCATTTGGTAGTAAAGCCAACCCAACTGATAAAGTCCAAAAAATAGCTCTGTCAGATGGTTCAATCATCCATGTCAACAAAAACAGCAGCATTCAGTATCCCGAAAAATTTGATGCAAAAAAAAGAGTGGTGACACTAAAAGGAGACGCCTTTTTTGAAGTAGAACGCAACCCGAAACAACCCTTCGTTGTAAAAACACAGGGCATTTCAGTAGAAGTACTAGGTACATCATTTTATATCGACTCGAAAAAGGAAGACCAGTTCATCAAAGTTACCGTAAGGACAGGCAGCGTTGCCATGAAAAGTGAGAATGATAAAATCGTCCTCGAAAAAGGGACGACAGGCATCTATTCCAAAGCCAGCAAACGACTACTCAAAACAAGAAATGAAAAAGCCGATTATATCGCCTGGGTGAAAAGGAGTTTTGACTTTGACCAATCTCTGGAGGAGGTTGTAAAAGTATTAAATGAAGCCTATGATTGTCATATTGCCATCGAAAATAAAGCGGTAAAGGACTGCCCCGTAACTGTCAAATTCACCGAACAGTCCTTAGGGTCAATTTTAACCGTTTTAAGTACAACGCTTAATTTGGAAGTCAAACAATCCATCGGAAAAATAATATTATCAGGAGGTTCCTGCAAAGGATAACCCTTCCAGTCCTTTGGAACAAAGATGCCTGCGTAAAAATATACACATCTTGAACACTAAATTCATTTATATCATCTTCCTATTATTCGCAAATAATTTAATTTTTGCACAACAGGTAGATTTATCCCAGAAAATTAGCCTTCAGGCAAAAAACCAATCCATTGAACAAGTCATTCGACTCATCGAACAAAAAACAAATCTTGCTTTTTCTTACAGCAAAAGATCCATCAATGCCGGCAGAAAAATATCTATTCAGGTAAAAAACAGTTCGGTAAAAGATATTCTAAATAAATTATCAGAGCAGACATCTATTCAATATTCATTAATCGAAAAACAAATCGTACTCCGACCAATAAAAGGACTAAAAAAGGTCTCCCCTCCTCCATCGCTTATTCCTAAACATACTTTAAGTGGCTTTTTGTCCGATAAAATCACCGGCGAAGCCCTGATTGCAGCTACCGTGTTTATCCTCGATAACGGACAAGGAACAACGACCAACGAATTCGGTTTTTTCTCACTTACCATTCCGGAAGGGCAATACGATATTAGTTTTTCATACATTGGTTATAACCAACAAAGAATAAGTATTGATTTACAAAAAAATACCCGCCTAAAAATAGCACTGGAACATACACAACTCCAACTCCCTCAGATTCTTCTTTCCGTTAAAGAAAATCGCTCCACTTTGGATAATTTCCTTCCCGGCAAACTAACACTCACCACAAAAGATATGAAAAGTATCCCGGAATTTGCCGGCGAAGTCGGACTGGTAAAAACACTACAAACACTGCCCGGGGTAAAAACACATAGTGATGGCTCCGCCTATTTTTTTGTCAGAGGTGGAAACAAAGATCAAAACTTAGTCATCATCGATGATGCCCCCGTTTATAACCATGCTCACTTATTTGGATTTTTCTCTATCTTCATCCCGGAGTTTACCAAAGGAATTACCATTTACAAAAATGACATTCCCGTCAATCAGGGAGACCGCTTGGCTGCGCTCATTGATATTCGGACTAAGGATGGTAACCTAAACAAATGGGGTTTGACCGGCATCTACAATCCACTCGTTTCTACCATTGCCTTTGAAGGTCCCCTCAAAAAAGAAAAGAGCTCCATTTTCGTATCCCTTCGTCGATCCAATTTCGATTGGCTTTATCAAAAAAAATTACCCAATCTAAAGTTATTTTTCTCGGACATACACCTCAAATTCAACACCAAAATAAATGATAACAACCGTTTGTACTTCACCGTTTTCAGGGGGGATGATGTCATCGAAAACTTCAATACGACCAGTGGCGCAAAAGGAGGAATCAGCTGGGGCAATGGCACACTAACCACAAGATGGAACCATATATTTAGTGATAAATTATTCTTAAACACCCTCATTTATACAAGTGCCTATCAATATGTATTTACATACAATAATCTCCTATGGACTTCTTCCATTGCCAACATCAGCCTCAAAGCAGATTTTAGCAATTATATCACCCCCGACTTAACACTTCGTTTTGGTTACAACCAAAATATTCACGCCTTTAATCCCGGAAATATTCTACGCGCGGAATCTATTCCCTTTCTACCTAAAGTACCCCAAAATCAATCCATTGAAAAAGTATTCTACTTCAATAGTGAACACACCATCACGGATAAATTTTCCTATACTGCGGGGTTTAGACTCCCAATATGGTCAAATTTAGGCCCGACGACCACCTATCGTTTTGACGAAAATTACGAAGTCACTGACACCTTATTTTTCCAAAAGGACGAACCATACGAAAAATTCATTAGCATCGACCCCAGACTAAGTTTCAGGTACTCCATCAATGAGCAATCCGCACTCAAAATAAGCTATGGCAGGTATCACCAATTCATGCAGATGCTCTCCAACTCTACGACCCCATTCACCTCCCTCGATGTCTGGATTCCCAGCAGTTCCAATATAAAACCACAGGAGGCGCATCAGTTTGCGCTGGGATATTACCGGACAATGCCCCAGCATCACTTAACCTTTTCGGCAGAGACCTATTACAAAAACATGAAAAACCAAATCGACTACAAACCACATGCCAATATGTTGCTCAACCCGCTGGTCGAGGGAGAATTGCGCATCGGAAAGGCTTGGTCCTATGGCTTGGAGTTACTCCTCAAAAAGACAGAGGGCAGACTGACCGGCTGGGCAGGATATACCTATTCACGCACCTTCAAACAAACAAACGGCATCAACGAGGGGCGTAAATACCCTGCTTTTTACGATCGTCCCCATGATTTTTCCATCTTTTTGTCGTATAAGGTATCCAAAAGAACCAATATTTCGGCCAATTGGGTCTATTATACAGGTTCGGCTATTTCCACCCCGGTTGGATTCTATGAGTACAACGGGCAATTAGCCCCTATTTATGGAGACAAAAACAACGATAGATTCCCCAATTATCACCGACTGGATATAGCCATCAATTTCAAACTAAACAAAAGAAAAAGGAAGTTCAACCATGAATTAAATTTCTCCATTTACAACCTATATATGCGCAAAAATCCAGTCTCCCTTAATTTCAATAAGATCAGAACCTCCTCCGGTCAATTTGTCGTACCAGCTGACATTTACCATACGCAGGAAATCGTTCCATCCCAAACTATTTTGGTACAATTTATGCCCTCATTAACCTATAAATTCAAAATTTAAGCCCATGAGCAAATTAAAGTATTTACCGCTCTTACTCCTTATCATTCTCTCCTCTTCCTGTGGGGAAGAACCACTCAACGACTGGCAATTCAAAGAGGGCGATCTAAATACCATTGTCGTTGATGCCATCCTCACCAATGAACACCACCGCCACCGGGTAAAAATCTCCAAACCCCTTAGGAACCCAAACGACATTCCCGAACCTGTCAGTGGAGCAGCTGTCAGCATTCTATTAGATGGACAATCTTATTCCCTCATAGAAAATCCATTGCGCCCCGGCACTTATATCAATCCAATTATCATTGACGACCAAATCGGTAACACGTATTCTTTGAAAATTGATTATGAGGAAAAAATTTATGAAGCTACTGCCAAAATGAAGCCGGTGAATGTCTTTGGTCATTTTACATTTGCTCCCGTTCCCAATACGGATAGTTTGACCATCAAAAACCCTCCAGCCCTCATCGACGAATTTGAGCAGGCCATGTACGAGATCAATATTGACTGGTCACACCTATCCAATACGGGTAAAACACGGACAAAAATATTCTTCTATACCTTTAACACCATTGATGTAGGTCAAATTTTTTCCCCTCCGAAGGAAACAATCCAATTCCCGAGAGGAAGTCGGATTTTGGTTAAAAAATATTCCCTTACGTCCGAGTATGCAGCTTTCCTTCGCGCCCTGGTCGCCGAATCCCAATGGCAGGGGGGGCTGTTTGAAGAAAGCAGGGATAACTTACCCTCAAATATCAGTAATGACGGATTGGGCTTTTTTAGTGCTTGTGCGGTATTGACGGATAGTCTGATTGCAGAATGAGGCGCCGTCCCTTCGATTAGAACGCTGAACGAAGGTGAGAAATGTCGAGAAAAATCTCAAACGCCCCGATACTAGAAAAAAGAGGTCTTAAAGTATGTTAAAATTTATATAATACCCCTGCCTTAAAATAAAAGATTTTTAAAATAAGCATAACTTGTGGCGTTTTGTATCTAATTGCTCTGAGCTATGAAGAAAAAATTATTCACCTGTTTTATTTTCCTATTGCTGTCAACAGGAATATATGCCCAACAATCATTGGACAAAAAAATCAGTATTTCCTTTGAAAATATTCCATTAAAAAAGGCATTAAAAAAATTAGAAAAAAAAGGAGCGCTTTCTTTTGCCTTTAATAGCTCGGCTGTTTTGGATTACAAAATCAATGCGAATTTTAAGCAGAAGTCCATTTCTTCCATACTGGATAGCTTATTTGTTCAGCCCCAATTAGACTATGAATTGATTGCCGGCAACATCATTATTTTTCCTAAAAAAACACCTAAGAAACCCCAATCTACGCTACCTGCATTCCGTACTATCACGATCTCCGGTCATGTCTATGACGAGACCAACGGGGAAGCACTTATCGGATGTAGTGTTTATGATACCCAATTGGGGATAGGGACTGTCACCAATAATTTTGGCTTTTTCAGTCTGACGATGAAAGGCGACAGACATCCGATTGAAATCTCTTATCTTGGTTACCAAACAACAAAAATAACCCTTGACAAAAGTGTAAAAATAACCGTAAAACTGCAACCGGAATCCACCGAATTGGGCGAAGTAATTGTTCTGGCAGAAAATGAAGACAGAAATGTCACCACCAACTCTATCGGTGTCCTAAAACTAAGCCCGGAAGAAATATTTTCCATTCCGGCGATTGGAGGTGAAGTAGATGTACTCAAGACCATCACCCTACTACCTGGAATAAAGCAGGGGGCAGATGGTAGCGCAGGATTTTATGTACGAGGAGGCAGCCCCGATCAAAACCTCATTTTACTGGATGATGTTCCCTTGTATAATCCCTATCATTTATCCGGTTTTTTGTCCAGCTTCAACCCAGATGCCGTTAATAACATCAGTATATCCAAGGGTGCTTTCCCCTCTAGATATGGCGGTCGATTGTCTTCTGTTTTGGATATATCCATGAAAGA
>CAZNCI010000063.1:0-8671 GCA_964571475.1 uncultured Saprospiraceae bacterium | reverse complement strand
GCAACAACCAAAAGTTTAAAACAAAACTTTCCATGGGGATTTTATCCGCCAAGGTCACGATCAGCACCCCCATTGTCAAAAATAAGAGTTCGCTATTGATTAGTGCCAGGAGAACCTTTTTAGACTTACTTATTTTTCCCCTTATTAGTAAAGCCATAAATGAAACAGATGACTACCAAAGTAAACAGGGATATAATTTTCACGATCTAAATTTTAAATATAATTACAAATTTTCAAAAAATGACCGACTGTACTTTAGTGGTTTCTTTGGAAAAGATAAAATATTTCAATCCTCTACATACAAGGATTATAATTCAAGTACAAATATATCCGCCTTTGGACTAGGATGGAGTAATCTCGTCGCATCCATGAGGTGGAATCACCTATTTGGAGATAAATTATTCTCAAATACAACGGCCTATTACTCTTCTTATAATTATTATACAGATGCCCTTTCAAAAACTACTTACGAAGACCCGGAGATTAATCCTGACGTTGAAATCAAGCTAAATTATTCGTCTTTGATTAAAGATAAGGCACTCAAGCAAGATTACCAATACTTTCCTAATGACCAGCACCTGATCCGAATGGGATGGGGTGTCATTTTCCACCATTTTGAGCCCGGAGTAAGCGTTTACAAATCCGAAACCGGAGAACAAACAATCAACAAGACGATTAAAGACAATGAAGTCAATGCCATTGAAAGTTCGATTTATGGAGAAGATGATTTTGATTTTGGAAAAAAAATAAAAATCAATGCAGGCATTCATGTATCCGCATTTTTTGTCAACGATAGGAAATATTTCTCCTTACAACCCCGATTAAGTGCCCGATATTTACTCAATAGGCAGCTAACCCTTAAATTAGGTTATGCCAGAATGACTCAATATATGCACCTGCTCACAAGTTCCAGAATCGTTCAGTCAACGGATTTATGGGTTCCAAGCACCAATAAAATCCGACCTCAACGTTCCAGTCAGGTCTCGATTGGATCCGCATTTGCGCCATCCGATGCTTATCAACTAGAAATAGATGCCTATTATAAAAAAATGAACAATTTAATTGAGTACGTGGATGGTGCCAGCTTTCTCTCCACCTCTACGAGTAACTGGGAAAGCAAAACGACCTCGGGAAAAGGAACCTCCTACGGGATTGAGCTATTTTTAAAGAAAAAAACAGGCAAATTAACCGGATGGGTCAGCTACACCCTTTCCTGGGCCAATCGCACATTTGAGAATATTAATTTTGGAAAACCCTTTCCCTTTCGCTATGATAGAAGGCATGATATTGCCGTCGTTACCTCCTATCAAATATCTAAAAAATGGACATTAAATGCCAGTTGGATTTATAATTCAGGTAATGCCGTAACTGTCCCCTTAACAGCCTATGTGGCTCCGGGTTATGATGGTCAATTTCATAGCTGGGGAGGCATTATATCCAATAATACAAATTTTGATATAGGGCAACAACTTACCACAAATGGTATCATAGAGAACACTGTCGCTCGAAATAATTACCGGCTTCAACCCTATCATCGGCTAGATATTACCTTTAGCAGAAAAAAAATAAGGAAACACTCCGAACGGGTGCTCACGCTGGGAATCATCAACGCCTATAACAGACTAAATCCATCCTTTTATCAAAAATCAGGTGATATTGATTATAATACCAACAAAGTTAGCATAAAATATAATTCTATCACTCTATTTCCCATTATGCCGACCATCAGTTATAGAATAAGCTTTTAAACTAAGATTATGAACCGATTAAAAATCATATCAGGCCTACTTATTGTTTTTTGCTTTTCCTGTGTAAAAGAATTGAACATTAAAAGTCAATCTAGCGTCCACAAAATCGTACTCAATAGTGTTTTCAACCCAAACTCAATTTTCAAAGTGGAGCTTTCACCATCATTCTCTCCTTATGAAGATATTGAGGTGAAGGAAATAAAAGATGCTACCGTTTCCATTTATGAGGAAGGTATCTTAAAAGAAAATTTAGTGTATCAGACCTCCACCGACAAACACCTCGGTAAATACATCTCCAGCTTTGTGCCCATTCAGGGAAAAAATTATCGGATAAAAGCATCAAGCCCAAACTATGATGATGTAGCGGCTACAGCCAAAATTCCTTCCTTGGTGACCTTTAAAGAGGCAAAAGCCATCAATGACAAATTATGGACATCCAATAACCCGGGCTTAATTAGACACGATTTCTCCTTTGTTTTGGATGATAATCCGGAGGAAAATTACTACTACCTCACCATCAGTGCTCCGATCAACAAATTTAACCCACAAACACTGGAGTGGGAGTTATACGCTCATCAATACGCAGAAATCTTAATTGCCGACTTACCCAAAGCTCAATTATACGTCAATAATGGACTTATCTTTACCGATCGGTCATTCAACGGCAATTCATTCAAAATAAAGGGAACAGCCACCTCTTATCGGGAAATTCATGAGGAATTCGATGGCATAAGTGGGCTTGTGAAAGATACCTCTATTTTAGAAGTATCCCTCCACCATTTATCAAAAGAAGTCTATTACTTTTATACCAGCCATGCGACCAATCTCTTAAATCAGGATGATTTTTATACAGAACCTACCTCCGTTTATAGTAATATTAAAAATGGATTTGGTATCTTTGGCGGCGAGGCGATTGATGAGCAGGAAATTGTCATTCAGTATTAAAAAACGAATCGATGAAGCGCCAATATATATTATTAACAATCATCATCATTGGATTTATATTTTCCAATAAAAAGATGAATTCCTATTTGACATCTATTGACAATTGGGAAATCCCCACGCAAATCACCCTACACAATGTGCCCATTCTGGCGTTTGAATTTGCCAAAAATAAAACACCCAACCTAAACCCTCAAATCGAATTTCTCCTTGGAAAATCCAAAAAATCCAAGCATTTATCTTATTTTTTTGCAAAAAAGGCAACTTTCCCTCACATTTGGGGTATCATCACAGAATAGTTATTGATTGATTGGCTGGTTGGTGATTAGAAAGATTAAAAAACGAAAAACGAAGCCATGGCATTTAGAGATCTATTAGTAGAACAGGCGGAACAATTAGGTAAAGCTCTTGGCAAAGTTTATACAGACTTACTCCGTTTAAAATCCACCGGTAAAATAGCCTTAGATATTGAAGTTTTCAACCAGCAGCTAGAATCAGAAATAGGTATTGATGTCAATCAAATTCTCTCATCTGACAAAGGAGCATTAAAGCAATACTTTGATGAGAGGCGGTTTGCCCCGCAGCATTTGGAAATACTATCGGCTTACTTAAAAGAAACCGGTGAATCCATCATGAACACACAGCCGAACAAAGCAAAAGCGTGTCTCACAAAAGCCTTAGAGCTATTGGAGATAGTAGATGAGAATACACAGACCTTTTCTTTGGTCAGAATAAATGACAAAAAAAACATTGAGGCACTCCTGCTCCGTTGTGAGTAATAATGAGTCTTTGGAATAATTCAACACAAAACGATTAATTATGGATAACTTAACCAACATTTTACTTTGGATCGGAATGATTTCCGGAGGGCTAATGATCTTATTAATGATGTTGTCCATATTTTCCGGTATAGATATGGATGGTGATATAGATATAGGTCTTGATGGAGGGCATGATGAAGGAGATGAGGGCTTAGGCATCCTAAAGTCGGGCTTAACCTTCTTCTCGATGGCGAGTTTCACCGCAAGAGCCATCGCCCTAAACTCCGAATGGTCCTGGTCAGCAGCCATCACTTCGGGTATCATAGCCGGAATTATTTCCGTCATCATCCTAACACAAATACTAAAATTACTGCTGAGACAACAGGAATCAGGTAATTACGAATTTTGGGAAGCCGAAGGTAAAATGGGAAAAGTTTATGTCCCTATACCCAAAGGTGGTATTGGAAGAATAACAGTCGAGATCAATGGAGCAACCAGAGAAGTTCCCGCCAAAAGCACAACGGAGGAATCCATTGCAACCAACGACAAAGTACTCGTGGTAAAAGCGATGGAAAACTTCCTTTTGGTCACAAAAATAGATTCATAATCTACAATTAGCAGTTGTGTTATATACTACAATCATCTAATGGATGAAAGGACTGCTGCTTGCCTAAATACAAATAATATTTTAAATAATAAAACTCAATATGTATGAAAAATTCAACTTCCCGACCGATAACAATCGGTTCCAGATTAGCCCTTATCGCACTGATATTACTTGGCTCTACCCAGTCGATTTTCGCCCAGAGTAGTCCCCCTGATTTATCAGGTATTTTACCTTATGTCTTTTTCGCTGTTGTGGTCATTATGACCGTCCTGTTTTTTGTCTCCCGGTACAAAAGGTGCCCGTCGGATAAGATTTTGGTCATTTATGGAAAAACCGGAGGCGGATCAGCCAAATGTATCCATGGAGGTGCTGCTTTCATCATGCCTGTCTTTCAGGACTACCGTTTCCTCGACTTGAAACCCATGTCGATAGACGTCAATCTACAAGATGCACTTTCCAAGCAAAATATTCGCGTTTCTACACCGGCTCAATTTACCGTTGCGATCAGCCACCAACCCAATTTAATGCAGGCTGCCGCAGAAAGATTATTGAATATGGAACCGGGGGCTATCCGCAACCTTGCTCATGACATCATCATGGGACAAATGAGATTGGTCATCGCCAATATGGACATTGAGGAATTGAATTCAGATAGAGATAAATTCGTCAGCGCCGTATATGAACACGTGGGTCACGAACTCCATAAAATAGGATTAGACCTCATTAACGTCAATGTCACGGATATTCACGACGAATCCAACTATATTAAAGCTCTTGGACAGGAAGCTGCTGCAAAAGCCATCAACGAAGCGAAGGTAAAAGTCGCATTGGAAGAAAGAACCGGTGCCATCGGCCAGGCTAAGGCAAGCAAAGAAAAAAGAACCAAAGTCGCCGAAGAAAATTCGCTCGCAGAAGTGGGAGAAAAGAAAGCTCAATCGGATGCCATCATCGGAATGAACCTGGCAGATGTGGAAATTTCCAACTCTGATGCAGACAAAAGATCGCGGATAGCGGAAGCCAACTCTCTGGCAGAAGTCGGGGAGAAAAACGCAGCAGCGCAGGCAACCAAAGGTAAAAACCTGGCAGATATCGAAATCGCCACCTCCAATGCGGAAAGGAGGCAACGGGTTGCTGAATCCAACAAAATGGCCGAAGTCGCAGAAAAAACAGCCCAGGCAGAAGCAGAACAGGCAGCTTACATCGCTCAGGCGAAGGCTGAAGCAGCCAGAGCAGCCAGAGAATTAGCAGCGAAAAGAGCCGACGAAATCGTACAGGCAACCATCGCTAAGGAAAAAGCAATCCTCGAAGCAGAAGCAGAAGCGGCTCGTATCAAAAAGGTAGCACAGGGAGAGGCGGACGCCATCCTCTCTAAATACATCGCCGAAGCAGAAGGACTTCAGAAAGTTATGGATGCACAGGCCAAAGGATTTAACCAATTGGTCGCTTCCGCCGGAGGAAATGCACAGGCAGCCATCGGCATGTTGATGGTCGATAAGGTCGAAAATATCGCCAGTATTCAGGCAGATGCCATCAAGAATATCAAATTTGACAAGGTGACCGTATTTGACGGCGGTGGCGGAGAAAGTACAGCGGGCTTTGTGAGCAATCTATTCAAAGCTGTACCGGCATTGGATGAGTTCATGGCACAGTCGGGCTTGAGTTTGCCGAATTATTTGGCCAACCCCAAGCAGAAGTCAACACCCGTTGAGGTTGAATCAAAGAAACCAAGATCCAAAGCAATGAAAGCAAAGGACGCCAAAGAATAGTTAGCCTGACTGCCATCAGAGCTGACAAAACAGTTAAGAGCTTGTTTGGAGCTTACTTCTTTGAAAACCAACATTTTAAGAACCTGTCTGGCACCAGGCGGGCCTGGCGTCGAAAAAATATAGCCATTTACCCCGGTAAACACCTATATTTTCTCTTAGCCAAAACCTTAAACTGCTGATTTTCAATACGAAGGCACTCCAAACATGCTCTAAGCAATAAACCAAATGAAGTTCGATTGGTGGAGTACACTGCGTATTCTGCCAATCGTTTTTTTGTCCTTCAGCATTGCTTAAAACACTGGAAAAATGGAGGTATGAGTCCACTTCTATTCAGTCCTTTGAACGCCGCTGTGCTTACTTATCCGACCAAACGGCCAATTCATTACCGGATGGATCCAAAAACTGAAATCTTCGTCCACCGGGGAAAGAAAAAATATCCTTCGAAATAGTGCCACCGGCATCAATAACAGCCTTTTTGGCATCTGCAAGATTATCATGGTACAAGACGATCAGCGCCCCATTCACAATAGCGGCATCCGACTGTTCAAAACCACCGTATAAACCACTTTCCGAAAAAGACGAATAGGTAGGTCCATAATCCTTAAAACGCCACCCAAAGGCCTCTTGATAAAAAGATTTAATTATTTCAAGATCTTTTGCCCTGAATTCTACGTAACTGATTTGATTATTTGTCATAATTATGCCGTTTTACACCGTATTTTTTTAAAATGAATCTCTGTCAAAGGCAAAACTACAAAAATCATTCCATGGTTGAGCCTAATCCCGTTTTTTTCAGGGCAAACCCACCAATTGAAAAATAAATTTTATAATAGCTCCGCCGTTTTTTAATAAAAGCTCCTTTTTCTTAATAGCCACTAATACACGAATTTTCTCGGTGAGCCAAGGGAATTCGTGCACCCCGCAGGAGTGCGGGACGGGTCTCATGGCAATAATATTAGCATTACATTTAGTACACCACCTTATTTGCTATAAATCAAAAAAAATAAATGTGTCATAACGACAGCCATTTAAGGCGGGGACTTAAAATCGGAGTTTTAATTGATTTTGGCTGCATTTTTTGCTTTTTTTTTACAAAAATCATGATAAAATCTGCCGGGTGTACTTCATTTTATTTCCAACAAACGCCAGCAGCACCTTCCGTCTTGCCAATATTTCATCCTGTACATCAGGCGGACAATCCCGCCATCGTTTATTATTTCTATAATCCTTCCAATACCGGGCGTAATAGAGCTTAAAAACGGTCAATAATGATACCAACAATGCCATCCATAACCAATAATATCCGCCTAATAATAATCCGATTCCAAGCAATAATCCATAGTAAACGACATAAGCCCCCAGAGAAACAGATAATAAGACAGAGGAATAAAATTCCCGGTAATGAACTTTGTGGATGGCGATATACTTACCTATAAAAAAAGGAGGAAAGAGCAAAATATTTGATATTAAAAATAAAGGATATAATAAAATAAGTGAGATTTTTTCAGCGGCTCCCGTTTTGCCTTTAAACACATTTTCATCAATAGCCTGCTCGTCCAATAATGCCTGATATTTTTGGGTATTTTCCCATAATTTAGCCTTTTCAGCCTTTTCCATCGCATTAATGGCATCCACTATTTCTTTTTCTTTTAAAAACTGCTCATCCGTTTTAGAGATCGAAAAAAAAGTGGGACGATGGGTATTCGGGCGTACCATTTCCAATAATACTTCCACCCCTTCATCATCCTTTGGGTCATTGATATGTATCACTCTTTCGAGCAATTTTTTTCTCAATTCCTGCGTCAGTTTTAATACGCCTTTGTTTCGGTTACCGTCACTTTCCTGAATAATTTTCCGGGTAGAAACAGGCTCCCCAATATTGATGTACAAATCCGACTGATATTGATCCGCATGGGTGTAATTCACCCCCACGGGAACGATATACACATCCTCCAAATCTTCATTTCGCTCCATCGTTCCAAGGGCAATTCTTCCCGTGCCTTTCACCAATGGTCGCAAGCGTTTTTCATGAATGGTTGTCCCCTCTGCCAATATCATCAACATCTTCTGTTTGCCCAAAGCCTCATAACAAGCCTCAAAGGTGGAATAATTGTGCCTGACATAAGCATAACCCTTATCCCCCAACCGATAAACGGGCAAAATATGCACCTGATTCAACAAAAAATCATACAATCTTTTACCAAACAAATTTCCTCTCGCCAGAAAAAAAATGGATCTACCCTGAAAACAAGCCATAATACAAGGCTCGATAAAGGCGGTTGGATGATTGGCAGCCAATATCACCGCCTTTCCCTGGGGAATATTTTCGGCATGCGCAAAATGAATCTCCCTAAGGAAAAGCCTAAGTGCGATACGCACAAAAGGACGAATCAAATAATAAAGCATTTAATTTGTGTTTTTCTGATAACGAAGATAAGAAAACTTAAGGAAAAGACAATTAAATAAAATGCCCAAATTTCCCCCGCAGTTTTTGTCCCCGTCTTTTAGACTGCCCTTTTATGCCCTGCCTTTCAAGATCTGGCGAAATGCACATCTATTTTTTTTGACATATAGCCTCAAGATTATAAGCCTAAATAAATGTTCATGAAAAAAAGACAAAAAAGGGTGGATTTTGTTAAGAAATAGCCAGGAAGTAACGTCTCCTGCGTCACAGGCTTGTCCCGCAGCAATGAGGAATACACTATCGCAGATGTAGTATTATTTTAAAGATGCGTCACAATGGCAGGCTTATTCTGATGAGATTGAAGATACGCCATATATTCACTGGAGATGACTATTTGGGGCTTGCAATCATTTGCTAATTACTTTTAATTTATGTATCTTTGT
>CAZNCI010000062.1:10682-15111 GCA_964571475.1 uncultured Saprospiraceae bacterium | reverse complement strand
ACTAGCGCGGGCATGGCTGTCATGGGTGGCTTTTATTTTTCTGCTGAAAATGGGACAGTCACTTCTACGACTGCCTTACAAAATCCTTACCATGAAAGAGTTGTTATAGATTCATCCCATTTTATTGGCAATGAATATTTAGAACAGGTCATTACTGATACCCATTATGATGATCCGGACAGGAGGGGCAGACACGCTACTTTTCTGGCACGTATCTATACCGATTATGGTATTGCTGCCAAGGGAATTGCCTGTGATGAATACACTGCTGTCTGTATTGCACCTAATGGCCTGGCACGCATTTATGGGGAGTATCCGACACGAGATGATAATGCTTATTTTTTGCAGACAAACTGTGAACTGCCCGATATTAGTCCGGAAAACTGCACGGCAGACAGCCCGCTGGTGTGGAATCGGGAACAAAAGGCATTGAAAGTTTATAAGGTAAAAGGCGTACACGATGGCTCCAATGTTTTTGATCTTACTGACTGGAAATCGGGACATGGCGGCAGCTGGGAAAATTGGTGGATTGAAAACGGAAACCTCCATACAGGTACGGGGGAACAAATTAATTGCAATCTTTCGGCTACAGCCAATAAAAAAATAAATATTTCTGTAACATTATCTCCCAATCCCTGTTTAAATACTTTAAGGATCGAAACCTTCAATAGTAAAATTACCGGCCTTTTGATTTTTGACCTTGATGGTAAATTAACATTTTCCCGTAAGGAAATAAATAAAATGACTGATACTATTGACGTTAGAAACCTAAAAACAGGATATTATACGGTTCAGATTTGGACGGAGGAAGGTCTTGCTTTTCGCAAATTGATAAAAAAATAAAAGACACCACCTTGAAGTGGTACAAATTATGAAAATAAAAGAAATAATCAATTACCTACAACAAATCGCGCCTCCTGTCTATCAGGAAAGTTACGATAATGCTGGTTTGATCGTAGGCAATGCACAGGCAACAATAACAGGCGTATTAATCTGTCTCGACTCAACGGAGGCCATCGTTGATGAAGCCATTGAAAAAGGCTGTAACCTCATCATCGCCCACCATCCCATTGTTTTTGGCGGGCTTAAAAGATTTACCGGGGCGGATTACGTACAACGCACCGTCATCAAAGCCATCAAAAACGACATCGCCATCTACGCCATTCATACCAATCTGGATAATATGTATGCGAAGGGCGTGAATGAGAAATTTGCCGAAAAATTAGGGCTGCTTAATACCCGAATACTATCTCCTAAGAAAGTAAAAAAATTACTCGAAGTTTGGCTGCCGAAAGAAAATGAAATATTAGCCAAAGAATTAGCAGCAGCAGGATTTAGTCCACGCTTCGCCCAAAATAGAATGTCTGTTCCTTTTGATCTGGCGCAGAAGGGGGCATTGATAAATATGCTTAGCGCACATCAAATTGAGCAGGAGCGTTATCAGGTACTCGCCTCCGAAAATGTCAGCTGGCAAATAGGTGCCGGTATGATCGGCGAACTGCCCAAAGCCATGCCGGAAATGGAGTTTTTAAAATCATTAAAACAAAAAATGAAAACCGCTTGTGTCCGATACACTCCTCTCTTGGGCAAACCCATCAAAAAGGTAGCCATCTGTGGAGGATCAGGAAGTTTCCTTTTGCGACAGGCAATACAAAGAGGGGCGGACATCTTTATTACGGGAGATTTTAAATATCATGAGTTTTTTGATGCCGAAAACCGGATAATCATCGCTGATATAGGACATTTTGAGAGCGAACAGTTCACAATTGACTTATTATTCGAGCATCTTTCCAAAAAATTTAGTAATTTTGCACTCCATTGCACGAATTTGACTACAAATCCCGTTCAATATTTGTAATAAAAACAATATAATTATACCATAATGGCAGAATTGACAATACCAGAGAAGCTAAAAAAATTATACGAATTACAATTAGTAGATTCTGAAATAGATGAAATAGAGGTCTTAAAGGGAGAATTACCTATGGAGGTAAGAGACCTCGAAGATGAAATTACTGGTCTGGAAACTAGAATTGGACGTATTGGTGATGGCATCAGGGATATTGAAACAATCATTGGTAAGCACAATAGTAATATCGCTGAAGCAAAAACACTCATCGAGCGTTATACCAAGCAATTGGATGATGTGAAAAACAATCGGGAGTTTGAAGCCCTGACGAAGGAAATCGAAATGCAAAATTTGGAAATCCAGCTTTCGGAGAAAAAGATTCGCCAAACAGAGGCGGAGTTAAATACAAAAAAAGAAACACTCGATTCAACAGTTGAGCGTAAAGATAAGAAAGTCGAAGCACTAGCCGATAAAAAGGTAGAGCTTGAAAAAATTATCGAGAAAACAACCAAGACTGAAGAGAAGCTCAAAAGGAAGTCAGAGCGATTGAAGAAAAAAATAGAAGACCGTTTATTAAGAGCTTATACTCGTTTTAGATCTTCTTATAAAAATGGTCTGGCTGTCGTTCAAATATCAAGAGACTCCTGCGGCGGCTGTTTCAATGAAATCCCCCCACAGGTTCAGCTGGAAATTGGGCAAAGAACAAAAATTATCACTTGCGAGCATTGTGGTCGCGTAATTGTTGATGATTATATTTTAGAGGTAGGCAAGAAAGTGAAAGTGGAAGAAGAATCAAAGGCTGAAGCATAAAAATAACCTTAAAAGCCTCCTTTGGAGGCTTTTTTTATACCTTTTAGTGATTACAAAAAAAATAATTTCCGGTCTTGTATTTTTTAGCCTAATGAGTGTTCTCACTGGTCAGGCTTTCTTTGAGTTTACGGCTCCACTTCAAAAAGCATACGACCGAACATTAAGTCTTCGCATTAACGAATCAAAAAATTTACTCGCAAATATTAAAAAGGCTGATCCCGATAATGCACTCACGCTATTGATTGAGGACTATAATGATTTTTTTACTATTTTCATCAAAGAAGAGTACAGCCTTTACAAAGAAAAAATAAAACAAAAGGATGCCCGCATTGAGAAAATAAAAAAGAGCGATGCCCATTCGCCCTATTATCTGTATGCACAGGCAGATATCCGGCTGCATTGGGCACTACTCGCCCTCCGATTTGAAGAATACTACAAAGCTTTTACGGAAGTCAATAAGGCATTCAAACTTTTGAACCGAAATATAGCCTTATATCCCAATTTCATGCCTAATTACAAAGACATTGGTATTTTGCATGCAGCAGTAGGTACGATCCCTGATAATTATCGTACCGGCATCGAATTCCTGACTAGCCTTGAAGGTACCATCGATCAGGGGAAAGCCGAAATACAGCAGGTTTTGGCATACGCCGAAAAAGAAGAATTTCCTTTTGAGAAGGAGACAAAAGTGCTTTATGCATTCCTGTTATTACATTTGGAAAAAGAGGCGGAAAATGCCTGGAGCATCATTAATACAGATGACTTACAACCACAAAGTAATCCTCTACATTGCTTTGTGGTAGCCAATATCGCGATGCGAACGGGGCATAATGAACAGGCTTATCAAATACTTAAAAACCGCCCTGGAGGAAGAGCTTTTTTACCAATGCCTTTTTTGGATTTTATGTTGGGATTGAGCAAACTTCGTCGTTTGGATAAGGATGCCGCGCCTTATTTTCAATCCTTTCTCACGCATTTTAATGGACGACATTACATCAAAGAAGCGTATCAAAAACTGGCTTGGTGTGAATTAATCAATAATAATATCGATGGTTATCATAAGTACATGAAAGCCTGTTTATCCAAAGGACATCATTCAGCCGGAGGAGATAAAAATGCCTTCAAAGAAGCACAGGAGCAGTCTCCCCCTAATATACTGTTGTTAAAAGCCCGGTTATTATTTGATGGCGCTTATTATGAAGCAGCCCTTTCTTTATTAAATAACACAACTAGCCACACTTTTCAGAGTGAAAAGGATCAATTGGAATATATTTATAGAAAAGGGAGAATACTACACGGACTGAAAAGATATGAACAGGCCATTAAAGCCTACCAAAAAACAATAGACAGGGGAAAAAATGCCACTTATTTTTTCGCCTGTAATGCAGCGCTCAAAATAGGAGAAATATACGAAATTCAACAGGAATACGTCAAAAGTAAACAAGCTTACCAAGCGTGTCTTTCGATCTATCCTGATGAATATGAAACAGGCATTCACCAGCAGGCAAAGGCGGGGTTGAACAGGCTGAAAAAGTAGCCTGATCCCATCCTATTTCCATCGTGTCACTCTGGGTGAAAGGTCTGTCGTTATGACATGCCTGTTTTTTTGAAATATAGCATTAAAGGCATAGGTGCAAATGGATGTCATGAAGTAAAAATGAATAAAAAAAGCCACCCAATAGGGCTTTTAATAGATTGGTATTAAAACTTTAGCCACGAATGCACGAATGAACACGAATAATCATGAATTTATTCATAAATCACCCACGT
>CAZNCI010000062.1:0-10582 GCA_964571475.1 uncultured Saprospiraceae bacterium | reverse complement strand
ACGAATGCACGAATGAACACGAATAATCATGAATTTATTCATAAATCACCCACGTTCTGCAAGAAATTTGAAAAATTTGTTACATGGAAAATTGCTGGTCGATTATACTTTTTGAATAGCTTTGTCATTAAAACAAGGATAGAATAGCGGTGATGGGTTCAATATATTGCCATATAAAAATAAAAAAGGAGGAAGAAAGGTTTTGTCTTCTGAGAATTAATGCTCTTATTTGCTAAATATTAATGAATGTGTCAGCTTTCGGGCTAGCGATGGGGAGGGGTATGACTGTAAGGAAATAGCACGGAGCTTTGCGAAGTGCCGAGCGAATAGCGAGCCCCGTACCGTAGCGCCCCGATATTTTTATCGGGGAGCCCCCAAAAAAAGAACTATCACAAAAATATGATTCTTTCTAATACTGAGGTAAAAAAAAATCGACATGGCGGAAAGTTGTTCTTGTCAGCGTTGTTGCTGCTACTGCTGTGGTTATTGGTGAGTAAAAGCAGGCTGCCTAACGAGCAAAAAGTTTTGGGGAATGAACATCTTATCAGTTGTGGTGCAGAAACGATTAAAGATGGGCAATTTATTCAGGATGGAGTTTTATTTGGTGATGCCGCCGGACAAAGTGAAAATCACCCCCATCACGGAAAATATGCCTGTCGATTGACTGCTGAAAACCGGTTTGGTCTGATTTATACCACGACGGATTTTCAAAGAGGGTGGAAATACAAGGTGTCCGTTTGGAGATATACCGAGAGCTCTAAGGGTTTTTTGGAGGTAAAAGGGAATGAAAAATCGAATTTCAAGATTAGAGAACGGGTCGCAATTGAGGAAAAAAATGGCTTTGAAAAGGTGCAAATTATCTTCACTGTTCCCGATAATGAACAATTGGACACACTTCAATTTTATGCCGGAGTAGATCGGGAAACCGGGACTGTTTATTTTGATGATTTGGTGATTGAAATACTGGATGCACAGCCTCAAATGGCTGATTTTGCCCCGGATTTATTAAAAATTGGCGTTTCGGATAAGGCGTATAACCAACTCAATAGACAAAGGTGGCAGGCTCATAAAGTAGGGCTCTTGTTTAGTGGAGATGACGACAGGGTGAAGGGTGTTTTGTACTCAGAAAAGGAAAATAAAAAAATCCCCATTAAACTTCGGCTAAAAGGAGACTGGACAGATCACCTGGCTGGAAATAAATGGTCTTTTAGAATAAAAGCGATGAAAGAAGGAGCCTGGAACCGACTGCGCACCTTCTCTATTCAGCATCCGAAAACACGGGGATACCTCAAGGAGTGGGTCTTTCATCAATTGTTGCAAAAGGAGGATATTTTGACGACAAGGTATGATTTTATTGAGGTGGAGTTTAATAATAAAAATTTGGGTATTTATGCTTATGAGGAGCATTTTGACAAGCAATTACCCGAATCTCAACAGCGACGGGAGGGACCAATATTGAAGTTGACGGAAGATCTTTTTTGGCTGGGCATGAGGCGCCAGTTTGAGTTAGGCAATAAAGGTGTGGGGCTTTATAAAAACGCAGAAAATGCCTTTGAAGGATCAGATATTCGGGCATTCAAGGAGGGCAAAACACAGGCGTCTGTTACGCTTTCGACTGAATTTCGTGCGGCTCAAAAATTATTGTATCAATTCAAATACGGTTTAAGACCGGCTAGTGATATTTTTGATGTAGAGCGCATTGCTAAATATTTTGTCATTATGGATGTAATGGGGGCTTATCACGGTCGCTTTTGGCACAATCTCCGGTTTTATTATAATCCAGTCAGTTCGAGATTGGAGCCGATAGGTTTTGATGGATTTGGGGAAACGGACACTCCCCTGAATGATGAGCAAATTGTATTGGGGTATAAGGTTCGCCTGGATGATCCGGGAGAGGATCTGACTAAAATATTGTTTAAAGATCCCATTTTCTTTAAAGCTTATATGGGGCATTTGAATCGAATATCCAGTCAGGCCTATTTGCAGGATTTCTTTTCGGATATCCAATCTGATATTAATATCCGGTTGAATTATTTGCATAGGGAGTTTCCCGAATATTCGTTTAAAGTCCAAAATTTCCTCCATCATGCCAAAAATATTCATTTATTGATTGAGCCTTTAGGTGAAAAAAGTGTGCTGGTACGAATCCAACGTAAGTCGGATGGAAATATTCATTTGAAGGTCACTAATACCCATGCCTTTCCGGTTGAAATACTAGGATATGGCGATGAGGTGAAAAAAATGAAGCCGCTATTATCCAAGTCGATTTTTGTTTATTCCAACGTGCCGCATCAGGTACCTAAATACACAGATATTGAAATTCCTGTACGGGCAAAATACCTGTTTTACAAAGTAGCAGGTTTGGCTGATATCTATCGAGCGGATATCACAGACTGGCCAATAGCAGGGGGTGTGATCGAGCGTCAATTATTACAGCAGGACAGCCTTGTAAGTAATGAATTATTTGAGGTGACTGGGCAAAAAATTCTTTTTAGGAAAGGGGAGCATATTGCCCAGAAAGACATTTGTATTCCTCCTGGATATGAAATTTATTTTGAGGAAGGATGTCAATTGGATTTACAAAAAAAGGCGGCTTTTATCGCTCAATCTCCGGTATTTGTCCTGGGAACAGAGGAAAATCCGGTGCATATTTTTTCTAGTGACCATACGGGAAATGGATTCTCTGTCCTACAAGCCGGAGCATCTTCCCGTATCAGTTATTGCAGGTTTGACCACCTCAATACTTTACAAAAAGTCGATTGGAATTTGACGGGAGCCGTTACTTTTTTTGAGTCACCGGTAGAGATTAGTCATTGTTCGTTTACAAATAATCACTGCGAAGATGCACTTAATATCGTACACACCGAATTTGAATTAACGCAATCTATCATCGCCCAAACTTTTAGTGATGGATTTGATGCTGATTTTTGTACAGGAGTGGTTGATGAGGTGATTTTTCGGCAAACGGGTAATGACGGCATGGATTTTTCGGGGAGTATCATTACCATTAAAAAGGCGGAAATTTACGACGCAGGTGATAAAGGTGTAAGCGTTGGAGAAGCGGCAGAAGTTCATATTGAGAAATTGCAAATCATAGGCGCTAATACGGGAGTTGCCTCAAAGGATTTATCAACACTAAGAATTGATTATGTGCATTTGGAAAATTGCATTAAGGGTTTTGCGGCTTACCAGAAAAAACCGGAATACGGCAAGGCAAGAATCTATGTAAAGGGGTATATGGACAAGGAGGTTCAGTTTTTATACGTATTGGATAAGGGGTCTGTTTTGGATTTAAAAGGGACTAAACACACTGGTGAAGAATAAGGGTATGGCACGTTTTGAACGAAAATATAAAATTGAAGGATTAGAAGCGGCGACGGTTGAGGGGGCGATATTATTGCATCCTGCCGGGTTTCGGGAGTTGTATCCGGACAGGATCGTTAATAATGTTTATTTTGATACAGTAGAGTTGACGACTTTCCGCCAAAATGTAGATGGGGTAAATCAGCGAAAAAAATTTAGATTGAGGTGGTATGGAGAGGATACGGAGAATATCCGAAAGCCCCAGTTTGAGATCAAAATAAAACACAATGAACTGGGAACTAAGGAGGTGTATAAAGTGCCGGATATGACCATTGGAGACATCAGTGGGTTGATGGATACCGCCAATCAATTATCGAATAATTTCGCACCGCTGTTTCCCGTTTTATTGAATGCTTACCTACGTTCTTATTATGGCTCGGCAGATGGTCGGTTTCGCATAACAATTGACCGGTCACTGCGGTATTACTCTATGATGGGGCGTGAGCAGTTTACCGGTTTTTTGCACGAGGAGGAAGGGGTGATATTGGAGGTGAAATACGAAGAGCAGGATGAGGACAAGGCGGCTTTAGTTTTACAAAATTTGCCATTTAGGCATACAAAAAGTTCAAAATACGTGAATGGCGTTTTGATGACTTCGGGGTTTTAGATGTGGCGGCGACAAGGGAAAAGAGCTGTTGAGCTGAGATTGGAGGTGGAAGAAATGCCGGGCAAGGCAAAATACATCAAAGGAAACGCAAAGGGCGCAAAGGGAAAAGCGCAGCAGGTGTTAGCTTATTGGGAGAGGGGAGGATTCGGGGAGGAATGATGAAAAAATGAATAATTAGAAAAATAAAAATCAATGGCAGAATTTGAAAAGTATTTAAATCAATTTTCGAACACCATCGTTCTGAAGGACTTTTTTATTAGTTTTTTATTGACGGCAATATTGGCTATTCTCATACGGGCGTTTTACGTGAAGTATGGGACGGCGATTTCTAACCGGAGGCGATTTGCTAATAATTTTTTGGCATTGGCACTGATTGTGATGCTCATTATTACCATTGTAAAGTCATCTTTGGCACTTTCGTTGGGGCTGGTTGGTGCTTTATCCATTGTGCGATTTAGAGCTGCGATTAAAGATCCGGAAGAATTGACCTATTTGTTTTTGGTTATAGGACTGGGGTTGGCGACAGGAGCGGGACAGTTTGTCGTAGCAGTTGTTGCGATTCCGCTGATTTTACTCCTGCTTTTCTTTTATTACAAAACCATTGGAAACCAAGGGGTCCGTAGGGGCAATAATACCCTCATTCATATCCGAATAAAGGAGAAGAGTATCAAAAAAATAACAGATATATTGATTAAGCATTTACCTTTTGTGGAGTTAAAAAGAACGGATTTATTGACGGATGGATTGAATTTGACATTCATTTGTCAGGCGGAGAAGGTGGAGCAGTTTGATGCTTTAAAGGATGAATTATTGGTGTTGGATGAGAATCTTACTTTTTCAATGGTGGATAATCCGGGAGTGATTGCTTAATGGAGTCTATTGATTCATAAAGGTGCGTTCTGCAAAGCAATGAATATTGGTGTCAAACTTACTTAAGTACTGGATCTGTTACAATATTCAGGTCTTAAATGTCATTTGATATAAGTAGTTCACTAAGCGGGGCTGCTTGTATTAAAGAAGAAACTTTAGCATGAATATATTCCGTAGTTTATTATTTTTTTTAATCCTACTACCACAGCTTGGTTTGGCCCAAAATTACGCCACTAAAAAGGATGTATCCAAAAAGTGTTATAAACGTTATCAAAAAGCCAAACAATACAACCAGCAGGGAAATTATCCAGCAGCCATCAAAGAGTTGAAAAAAGCGCTTAAAGAGAAACCCGTCTTTATTGATGCTCTCATCCTGAAGGCTTCGCTCGAAGGAGTGCAAGGAAATAATGAGCAGGCAATCTTAGATTTTGAACAGGTTTTGTCTATAGATTCTGGATATAGTCCACAGGTTTATTACGAATTGGCGTTTATTGAAAAGCAGCAAAAAAAATACGATAGCGCTATCCATCATCTGGAACAATACCTAGCCATCAAGCCCAAGAGTGAAAAACGAAAGAAGCGTGCCAAAAGAGCGTTACGTAATCTTATTTTTATTGCAGAAGCCGTCAAAAATCCTGTCCCTTTTGAGCCAGAAAGTCTCGGCAGTCTGATTAATACCCCCGGTCCGGAATATTTACCTACCCTCAGAGCTGATGGGGAAGAGCTGGTTTATACGGTCAGGAGAGATCATCAGGAAGATTTTTTCATTAGTCATTCAAAGGATGGTGTATGGCAGAAAGGTGTTGCTATTGATGATATTAATACACCTTGGAATGAAGGGGCGCAGTCTCTTTCTTCTGATGGGAGGCTATTGGTTTTTACGGCTTGCCAATACCCAGATAGTAAGGGGAGTTGCGATTTGTATTTCTCGGTTTTAAAAAATGGGAAATGGACACAGCCCCAAGGCATTGAGAATATTAATACCAAGGCATTTGAAGGGCAGCCCTCCCTTTCTGCCGATGGGAATTATTTATACTTTACCAGTAATCGCCCCGGAGGGATGGGGGGCAAAGATATTTGGGTAAGCAAACGGACTGCTAAGGGGGGCTGGGCGCCACCTCAAAACCTAAAAAGCCCGATTAATACCCCGGAAACGGATGAATGTCCTTTTATTCATGCCGATGGACAAACACTATATTTTTGTTCCGACGGACATCCGGGGATGGGAAAAGAGGACTTGTTTTTTGCTAAAAAAAATAATGACCAAACCTGGAGTACTCCTCAAAATCTTGGCTACCCTATCAATACGGAAGCGAATGAGGCAACACTCGTTATCAGTACGGATGGACAAACGGCTTATTATGCGACGGATAATCCAAAGTACGTGCCGCAAAAAGGACAATTCCTGAATTTTGATATTCTTAGCTTTTCTTTATATGACGCGGCTCGGCCTAATCCCGTTACTTACGTAAAAGGGAGGGTAACCGATGCAAATTCCGACAGAGGGATATATGCACAATTGGAAGTTGTTAATTTATCCAATGAACAGGTATTAACAATCGCTACTACTGATCGGAAGGGTCACTTCTTATTTTGTTTACCTGCCGGAAAAGAGTATGCCCTGCATATCAATAGCGATAGGTATTTATTCCATTCTTCCCACTTTTCTTTACAGGAGGAAAATGATTATAATCATCCCTACCTTTTGGATGTCGCATTAGAAAAAATTCCGGAAACCTCATCTGATGTTGCTACTTCCACTCAACCTATTGTTTTGGAAAATATATTTTTTAAAACAGGCTCAGCAGAATTAGAGCAATCGTCATTTGTTGAATTGAACCGCCTTTATACTTTGCTTGCACAAAATCATGCTTTAAAAATACGCATCAATGGTCATACCGATAATGTCGGCAAAAAAGAAGATAATAGGGTTCTTTCCTCAGAAAGAGCTAAAGCAGTCTATGATTTTTTGATTAAAAAAGGGATTTCAGCCGATAGGTTGTCCTATCATGGCTATGGCGAAAATCGTCCCATTGCTGATAATAATACAACGGAGGGGCGAAAGAAAAATCGCAGAACGGAATTTGAAGTGGTTGGTGATTAATGTTTTTGAGTTTTCTATATATTGTGAAGCTCCTTGACTAAGTAAGTGCGCCCAAAATAGGGGCAGTTCCTCCTAAGGTTGCCCGTTTGATTATAATGTTTATGTCTGCTTTTTGTATTTCAGATACTAATGTTGGATGGAAATATTCCCAGGCATGGGCGATACCCCCTCCGATGATTATTCCCTCTGCCTGTGTTTTTTTTAGCCATGGGGATAAAAATGCTGCCAAATTTTGGGCAAATAGACAAAATAGATCTAGGGCTTTTTTATCACCTTTTATTGCTAAAATTACCAGCTCTTTTACACTTGCGATGCCTGGGTATTGCTTTACAAACCAGCGAGTAGAAAAATACTCATCTGCTATTCCGTCTTTATAGGGCTGATTGTATAAATACCCGCCCTTAGGCATTCTCCTGCCTGTCAGTTGAGGAGTGCCGTTTTGCAAAAAAGTAGAACCTAAACCCGTTCCCAGGGTTAATATCCAGCATTTCGACATTTCCTGTGCTGCACCAAAGGCGTATTCTCCCAATGCAAAAGCTGTTGCGTCATTGATGAATTGCAATTCGAAATTCCTACCCGTTTCCTGAACTAGTCGGTTGGTTAGGATTGTTCTGACAGGAAGACCATATAGATGAGTATATTTGGGTACTCCCTTGAAAAGGGCAATTCCTCGCTCGTAATCAAAGGGACCCGGCATCGCAAAGCCAATTTTCGAAATGAGGGTGTTGTTGCCAATGATGTTTAAAATCAAAGTCATCCAGTTATCTAAAATTTCATCTGACGGAGCCAGTGGATTAATCGGATACTCCCGGTAAGAGTCTTTTAATAATTTCCCTGCCATTAAATCTACGATGCCACCTGATACGTGTGATCCACCAATATCAATTCCAATGCCATATTTCATGTTTTTTTTTGTAAAAATAGAAATTATTTTCGTAGTAAACGAGAAATAGAAATATGTGACTAAATAGATTGCGCAGTGTATGTGCGTAGTTGTAAAAACAAAAGGATTTAATTAGTTGAAAATAAATATATAGTAAATTTTATAATTTTTTAAATAAGTGCGCATAATAAATGCGTAGTTGTGATTTAATTTTGCATTGTCAATAACAAAAAAGAATCAGTAAGGAACTATTTGAAAGCAATGCTCCTTTAATTGATTGTTTGGAAGGAAGAGATATGAATGCAATAGAACAACAAAAAGGCAAATGAAAACAGCCCAAAAAAGATGAGGTAGTAGATGTAAATCACCTATTTCTTAACCAAATGAAGCTTAAAGTTGTCAATCAATGCGAGTATTTGTTTTTTCAAACACTTAATTGCTAAAATGAATCGGCAGGAATTTTTTCTGCCGATTTTTTTAAACTTTTTTTAATCAAATTTAAATTTATGAAAATGAAGCATCTAATTTTTACAATTTTAATTGTGTGTTTATTCCAGACTATTGGTAGTGCTCAATTTGAGGCCGATAAACTATTTATAGGTGGAAATTTAGGCTATGCGAAACCTTTAGGTAGTTTTTCAGAATATGCCAAAGGAGGTCTGACTTATGACGTGGTTCTTGGGTATAAAATCACTGAAAATTTCTCGGCAGGAGTGGAGTATTTAGCGGCAGTTACAGTTGCGATTGATACCTCCGGACTTACTGGTATTTTGGGAGCGAATATATATGGCTTATCCGGATATTATGCTAAAGCCTGGTATAAATTCAAGGAAGGGAGCTTTCAGCCATACGCATCATTGGGACTGGGTGTCTCGAAATTTGAGGAACCGGACATTAGCATTGGGGGAACGACAACAAAAGGCGCATCCAGATTGGGCTTTGGAGGGAATGTAGAGGTTGGTTTTATGCTTAAAAATTTCAATCTTTCTTATGCTTTTGTGCTGGGGGGAAAAACGTCTAAAGAACCGGTTTTTAACCCAGAAGTTGCCGATCTGGGGATTGTTTATCATAAATTATCGGTTGGATATGTTTATAATTTTTAATCAAATTTGCCCAATTGCCATGGGGTTAAATACCTTATGGCAATTGTTGAAAAACGCTACTATTTAACAGGCTTTTTTTGCCAAAAAAAGTTGAGGAGACTGGGTGTTGATGACTTTTCGGAGTGGGCTCATTATTTAGTTTGAGTATGAACCAACTTTTTCCGATACTTTACGCAAGCTCTAACTTCAAAATACGGGTCGTGCGGGCTCTCGTCTCTTTGCACAACTCCGGATGATCGACAAAAGACTTACCAAAGGTAGGAATCATTCCCCTGATAATGGCTTGCCATTGGTTACTTTTCATTTCTTCAGGAAAAGAAGTCTTTAGCACGTTAAGCATGATTGAAACCGAGGTAGAGGCACCCGGGGAAGCGCCCAGTAAAGCCGCTAGAGAACCATCCTTTGAACTGACAATTTCCGTCCCAAATTTCAATACACCTCCTTCCTCTTCATCTTTTTTGATGATTTGCACCCGTTGCCCGGCAATCGCTAATTTCCAGTCTTCCATTTTTGCCGTAGGATAATACAGTTTTAGCATCTCAAAACGATCCTCTTCCGATTGGATGACCTGCTGAATGAGGTATTTAGTCAATCCAATATTGTGATATCCGGCGGAGAGCATGGGCCAAATATTGTGCATTTCAATAGAAAACGGCAAGTCAAAATAGGAACCATTTTTTAAAAACTTAGTTGAAAATCCGGCATAGGGACCGAAGAGTAAACTCTTTTTGCCGTCCAGCATTCTGGTGTCCAAATGAGGAACCGACATCGGTGGATTACCCGTTGCGGCTTTTCCATAGACCTTGGCCGCGTGTTGGGCGATAATTTCCGGGTTATCACAGCGTAACCATTGTCCACTTACCGGGAAGCCACCATAACCACGACCTTCCGGGATATCGGATTTTTCCAATAAAATCAAGGAACCGCCACCAGCACCAATGAAAACAAAATCACTGGTAATGACCCTTTCTTCGTCCGTTTCTAAATCTTCAACCTCTATTTCCCATTGTCCATTTTCCTTTTGTGTTAAATCATTGACCTGTTGTCCAAGGTGAACCTCTACCCCATCGCACCGATCGAGGTACTGAATCATGCCCCTTGTTAATGCTCCAAAATTGACGTCTGTACCGATTTTCATCCGGGTGGCAGCATAAGGCGCTTCAATCTTTCGACCTTTCATCATCAGTGGTGCCCATGACGTTATTTGCTCAATATCTTCAGTATATTCCATGTCTTCAAAAAAGACATATTGATGAAGTGCATCATATCTTTTTTTGAGAAAATTGACATTTTTTTCACCCCAGACAAAACTTATATGTGGAATGTCATTAATGAATGCGCTTTGAGCCGGAAAGTCATTCAGTCCGGTCAAATAAGCCCAAAATTGCTTGGAGGTCTCAAATTCAGAAGCGATACGCAAGGCCTTTGAGATATCGACTGTCCCATCCTCCAATAAAGGGGTGTAATTTAATTCGCAAAAGGCAGAGTGTCCCGTTCCTGCATTATTCCAGGCATCAGAGCTTTCCGCACCGATTCTATCCATTCTTTCAAAAATAGATATTTGTGCATCGGGCATTAATTTTTTGAGCAAAACGCCTAGTGTGGCGCTCATAATTCCCGCTCCGATGAGGGTGATTTTTTTTGTCATAACT
>CAZNCI010000061.1:0-15171 GCA_964571475.1 uncultured Saprospiraceae bacterium | reverse complement strand
TCCTGGAGCCGGTGCCTGTGGTGGAATGTACACCGCTAATACCATGGCGTCAGCTATCGAAGCAATGGGTATGAGTCTGCCTTTTAACGCCTCTAATCCGGCGGTTAGCAGTCAAAAATCAGCAGAATGTACCAATGTCGGGGATTATATCAACCAATTGATGGATATAGATTTAAAACCGCGGGATATTGTGACTAAAAAATCTCTGGAAAATGCGATGCGCGTCATCATCGTTTTGGGGGGTTCTACGAATGCAGTTTTACATTTCATCGCTATTGCGAAAGCGTATGATATTGATTTCACCATGGCGGATATTCAGCGAATTAGTGATGAAACGCCTTTTTTAGCTGATTTGAAACCAAGCGGGCAATATGTGATGCAGGATTTATCCTTAGTAGGTGGAGTGCCGGCAGTTATGAAAATGATGTTGGAAAACGGATTGCTAGATGGAAGCTGTATGACCGTTACCGGAAAAACACTTGCGGAGAACCTGGCAGATGTGACACCATTGATGCCCGGTCAGGATGTCATCCGTCCATTGGATAATCCCATTAAAAAAACGGGTCATTTGCAGATGTTGTTTGGAAATTTGGCAGAGCAGGGAGCTGTCGCAAAAATCACAGGGAAAGAAGGTTTGAAATTTTCTGGTCCGGCACACGTATTCGACTCTGAAGCGGAAACCAATGCGGCCATACAGGCGCAGGAGATAAAAGAAGGCGAGGTCATTGTGATTCGGTATTGTGGTCCTAAAGGAGCTCCCGGTATGCCGGAAATGCTGAAACCAACTTCTGCGCTGATGGGGGCGAAAATGGGCGACAAAGTAGCATTGATAACCGATGGTAGATTCAGTGGGGGAACCCATGGTTTTGTGGTGGGGCATATTACTCCGGAAGCCTTTCAGGGTGGCATGATTGGATTGGTCGAAAATGGCGATCAAATAACGATTGATGCCACCAATAATACCATTGAAGTAGCCATCGGTGATCAAGAATTGGAGCAGCGTAAGAAAAAGTGGCGTCAACCCAATGAGCCATTAACCGGTTTTTTGAAAAAATATCGACGGAACGTTTCCTCCGCAAGCGAGGGGTGCGTGACAGATGAGTTTTAATTTTTTTGAAAGAACGAAATTTAATATTAGGAAATATGAATGCAGTGAGAAAAAAGACGAAAAAAGCGAAGGTTGGTACAATGACTGGGGCAGAGGCGGTACTCCGCTGTTTATTAGCGGAGGGAATTGATACGATTTTTGGTTATCCCGGGGGGGCTATAATGCCTGTTTATGATGAATTGTATCATTTTGAAGCAGAGTTGAAACATATTTTGACACGGCATGAGCAGGGAGCAATCCATGCAGCTCAAGGCTATGCGAGGGTTAATAGATCGACGGGTGTTTGTTTTGCGACTTCAGGACCGGGAGCTACTAATTTGTTTACGGGATTGGGGGATGCTAATTTGGATTCGACACCATTGGTATGTGTGACGGGGCAGGTGTCGAGTAAGCTGCTGGGGTCAGATGCTTTTCAGGAGATAGATGTGATTGGGAGTTCTTTCCCCATTACAAAATGGAATTACCAGATAACCAAAGCGGAAGAAATTCCATCAATATTTGCCCGTGCATTCTATATTGCAAATTCTGGAAGACCCGGACCTGTGCTGATAGATATTACGAAGGATGCACAAATGGAAATGATGGATTTTGAGTATAAAAAAAATCCTTTCATTCGCAGTTATCATCCTAAACCCAAGGTGAATTGGAATGCGATTAAGGAAGCGGCAGCTCTGATTAATTGGGCGGAAAAACCTTTTATTTTAGCTGGGCACGGCATCCATATTTCAGGAGCGCAATCCATCTTCAGAGAATTTGTGGAAAAAACAGACATTCCGGTTGCGGCTACCTTACACGGGTTGTCGGTTTTGCCTCATGATCATCCTAATTTTAAGGGAATGTTGGGGATGCACGGTAATTATAGTACTAATATGAATACCAATGCCTGTGATGTGTTGATTGCGATTGGTATGCGGTTTGATGATCGGGTGACTGGAGATTTAGCCCGATATGCCAAGCAGGCAAAAGTGATCCATATCGAAATTGACCCCTCGGAAATTGATAAAATTGTCAAGACGGATGTGGCTATTTTGGCGGATGCCAAGGAGGCACTTCAAGCCTTGATTCAGGAAGTAGAAGTACAAAAATTTACTGATTGGCATCAAACTTTTGCAGCTTATGATGAAAAGGAACAAGTCGTTGTGAAAGATAAAGCCCTCGTCCATGATCCGGATAAATTATTGAATATGGCGAGAGTGATTCGCGCCTGCTCGGATCAAACAAATGGAGAAGCTATCGTATTGACAGATGTGGGGCAACACCAAATGATGACGGCTCGATATTACGAATTTGCATCCCAAGATCAGTTTATTACTTCCGGTGGTGCCGGTACGATGGGCTTTGGATTGCCAGCGTCAATTGGTGCGCAGCTGGCGGCACCTGATCGGCAGGTTTTAGTCTTTATCGGTGATGGTGGTTTTCAAATGACTTTGCAGGAGTTAGGTGTTTTAGCGCAGTGGAATATTCCGGTTAAGATCATTATTTTAGATAATGAGCATCTAGGGATGGTTCGGCAATGGCAGGAGTTGTTTTTTGAAAGAAGGTACTCTGCCGTTGAATTGCAAAATCCCGATTTTATTAAAATTGCCGAGGGCTTTGGCGTGATGGGAAAAAAGGTAGTTGATCCTAACGAAATTGATGATGCTATACAGGAAATGCTAGCTTACGATGGACCGTATTTACTACACGTAATGGTAGAAAAGGAAGAGAATGTCTTTCCAATGATTGCTTCAGGTAAGGCAGTGGATGAGGTGAGATTGGAGTGATTTTGATTGTAAAACTCATTCAAATATTTAAATAAAAAGAAAAATGGAAAAGGAATTTACACTAACAGTTTTTTCGGAAAACAGGACGGGAATACTGGCAAGAATAATTGCAGTCCTTGTGAAGCGTCATATCAATATTGAGAGTATTTCTGTATCTAAATCGACGATAGCAGGCATTCACAGGCATACCATTGTCATTAATGTGGAGGAGGAGCGTGTCCGGAAATTAATTGGACAAATTGACAAACAAGTGGATGTATTAAAGGCTTTTTATTACAATAATGATGAAATTGTCTATCAGGAAATCGCCTTGTACAAAGTGCTACCTAAAATATTCTTTCACGGAAATAAGGCAGAAAAATTGATCCGCCATCATAATGCCAGAATTTTGAGAATCGAAAAGGAATATGTCGTCATTGAAAAAACAGGACATCAGCATGAAACGGAGGCACTTTACGAAGCTTTACAGGAATACGGTGTTTTTGAATTTGTTCGTTCCGGGCGAGTCGCTATTGTCAAACAAATGGAAAGGTTAAACAAATACCTGGAAGCACTGGAAGAGGAACGGCGGTGAAATTAGAATTAGAATATAAATTAGAATTAGAATTAGAATTAGAATCAAAATTAGAACTTGCCTAGCCTGACGAAAGGCGGATAGGTTAGAATCAAAATGTGAATCAAAATTAGAATATAAATTAGAATTAGAATCAAAATTAGAATTAGAATATAAATCAAAATCTGCCTAGCCTGACGAAAGTTGGATAGGTTAAAATTAATAATAATTATGGCAAAAATGAATTTTGGGGGCGTTGAAGAAAACGTTGTTACTCGTGAAGAGTTCCCCTTGGAAAAGGCACGGGAGGTGCTGAAAAACGAGACAATTGCAATTATCGGATACGGAGTGCAGGGACCGGGGCAAGCATTAAATTTAAGGGATAATGGCTTTAATGTTATTGTCGGGCAACGGGATAATTCCGCCTCTTATGACAAAGCGATAGCTGATGGTTTTGTGCCGGGTGAAACCCTGTTTCCCATCGAAGAAGCAGTGAAAAGAGGAACCGTTATTCAGTATTTATTGTCGGATGCGGCACAGATTGCTGTTTGGCCAACGATTAAGGAAAATTTATCGCCGGGAGATGCTTTGTATTTTTCTCATGGTTTTGGGATCACGTACAAAGAACGAACGGGCATTATTCCGCCGGCGGAGGTAGATGTGATTTTGGTTGCGCCAAAGGGCTCTGGAACGAGTTTGAGACGCTTGTTCCTGGCGGGAAGCGGCTTGAACTCCAGTTATGCCATTTTTCAGGATGCAACAGGCAAAGCGATGGACAGAGTGATTGCATTAGGCATAGGGATTGGATCTGGCTATCTCTTTGAAACCACCTTTAAAAAAGAGGTATATAGTGATTTGACAGGAGAGCGGGGCTCTTTGATGGGTGCCGTGCAAGGGATCTTTGAAGCCCAGTATAATGTATTGAGAAGCAGAGGTCATTCTCCTTCAGAAGCATTTAATGAGACGGTGGAGGAATTGACTGAAAGTTTGATGCCTTTGGTTGCTGAAAATGGCATGGATTGGATGTATGCTAATTGCTCGACCACGGCTCAGCGGGGTGCATTGGACTGGAAGAATAAATTCAGAGATGCCGTTGCACCTGTTTTTGAAGAATTATACGATAGTGTTGCTTCTGGTAATGAAGCGCAGCGCTCCATTGATACCAATAGTCAGTCAGATTATCGGGAAAAACTAGATGCAGAGTTAGCGGAGTTGCGGGAATCTGAAATGTGGCAGACAGGAAAAGTCGTTCGTGGGCTACGTCCCAAAAAATAGTGATATGATCCAGTATGAAAAAATCGAACAGGCATACGAACGGATAAAAAATGTGGTTCTACATACGCCTTTGATGAAAAATAATCTTTTGTCAGAGGCGTATGGAGCCAATGTTTATTTGAAGCGGGAGGATATGCAATTAGTACGATCCTTTAAATTAAGAGGTGCTTATAATAAAATCAGCCAGCTTAATAAGCCGGAATTATCCCGGGGTATCGTGTGCGCCAGTGCGGGAAATCATGCACAGGGCGTTGCTTTTGCCTGTGCCGATTTGGGTGTGAAAGGAATTATTTATATGCCGGCTGCTACCCCTTCGCAGAAAGTGACCAAGGTGAAACATTTTGGTAGGGAATGGGTGGAAGTTATCTTAACTGGTGATACTTTTGATGATGCCAAAAGAGAAGCCCTTCATCAGGTCAAAAAGTCCCAATCTACGTTTATTGACCCTTTTGATGATAATGAAGTAGCCGCTGGGCAGGGGACGATTGGTATCGAAATTTTGGATGACCATGCCACTGACCCTATTGATTATTTATTTGTTCCGGTTGGAGGAGGAGGTTTGATCTCCGGATTGGCTTCTTACTTTAAAGTAAAAAGCCCTAATACTAAGATTATTGCCGTTGAGGCGGAAGGGTCTGCTTCTTTAAAGGCCTCTTTGGACGCACAAAAATTGGTCACACTATCACAAATTGATGCGTTTGCTGACGGGGTTGCCGTTAAAACAGTGGGCAGGCTTGCCTTCCAGGTGTGTAGCGAATGGGTTCACGATGTTGTGACCGTTCCCGAGGGGGAAATTTGTTCAACCATTCTTAAATTGTATAATGACGACGCAATTGTGGTGGAGCCGGCAGGTGCTTTGGCTGTTTCCGCACTAGCTCATTATCAGTCGGAAATACAAGGGAAAAATGTCGTCGTAGTAGTTAGTGGAGGAAATAATGATATTACCCGAACGGAAGATATTCGGGAAAGGGCGTTGTTATGGGAAGGTCGTAAGCATTATTTTGTAATTCGTTTTCCGCAAAGAGCAGGAGCTTTGAGGGAGTTTTTGACGGTTTTGGGCCCGAAAGATGATATTGCCCATTTTGAATATACCAAAAAGAACAACAGACAAACCGGACCAGCTCTGGTTGGGATTGAATTAGAGGAGGAAAAAGACTTTAATCCCTTGGTGCAAAGAATGAGGGATGCCAATATTGATTATCACCATTTGAATGGCAATCCTCTTTTATTTGAAATGTTGGTCTAACCTCGTCTCTTGATTTCATCCCGAATTTCAGCCGCTCTTTTGTAGTCCTCTTCGTTGACGACCTCTTCCAGCATCCTATTCAGGTCTTCTTTGGAGAAGCCTGCAAGTGCATTTTGTGCGGGATGCGAAAAATTCGCTTCTACCAGAGGCTCTGTCTCTTCAAATTCTATTTCGACCTGAAGACCCGCAGATTCCAAAATAAACTCCTGGGTGTAAATGGGGCAATCAAAGCGTACGGCAAGTGCGAGTGCATCTGAAGTCCTGGAATCAATATCAATAAATTCACCATCTTTTAGACAGATGAGTTTGGAATAGAAGATACCATCTACTAAATTATTGATAACGATTTCTTTTAAATCAATATTGAATTTTTCCAATGTGTTTTTGAACAAATCATGGGTAAGTGGACGACTGGATACCATATTCTTGACCGCAACGGCGATTGCCTGTGCTTCAAAACTCCCAATGATGATGGGCAGTTGTCGGTTTCCATTGATTTCGGATAAGACAATTGCATAATTCTGTGATTGGGATACAGAATGTGATAGACTGACTATTTCTAATGGAATTTTATTCATATTATTATGTCCGAGGGTTTAACCTAAAATCTTTATTGTTTGTGTTTTTTTTATTAAAGTGGCTTTTGTGAACCGCTAAAAACGTAAAATAACACCTTTTTTTTAGTAAAAACAAGATTAAAGTGCTTCAAGTTTTTTAAGATGCAAGAATTTTTGTTTTTGATCGGACTTTTTAGTCTTTTTATTGAAAATGCTCCTGTTTTTTGCCTGTAAAATCAATAAACGATCGAATGCTGGTTTTTTTCTTACGATTGCTCGATTTAACTATGTATTAAATAGGATGTGTTTATCTTTGTGGAAATAATTATAATATGAAGCAATATAGGTCTGGAATGGATTACGACCATATTATTTGGGACTGGAATGGGACTCTGCTCAATGATGTCTCTTTATGCGTGAATATTGCAAATGATATATTACACGAACATAGGGATGAACATCTGGATATCGACGATTATAGAGCGGTCTTCGGTTTTCCTATTACGACTTATTATAAAAAAATTGGAGTCGATTTTGAAAAAGAAAGTTTTGAAGATATAACGGTTCGCTTTATGGCAAATTATAATGGAGGCGTTAAAAAATGTTCCTTGCATCATTCTGCCATTCAGGTCTTGGAAGCATTTCAACTTTTTCAAAAAAAACAATTTATTCTCACTGCCGGTCATAAAGAGAATGTCATTGAATTACTACAGTACCACAAAATTTTTGATTATTTTGAAGAAGTGCAGGGACTGGATAATCATCGGGCTGAAAGTAAGGTGGATAAAGGTTTGCACCTGCTTCGAGATAATGATGTTGATAAAAGCTGTACCGTCCTAATTGGTGACACCATCCACGATTTTGAAGTGGCAAATGAATTGGAAATTGATTGTATCCTGATTGCCAATGGTCATCAGTCTAAGAATCGGCTGGAGCGAAAAGTGGGTACACGGGTAAGGATATTGGATCATATTGGACAATTGATTTGAAATATAAATCAAAATTTGAATCAAAATTAGAATGAAAACTTGCCTAGCCTGATGAAAAGTTGAATCAATCAAAAAAATGTATCTAAAAAAACTAAAATACTATTTGTTAGGAGCTTCATTTTTGATGGGGGGCTTGCTCCATGGGCAGCAGTACAATTTCATACGCTACTCTTTACAGGAGGGCTTGCCGCAGTCGCAGGTATTTGCTGCTACACAGGATGCAAAGGGGTATGTTTGGTATGGTACGCAGGGAGGCGGCATTACCCGTTTTGACGGATTAAATTTTGAGACCTTTACGACAAAGGATGGTTTGCCTTCCAATTATATCAATGAGATACTGGAGGATCAAAATCGTCATCTTTGGGTCGGGACGAATAGAGGGCTTGGTGTTTATGATGGACGAAAGTGGCGTGCACCTTTAAAAGAGGATGGTATAGGACTGAGTATTCATGCCCTTTATTTGAAAAATGATTCTACACTTTGGTTAGGTTCAGGGAAAGGGATTTATAGTTATTCGATTAATGAGGGGGTCTTACAAAAGTTGTCCCTTGATCCCCGATTAGACAAATTGGGCATTAATGATTTTTTGGGAGATGAAAATGGGGTTTGGGTGGCTTCGAATTCCGGTGTTTGGCAAATTGGAGATACTGTTCGTCGTTATACCTCTCGAAATGGCTTGAATGGGAGTGTCGTTCAGTCACTTTTGAAGGGTTCGATGGGTTTGTTGTGGATTGCCTGTTTTGATGGCGGCGTGAGTGTTTTTGATAAGGTCAATGACAGTTTTCTCCCTTTTAAAAATCCGCCAAGTGTCAAAAAAGCGCTGACTTTGTACCAGGATGAATCCGATAATATCTGGGTGGGAACAAGGGACAAAGGACTTTCTATTTTTCATCCTCAGGATGCAAGCTGGACGGTTATTAATGAAAAAAAAGGCTTGCCGCACAATCATATCAGGAAAATATTTCGGGATAGTTGGAATAATACATGGGTGTGTACTTCCGGGGGAGGCGTTGCTAAATACCTTGGTCAGTTTTTTGTTAAATACGACCCGGCAAATGGACTTCATGGGAAATATATTTATGCTTTAGCAACGGATAAAGAGGGCAAATTGTGGATTGCAGCATCCAATAACGGATTAGCTGTTTTTGCTAAAAAAAGGTTTCAAAAAATTGACATTGATAGCGGTTTTATTGATGTAAAAAGTAAGGCGATTGTCTCTACTAATAATGGGATATGGGTCGGAACGGAAGGAAAGGGAATTGTCCTGATTGACTCTGGTACTTATCGTGTCTTTACAGAAAAAGATGGTCTGACAAGCAATTGGATACGTAGTATGGTCGAAGATGATGCCGGCAATATTTGGGTAGCGACTCATGCTAAAGGAATTGTTGAGATAAAACCGCGGTCAGGTGGTAATTACCAGATGCTTCGCCACAAAACCGATTTGCCCGGATTGTATATGTCCTGTATTGCCAAATCACCCCGTGGCGAGATTTGGTTTGCCACCCAATATGGCGAGATTGGCTTTTTTAAAGATGAAAAAATGACTGCCGTTTATGAGGCTTCTGATGGGTTGCCGGGGGTAGCGGTACGGTCCATTTGTTTTGATTCGACCGGTCGTATCTGGTTGGGAATGGCGGGACGTGGAATTTATGTTGCTGATTTGACGGTCACTCCGATCCGCTTTCATCCCCTCGAAACAGAAAAACCTTTGTACTCGGATAATATTTATTTACTGGTTTTTGACCGGGATGGGAATTTATGGGCAGGCAGTGAAAGTGGGGTGGATGAAATTTCCTTCAATGAGGCCGGAATTGTTATGGATGTAAAGCATTTTGGAAGAAATGAAGGCTTTTTGGGGATAGAAACCTGTCAAAATGCCGGGTTATTGGATAAAAATGGTAATGTTTGGTTTGGCACAATGGGGGGATTGATGAAACATAGTCCGACTAAGGAAATTAAAAGACGTTCGGTTCCGGAAATACATTTTGAGCAAATTTCTTTATTTTATCAGCCACTAATCGAGACGGCGTATAAGAATTTTGTGCGGTCTGATGGTCGCCTAAAAGCAGGTCTATTGCTGCCATACCATAAGAATCATCTCAACTTTGCGTTTAAAGCCTTAAATTTGAGTAACCCCAAGGGCATTCAATACCATTGGCGATTGAGTGGCATTGAATCGGACTGGTCTCCTTTTTCTGCGAAGGCATCCGTTGATTATTCCAATTTGCCACCCGGTGACTTCTCTTTTGAGGTCCAGGCCAAATCGGCAGACGATCATTTGAGTGAGGTGATTAGTACAAGTTTCTCCATCAAAAAGCCATTTTGGCAGATACTTTGGGTGCAGGTATTAACCGGTTTAGTTTTTTTGATGGGATTTTTTGCCTGGTTTTGGACGTGGAAACGAAAATTGGAAAGAAAAGAATTGGCAAGAAGGAAAGAATTGGAAATTAAAAATAATGTGTTGCAATTGGAGCAAAAAGCATTACAATTGCAGATGAACCCTCATTTTATTTTCAATGCACTGAATAGTATTCAATCGCTTGTCGCAACAAAGGATTTAGGGACAGCCCGGACACAAATTAATAATTTTGCCACCTTGATGCGGGGTATTTTATCCAATTCAAAGCAGCAAAAAATAAGCCTGAAAGAAGAAATAAACGTTTTGGAGAAGTACCTTCAAATGGAGCAATTTTGCCAACGGGTTCCCTTTGATTTTTCGATAAAGTTAGCTCCCAATATCGATTTGGAAGAAATAGAAATCCCGCCTATGATTTTGCAGCCATTTGTGGAAAATGCAGTTATCCACGGTATCGCCCACCGATCGGATAAAGGGGAGATTTTAATTTCTTTTGAAATGAAGGACGATTTACTCAATTGTACCATTAAGGATAATGGGGTAGGACGAAAACGGGCAGAGGCCCTTAAGCAGTCTCGAAAACCCGGTCATCAGTCAATTTCAATGGCAGTGACACGGGAAAGGCTGGATGCCTTGCGAGGAGATCGAGGCTATAAATCGCTGGAGACGATGGATATCATTTCGCAGGAAGGGAACATTATTGGCACAAAAATCGTTGTGAGGATACCCGTTGTTTTGTGGGAAAATCAGTCATCTTGAACCCGTTGTTAAAGTAAAAAAATGAAAATAAAGATAAAATCTAAACCGTTGCAATCTATTCGTTTGAATCGGTATATAGATAATTTGGATCAACTCCCAAATGAGGGAAATCATATTATTGGCCACCAATTGGAGTTGGATTATATGGTGGTTTATCAGGCCTATAATCCGGCCATTGCGGCTTATGCTCAGGAACATCAGGAATTGGGAGGACCTCATTTTAGTAGGACGCGAATGTCTTGGATAAAACCCAATTTTCTGTGGATGATGTACCGCTGTGGTTGGGCGACCAAGGAGAATCAGGAGCGCGTGCTGGCCATTGCAATCAGCAAAAAGTTTTTTCAAAAAATACTCGATCGGGGTGTTTTGAGTTCTTATGATGTAAATAGCTGTCAAACGCGGGAAGAATGGAAGGAAAAAATGGCCAATAGCGAAGTTCGAATCCAATGGGATCCCGATCACGACCCTTACGGAAAAAAACAGAGTAGGCGGGCTATTCAAATTGGCTTAAAAGGCGAAATGTTAAGGGATTTTTGTGCCAGGGAAATATATTTCATAGAGGATATTACGGATTTTGTGAAGGAGCAAAAAATGTTACTGGATAAGGGTGGAATCAATCAATTATGGATGCCGGTAGAAGCGGTTTTGGACTTCGAATAAATACAAAAATAAAAAATATGTTTACAGCAATATTAGTAGATGATATGCCACAGGCTTTGAAGGTTTTGGCAAATGATTTATCGGATTTATTCCCCGATATTAAAGTAATCGGTATGGCGGAGAGTATTGTGGATGCCGCCAAGTTGTTGCGTAAGCAGACACCCGACTTTTTGTTTTTGGATATTATGTTGGGAGACGGGACAGGTTTTGATCTATTGGAAATTTTCCCTGATTTGACATCCAAAATTATCTTTGTGACGGCCTATGAAGAGCATGCCATTCGCGCCTTTCGTTTCTCTGCTGTTGATTATTTATTGAAGCCCATTAACCCGGCTGAATTGCAACAGGCAGTCGAAAAAGCCAAAAAGCAATTGTCAAATTCCAACGATCACCTTTCCGTATTGAAGGAGACTTTCCATAATCCACATCAACTGCCGGAACGAATTTCATTGCATACGATGGAAAAAATTACGATTGTAAAAATAGCAGATATTGTGCGTTGTGAAGCGGATAGTAACAACACCTTATTTGTGTTGAATTCAGGCAAGACTATTTTTGTGACCAAAACGCTCAAGGAATATGAGAAGCTGTTAGCCGGGCATGATTTTTATCGTTCGCATCAGTCGCATTTGATTAATATGGATCATATCAGGGAGTATGTCCGAAAAGATGGCGGTTATTTAATGATGAAAAACGGGGATCACGTCCCCGTGGCTGTGCGAAAGAAAGTGGAAATGATTGACTTATTGAATAGAATGAAGTAGAAGCGGAATTGATACCTTTTTATTTACTCCAGATAGGCCGTAAGGTCATCCTTATTGGATAAATCTACTCTGATATTTTCCTTGAGGGTGGTGGCAAGCGCCAATCCAATATAATCCACCTTTATGGGGTAGGATTTGTGAGTTCTGTCAACGAGAACGGCAGCTTCTATTTTATTGGGGATGACGTCAAAGATCGGTTTGCAGGCATAGAAAATGGTTCTTCCTGAATTTGCCACATCATCAATAATGATACAGGTTTTGCCGGTCATTTGTGCCTTGTCGATATTAATAGAAATGTTTTGTGTAATTGGATTTGCCGGATTGAGAGAGATTTTGGCGAGGGTATATTTTTTCTTATTGTCAACTTTCTGGAGTTGATCCAGCAAAAGCCTGGCAAAGGCACTGCCATTATTATTGATGCCAGCCAAAATGATTTCTGACTCTTCGTAATTATGCTCTATAATTTCAATGGCCATTCTGGTGATTTTTTGACCAATTTTTTTATGTGAAAGTACTTTCATCCTTTTTAAGTATGTATCGTTTGACCAACCTTCTGTCGGGTATAGCGTGATTGTAATGAAATTTGGAGTTGTAAAATTACATAATCATTAGGGTTAATTATTAAATTACTGGTTTTTTTTGAGGGAATGAGTGGATTATGATGTATTTTTGCCATCGGAGTACTAGTGTTGGATAGTGTACTTATTTAGAAGGATTAAAATAGGAGAGATGAATCAATTGATTTTTGCTGTTGTAACCATTGTAGGGTTTGGCTATGCGATTATGCAATTCGCCAAAATACGAAAGAATATTTTCCTTGGAAAAGCTGAAGAGATTAAAGGAGACGCTGGCGAGCGTTGGAGAAATGTCTTATTGGTGGCGTTGGGGCAACGAAAGATGTTTCAGCGATGGATTCCTGCCGTATTGCACTTTTTCATCTATGCTGCTTTTCTGATTACGCAGATTGAATTGATTGAGATATTCGCCGATGGATTTTTAGGGCATCACCGGATTTTCTCCCATCCTCTGGGAGGGTTTTACACCTTTATCATTAGTTTTATAGAGATTTTATCAGTTTTGGCGTTTGTAGGAACGGTTTCATTTTTGATTAGGAGGAATGTGATAAAGGTCAAGCGATTTCAGAGTCCGGAAATGAAGGGGTGGCCGTTTAAAGACGGTAATTTGATTTTGATTTTTGAATTGTTATTGTTGTTGGGTATCTTCTCTATGAATGGGGCGGACATTGTATTGCAAAGCAGAGGCGTAGAGCACTATGCTGCGACTGGTAATTTTGCCATTTCCAGTTGGATGGGACCCGCCTTATTTGGTGGCTTGAGTGATGGGGCATTGATGGGGTTAGAGCGTTTTGGCTGGTGGTTGCACTATTTGATGGTGATTGTCTTTTTGAATTACCTGCCAAAATCAAAGCATCTCCATATAATTTTCGCTTTCCCGAATACCTATTATGCTCCTCTGCGCCCCAGAGGTGAAATGGAAAATATGCCGGCTATTATGGATGAGGTGAAAAGTATGATGGGACTGACGGAAGAAGTGCCCCCGGAAGAGATGAGTGAGGACTTCCCGGAATTTGGGGCAAGTGATATTTTTGATTTTGGCTGGACAACGATTCTGGCTTCTTATACTTGTACGGAGTGTGGTCGTTGTACATCGGAATGCCCCGCAAACATCACGGGCAAAAAACTTTCTCCCAGAAAAATAATGATGGATATTCGGGATAGAACCGAGGAAGTTGCCATGAATATTGCTTCGGGAAATGTTGAATTTGCCAAGGAAAAAGACCAGCCACTATCGAAGGATAATTACGATGATGGCAAGAATTTATTTGAAAGAATAACGAAGGAGGAAATATGGGCGTGTACCACCTGTAATGCCTGCATTGAAGCCTGTCCTGTTCTGATTCGCCCGATGGATGCCATCTTGGAGATGAGGCGTTATGAATTATTGACTTTATCTCAAGGACCGCAGGATTTGATGCCGCTGTTTAATAGTATTGAAAACGGGGGGTCTGCCTGGGCGATGAGCGTAGATCGCGATCAGTGGGTACGGGATGTAAATGGATGATCGAAGGAGCGCTGACGGAGGAACGGAAAGCCCGCGAGAGGGATAGAAGCGGTTCCGAATCCGTTTTTTCGGATGAGGTATGAGCGGATAGCCCGGTGCTGACTGAGGAAGGAAGGAAGCACTCGCCCAAAAGAAAGAAATGGATATTTGAATAATTGGAAGATTCAATAAAAAAGATAAAAAATGGAATTTAAAGTACCAACAATGGCGGAGTTATCTGCTGAAGGAAAATCACCCCAGATTTTGTTTTGGGTGGGCTGCGCAGGAAGTTTTGATGCCCGGGCACAAAAGGTAACGGTTGCATTTTGTAAAATATTAAATAAGGTGGGGTATGATTATGCCATTTTGGGGAACGAAGAACAGTGCACGGGTGATCCGGCACGGCGAGCGGGCAATGAATTTATTTTTCAGATGTCCGCCTTGCAGAATATCGAGACTTTAAAGATGTATCAGGTCAAAAAAATCGTAACGGCCTGTCCTCATTGCTACAATAGTCTTAAAAATGATTATCCGGCACTTGGTGGGCAATACGAGGTGATTCATCATACACAATTGCTTCAGGAGTTAATTGACGAAGGGCGGTTGAAGTTGAGCGATGCGAAGACTTTTAAAGGCAGGAAAATAACCTATCATGACTCTTGTTATTTGGGTAGAGTAGGAGGGGTGTATGAAGCACCAAGATCGGTGTTGGCAGCATTGGATGCGGATCTTGTCGAGATGAAACGGAGTCGGGCAAATGGGTTGTGTTGTGGCGCAGGAGGGGCTCAAATGTGGAAAGAAGATGAAGCCGGAGATCGAAGAATTAATACCGAAAGAACAGCGGAAGCACTGGAGACAGGAGCAGAAATAATCGCCGCCAATTGCCCCTTTTGCATGACGATGCTATCGGACGGGGTGAAGGAAAAGGAACAACAGGATAAGGTGATGGTTTATGATCTATCAGAAATGATATTGAGTAATATGGAGTAGGAGCGGATTCAATTATTAATTGGACGTAACTATTCAGCACCCCACACTTTTTGCCATAAAATGCTGCTTTGGCACCTGTCTTTGTTA
>CAZNCI010000060.1:0-15223 GCA_964571475.1 uncultured Saprospiraceae bacterium | reverse complement strand
AAATTGAAGTCATCCCCTACGAACACCTCTGGGCGTTGGCGATTGAGTCGCTGGGCAAAACATAGAAGTAGCCCGGAGGTCGATCAACCTCCGGCTACTGTTTTTTTATTTGACAACCATTAATCGTCCGCTCACCCGACGTTCCCGACTGGTCAGTGAATAAATATAAATGCCAGCTCTCAAAAAGTCACCCCTGGTCAACATTATTTGACTGACTCCTTCTTGGGCTGCCAATGACTCCGTCCTAAGTACCTGCCCATTCATATCCCGAATGGAGAAATACACTACATCATCCTGCTTCAAAGAATACCGAATTGTCGTACTTTCTGCAAACGGATTGGGATAACTTTCGAGTAAATCAAAATCGTGAAGTGGTAGCGGCTCATCATTGAATTTAACCATTAATGATCGCTGTCGATCCTTAGCATCAAATGCCATTGCAGGTGTTATTCTCGAATTCAAAGCAATAAAATCACTCAATCTGCCCGACTGCTTAGCTTTGAATTTAAATTCAAAAATAACCTGATTGTCCGTTTCCTTTTCCTGATAAATATTCCATAAAAAGGGAAGAAGCCCTTCCTCCATCGCCATTATATTCACCTGATCCGTTAGCCCCTCATCCATCATTGCTAACGCATTGTGATCGAACACAAAAGTACCCTGAACTCCAATAATGTCCTCGGCTACCCTGATTTTAACCAAAACAACACCTCCTTTTCGGATGTTTTGCTCCTCCATTTGCAGATAAACCGGTTCGCCCTCGGTGCGTGCCTCAACCCCTTCCGGCTGAAATGGAGAAAGCGATCCATCTACATCTCCAATTTTTATGGCAATAAAATCAATATTACTGCTGTTATTGGGATCGAAATTTTCAAATATGGCTGCTTCAGGGAAATTTTCCTGCAAAGGATTGGACCCAAATACATAATCACTCAATACAGCTCTCCATCCACTATTGTTATCAAAAGTATCCGCCTGTCCGAGAATCACTCTTTGTATGCCAATAATATCCAAAGCAGAAATAGAACCGGAATTATTCACATCGGCCGCAATCAAATAATAAGGGTCGGTTATAATTTCTGATCCTAAGATATGCCTGGCAATGACCATGATATCAAATGTTGTCACCCCATCGTGTATATCTAATTCAACAGACGGTGTTACCGTAAATGAACTCCCTGCCGGAATCGTACAAAACTCATAATCCCCGGAGGAGTTTGTAACATTTGCAAGTGACACCTCACCGGTAACAAAGACGGGTACGCCGCTAATAACATTTCCCGAGACGGTCTGGATATTTCCACCAAGGTGCGTCTCTTCACAATTGCTCACCTCCGTAAAAAAAACAAAAGTCCCTTCATTTCCACAATGATCCGTAGCAGATACGGTGACCCTGTAAGCTCCTTCTTCCTGAACATTCGGGTTGTAAATAATATCAACTTCGCCGGTTGATTCCACATTTGGGTTAAAAACAATACCCTCTGCATCTATCGTGCCATCACTATCCTTATCAAAGTAAATATGGACATCTGAAGAGGTCATCGGACAACTGGAATTAACGACAAAAAATGGCAGCGTTGATATCTCACAGGGATCATTGCCCGTACACAAAACTGGTCCGGCACTTGGATAAGAGATGGTCGGTGCCTGTCCCCCCGACAAATTTAAATATTGTGTATATTGAAAGTAGCCATTGCTGGTTATTTCCGGGTTTAATTCGCTACTCGCCCAATAGCCCCCCGGGTAGTCCGGTAAGGTATCATCACAGCGGTTTGTCCTCCTATATGGATTATTATTTGTCGGGTTACTATCCATATCAATATAAGTTGTGTAGGAAATGGGATAAGTAGAAGTATTGGGTTTTACAATCACAAAAACAGCTTCATCTCCCGGGTTATCATCACAGTCTTCATCTCTGCCTATAATAACAGCAGGAGACTCCCCATCATAGGCACAAGAATTAATAACCGAGTAGGTACGCTCAATAAGACAACCTTCCTCGTCGCCGGGGTGATCCTCGTAAGTGATAACAAAATCATCACAGCCAACCCCTTCAACCGTCGGGCTATTTAACGGTGCTCCGCCACAGGAAATGGTCTCATCTTTCGGAAATTTAATCGTAAAGGAATGCGACTCATCGATCTGAATAACCTGACGGCAGGTATTGCTACTCACCAGCCCCCAACTGTCTTCAGCCCCAAAACTTCGGGTTATTTTGCCATAACCACAATCATTTAGGTCATAGACAACTGATATTTGGTGTGCCGTTGCTTCGCAGTTATCCGTAGCACTGGCAGTACCAAATTCATTATTAAGATAGGCCTCGTCCCAGGTATCAATGCTGTTGAGTCGTTCATCCGTACAATCTAAATGTATAGAATGAGGTGGCACACAATAAGGGCGAATCAGGTCTTTTACAACGACCGAGACCTGAGCGATGGAAAAATTATCGCTTACCCATTCAACGTATCCATTGGGGTAAGTCAATAGGATTGTATCCCCAAATTCACCACTCCTGTTTCCATCATCCCAAACGCCAAGGTAAATGGTTGCTTCCTGTCCTAACTCACTACAGTCAAAATCAACGGAAGTACTCCACGCCTCTGTACTATCTTTTCTAATTAAGAAATAAACATCACTACAGGTATCATAAGATCCTTCATCCACGTCAAAACTGTAAATTCGAGCACCTCCGTTTCCTCCGATGCTGATATTTAGATGATCCTCACTAATAGCAACCGGTGCAGTTACATCCTGAACAATAAATGGGCATTTCAAAGAAGAAACTGTTCCTTCTGCATCGGTTGCGGTATAATTGAAATAATAATAGCCCGGCAGAAGATTTTCTATCACAGGCGCCTGTGCATTGGTAAAAAAGGCAATCGTATCCTCCATATTATTACCTAAAGGTCGAATTACTTCAACATCAACATTAGCAAAAGAAGGACAAATTTCTTCAAATTCAGGAATGGGAATATTTATACTCGCGGTACAATCTGCTTCATCCGGCGCATAGTGTATAATGCCACTCGGATGATCTGTCTCCGGGCAACTTAGGCTCGGTACACCTTGGTTTTGTATCGTTACAAGCTGGGTAAATGCTCCATTTTCTAATAAAAAACACGAATTGACAAAAGACCATTGCCGGTTAAATTGATGGGTCGTCACATCTGAGTCAATCGTATTGCTCAAAATATTACCCTGATAATTACCATTTAATGCTATTTGGCTAAAAGCCGAAATAAAAAAGGGATACCCCGTTACGGATACAGTCGGCAGCCCTGCTTCATTCGTGCCAAATTGCTGGTCACAGGGAATAGAGGGCGTGATAACAGGATAAAATAAATCCTGTACGTGCTCCCGTTTGAAATGAATTAATTGTTGACAGGAGAAGGAAGCCGGTGTTTCTTCACAGGCTTCGAGGGGGATTGGGCTTACCTCAAACGTTCGTTCAATGATAATGTCTTCACATTCCTCACTCAAAATCATACTATCTGAAACCATCACCTGATAATTACCGGACTCCCCGTTTATTTCGGGATAAGCTGTTAGGTCTAAGATGGTTTTTAATTCATCCGAAATCAAATCATCAAGGGCATTTCCCTGATTATCCGCCTGATAAATTTGTGGTGAATCTAAAAACAAATGATCGATATCCCAGGTTCTTAAATCGTAAACAATGGGCATTTCCTCCACACTTAAACCACTTAATACACCGCCTTGCTGACTGTGAATAGCAACCGAAATATCCACCGAATTTTGGGCGGCAGCCAATAAATAATACGTATGCCCCGCCTCCAGCCAAACACCTAATCGTTGTATCCCTGAAGAATTGGAAAAATAGCCGGTATTCGGTAAAATGGTTTTGGCTACAGCCAAAATATGCTCACAGGGGGCTGGTTCTGAAACCGGTGCATTGTAAATCCCCATAAATTCGTTAGCAGCTAATCCATCCATTTCAAAAATGTAGAAATCGCTTTGCTCAACACTAATTTCGGTACTTTGAGTAGCATAAATATCCTGCAAGTCAGCATTCAAACAGTTAGCTGATGAAAAATCAATGACCTGTGCTCCCTGAGAAACATGGATGTTGAATGTTTGTATCCCTTTTACTACACTTATTTGCGACCGTGTGTCCGGACAACTAAGGGTAAAATTGCCCGATGCCGATAAACTGACTTCCTGCTCAAAATTATACGATTCTCCGGTATTATTATCCAATACCGTCCAATGTCGCAGCCATAAACCCGAACCAACTGTCTCATTCACATAACTGGCCACCAACTGGCAAAACTCAGGGAATAATGCCTTTTTACCCAATAGAGTGACAATATGTGGGTACTCCTCTTCACTTGGAATGGGGCGTCCTGCTTCATCAAGACTGGAAGGGTCAAGACACCTCAACGAAGTGTGTAGTGGTGGCGCGATTATATCACTTGTTTGCGGAAGCCGAATGGTGATTTCCTGTGTGCATTGAATGGATTGAGATGGCTCATTACAATCATTATTTTCATTGACCAAAATATTAAAATTGCGAATAATTTTTTGTCCATCTGTCCCATTTTGAATCAATGTGTCTGTGACAATAACCACCGAAGTACCATAAGATGTATTAATATCGGGAACGCCCGTGAGCTGTAATTTGTGTAATTGTATGCTGGAAATAGAATTATCAATAATATTGCCATCATGGCTTACCTTAAATTCGAGTGGTGTTTCGGTAAACAGGAAGGCTTCATCTCCACAAATTAATTCCATATTGACGGCTGCAGTTTCAGAAGCCACGCCGTTAATGAGACCACCGCCTGATGCATAAATAACCGCTTCGATATCATTAAGATCAGTATCCGTCACTAAAACAGTATAAGTAACACCCGGACGAAAAGTAAAAGATAGTCGGTTATTTTGCCCTCCACTATTGTGGAAAAACCCGATGCCGGGTGCGATGCCCTGCCCTATTTGCAACAGATTGGGGCAGTTACCCGTATCAGAAAAGGCATTTTCATACAAGGCCAATATCCCATTGTCAGATAAGCCATTTACTTCAATGATGTGGTGTTCTTCTATATTGACGGTAAAGGAGAAAGTAGTATAATAGCGCTCACCTGCATCATTCGTCAGGCAGCTTTTATCTTCGCTCGAAAGTGTATGCTCCACGTTAAATGCCAATATGGGGAGCTGTTGAATTTGGTTTTCAACAGTCGCATAGGATTTATTTTCCGGGCAGTCGGAGGTTATTTCATTGCCCGCATTTAAATGAATATATTGTGTGTATTTTATAAAAGGTGCCGGAAAACACCAGTCATAGATCGTCCATTCTCTGATAACCATATTGGTCCCCCCCGTATCATCAACGTAAAAGGGGGCAATATTATTAACGATATCATCAAGGATATAAACCTGATTGAAACCAAGAATAAAAGGATAACCGGTAAAAGACGGATCGGGTTGATTATTGTCATTCACTGGAAAATTATCGATACAATCCAGATAAACATTCTTATTGGGTAGGATAATATCACCGATATTTGGAATCCTAACATGAATAGTTTGACTACAAGTGTCCTTTATGCCCGCGTCACAGGAAGTGACGGAGAAATGATGAATGAGTTGACCATTAGCACAATCACCCTGCATAATCGTCTCGTCATACACATTAGCAATATTATCATTACATGGGCTTGATAATTCGGGAAGTCCTGTTAATAAAAGCGCATTATACCCACTTAAATTAGAAACACTCCCGGGAACAGTACCGCCATCCTGATTCCAGTTATAGTACAAATTTCCAGTTAGTATCATATCGTTAAGATCCGGAAGAATGATATCCGATGTAAAATTGCCCGTAGAGGCATTAAAACCGGATAATTCACCTCCTCCCAGACTGTTAATCACCACCTGATAGTTCAATACGGGAGTGGCACCTGCCAGCATGAGCACATAAGTCCGATCTGGGGATAAATGGGCATAAAGCCGTTGTGTAGGCTGATCATCAGGGAATAAATCCACCCCATTTTGAGCTGCCAGAGGCTGACTGCCGGCAATCAAACCGTAACAAATATGAGTAAGGTCGAAAGCATCAAAATAAAGGGTAAACACCCCATCTTCCTTAATCCCATCGACTTCAAAAAAATAATCATCTTCTTCCGTTACCGTAATAGGTATCGTCGAATAATAATAAGTAGTATTTGGTGTTACCTGAATGCAGTCCCCCCCTTCAAAATTAACAGCATTAGTTCCTAACTCGCCCTGAATACGCTGTATCGAATGCTCCACCGACATCTGATAAAGGGGAGGAGGGCATTCGACTATTAATTGTGAAAATAAAGAAGTGCTAAAGAGAATTAAACACACGGCGGTCACCCAACCGTTTTGGTAAAGGTTGTAATTCATGATCATAGAGATTTGTTGGTAGAAATCCAAGTGAAAAGAAAGAGGATGTTTTCAAATGTATTTCTACTATTGTTAAAAATAGTTTGCATTAGTAATACATCTAACGCTTAATGAGCAAGACTTCCGGCGGAAGCACCGGAATGCACAATCAAGTATTAGGTTTTGGTATTGGGATAAGTATTCACTCCTGCGGTAGAGCAAATGTACGTTTATTTTTTTAAAAAGTCAATAGGGGATACTTAACCACTTTTTACTCAGCCCCAACAGCTCCATTCCAAAAATAAAAAGTGCCTCCCAGACTAAACGCCTGATTAAAATATGAAAATTTCGGGAATCTCAGCGCAGAAAAGTCCTCCACGACAAATGCGGTGGTTGATTTTGAATATTTTACATGAATACCAATATTTTGAAAACGATACTCAATACTGCCAGTCCATGCCAGATCGAAGTGATTGACCGGGTCGGTGCTTACGATCTCCGCCTGGGCTAAGTATCCCGTATTTAGCCCGGCAAGGAGCAATATATTTTTCTTTTTGAAAGGCTTAAACCAGAGGCTGGGTGAAAATTGTGCATAATATAATGTCCCGTATTTCTTACTTTCGATGGCGATTAATTTTCCGCCTTTTATGGAGAGACCCAATGCCAAATCGAGACCAAAGTGATTCGATAAAGTTCTTTTGGCTATACCGAATAGTCCACCTAATATTCTTGGTTCTGAATAATAGACATAATCGAAAGAAGGAGCGGTTATATCCGATACCTCAATAACGTCATTATAAGCGAGGTTTGCTCTTACACCAAATTGCCAATGTTGGGCATTGCTGTTTATCACAAAAATAAAAGATATTACCAAAAACGACAGAATTGTTTTAAACATGGTTTTTGTTTTTTGTTTTAAAAAGTGCTTTGACTCCCCAAATTAGACTTTTTTTTACAAAAACACAAATAAATTGCAGTCAATAGCTCCTATCGAACACGTCTCCCCTTCCATTTGTAACTTTTCACGAAAGTAGATACCATTCCAACGACAAAAATATAAAAGGTATGAATAAATTCTGCCGGAATAAAAATGCGCATCAGATCAGAGCGATTAAAGAAGACAGCTGCTCTTTTCAGTAAAATAAAATCCGCCAAAGCTTTGACCATAAAGAGCCCAATAGCCGTAAATATGGCATTTCCCCCCAGCCAAATCGAAGCAATCGGCAATAAAATGATAACTGCGCAAATAAAAAAAACAATCATTTGTACCACCTTTAAGGTATTGTCTGTATAAACAGTTGATTTGCCCGCCCATCTCAACCTTTGTTGAAAAAAAGTGCGCCATGAATGTTGCGGCAGACTTTTGATGGTTGCTTCTGTCGATTTAACAAACCCCATTGCATCCGCTTGCTTTTTGAGTATCTTTTGCACCAATAATAAATCATCCCCCGAAGCCAATTGATCAATATGTTCAAAACCATTAACTTGTTGGAATACTTTTTTAAGATAAGCCAAATTAGCGCCGTTGCTCATGGATAAAAAACCACCGTGAATACCCGCTCCCGTCATAAGCATCATCCCCATATAATCCAATGCCTGAAACTGCTCTAACAAAGTGTGATCTCCGTGAAAAATAACAGGCGCAGCAATGAGTTTTTTTCCAGTAACTTCATGGTAAGATACGAGATAACTCAACCAAGTCTGCTCCGCAATACAATCGGCATCTGTCGTAACTATCAAATCTCCCATTGCTTGAGATATACCCAACTCCAGTGCCGCTTTTTTATAAGAATTTTGAGTGTGGACAGGATGATCTGCCAACCTGAACAATTTGACATTTTTGGCATTAAAGGCAGTCACCATAACAGGCGTTTTATCCGTCGAATGATCGTCAATAATAATGATTTCAAATAATTCAGATGGATAATCCTGTTGTATCAAAGAAGAGAGGCAGGATTCGATATTCTCCGCTTCATTTCTGGCGGGAATAATCACACTCACCTTTGTCTTGCCAGCTTTCCAGTACAATGGAGGTTTCCACTCCGGCAAAAGTTCCCAATGGCGAAGGAAGGAATAAATTAAAAAAACATAAGAGCTGGAAAGTAAAATAACTATCCACAAAACATAAATCATTTGTCGAATAAGTCTTCATAATCAGTATAGCCTTCTTCCCGGGGTGGTTTAACTATTGTACGTTTGGGAAGCTCCAAAACATCTTCTTCAATTTCTTCAAAATCAGTATATGAACCTTCCTTTTTACGATCAAATTCCTCCTGCATTTGCCCAGTCATTTTTTTAATCTTACGCCTAAACATCGCACGAGAGAAGAGAAACAAACTCGTAAAAGGCAAGCCTAAAACAGAAAGTAAGATTAGAATGATACCGGTGGACGGATTGCTTTTGTATATATTTTTGAGCCAACCCGCAAAGCTGGTAATAACCGGATAATCAATAATCGCCGTGGCAATTAATAAAAAAGGAATGGCATACATCAGCATTTTGAAAATAAATATAGCAAGGGAATAAAGCCCCATCAATAACATTACCAAAATAACCAACCCAATAATCGTACGTATAGGGCTAATACCAAAGTCTCTTCGTTGCTGTGTCATTTTATTATTTTTTGTAAAAATAAGGGATTCTCTTTTTACATCAAAGTGATTTAGATAAGTGAAAGGTTTTTTTTGACAAAAGCCTATTCTTTTTCACAAACAAATACAAAAGCCGGCGGCACATTCATCGGCGTGAAGTCAACTTTTAGATTGCCAAATATATTTTTGTAGAGTTTTCTCAAAATAAGGGAATAGTGCATTTGTATAAACTTTCCTCCTTTTCGCATACTCTTTTGACAGGTGGATACAATTTTAGGAGCTAATTCTTTAGGCAAAGAAGTAAAAGGAAGTGCTGAAACGACAAAATCTACATCCGGAAGTTGGTGCTTCTGAATATACTCCGGCAATTTTTCAGCCGAATCTTCAATGAGTATCATCCGGTCATCCTCAAATCGCTCTCTTATTATTTTGCAAAGCTTGGGGTTGATTTCAAAAACCATCAGCCGGGTATCCTTACCCATTCCTGCCAGGATATATTCCGTCAGAACGCCATCTCCTGCACCGAGCTCTACAATGAATTTTGAAGTAGAAAAATCAACTTTATCTACCATCTTCTTACACAAAAATCTGGAACTCGGCGTAATTGACCCCGTTGTTCTGATATTCTTAATCCCTTCTTTAAAAAAATGCCCCAATTTCATCGCTATGAGTTCTGTTTATGAATAGAAACAAAGGTAATTAATTTTTTTAATTTTTTATTTCTCTTAGTTGTAAACATAGGGCAAACGCACCAAATTTAAAAAATAGATCTTATTATAGTCCCGCCTTTATAGCCCTGCCTTTTAAGATGTGTCATAACGATAGACCTAATACCAATGGGATGGAAGGTACGCTATATATTCACCGGTCGGTTGGTAGTCTTCAGTTGGGGCATAAGGTGACATCTTTTGAGGGAGGGGGAAAGAGTAGAGCAAAAGGTGTTATCTTATGGGATGTGGACAGGCTTCAGTGGGCAGCCTTCAGTGGGCAGTTGGCAGGCTTCAGTTGATCGGGTTAAGGATGTCCTGCACATGAAGGAAGAGGAGAAATAAACGATATTCACATTATGAACATAAGGGAGTAGCAAAATATCACTGATGTATTATTGTTTTAAAGATGTGTCATAAAGACAAATCAATGAAAAAACGAACCGCCAGCCAAGTCTTCCATTACCTAAGGTAGTCCTCTAAATCAGGAAATTGCTCTTTCATCTTTTTTGCCACCGTTTTATCAGCCCTGACACCATATATATATGGTACAATAAAAGCATCTTTCTTACCCATTTTTTTTAATGCTGCTTTCAATCGTAAAGCCTCTTTATAGGTGGTACTCCCTCCAATTGAATACCGGTAATAAGCAAAACTGCCCCGTTTTTCAATCATGGGTTTTTCATATTGGTCAAACCACTTTAGGGCAACGAGCTTTCTGGAGGAAGATATTTGTAAATGATAAAGCAATCCCTCGTTCATGCCGCTGCCCTGGGCTTCTGTATCATAATTTTTCCCAATAACGGGAAATTTGCTATCATCCTCTTTTTTTGCTACAGCAAAATCTAATAAAAAGGGCTTGCTCTCCAATAAGGGAACTGATACCGCCCGGATGACTATTCTTTTGGGAATAATTCCGTTTTCCTGAAGGTAGGAAGCAACCCATTCTCCTTTCTGCAATCCTGTGACCAACTCCTTTGATTTAGCCCCCATAGATTGTGCATAAACGGTAATAATTAGCTCCATTTTGGGGTGAGCATTTAAAATACGCACTACATTATCAATATTTTGTTTGTCCTCTGTGCTTAGTTCATTAGAGGAGTCATCAAAATTTAAAGTGGGAAATACCGCTGTTTTTTCAGGTGCTATTTTTTCGGGAGGAGCTATTATTTCAATAGGCTGGCTCGTTTCAGGTGTTTTTGTAATTGCCGGAGTAGGCGCATTCATCTCCGGCAGGAATTTTTGGAAATAAGCCGTATAAAGGTCTCGCCTTCCCAAACCATCTTTCCGGGAGGAGGTAAAAAATGCGGTAAATCCATCTGTACTCAACCGAAAATCGGTATCATCCCCGGCTGAATTTAGTGGCAATCCCAGATTGGCAGGCTGCGTCCATCGTTGATTACCCGGCACATAAACAGATTTGAAAATATCATATCCACCAATGCTTTTATGGCTGTCATTCGAGCTAAAATACAGGGTTTTTCCATCCGCTGCCAAAAAGGGACTTTTTTCGTCAAACTGGGTATTAATCGGGGCTCCGAGGTTAGCCGGGATAGACCATTTACCGTTTTTGAAGACCGATCTATAAAGATCACGCCCTCCAAAACCACCTTCGCGGCTACTAGAGAATATCAGCAGGGTGTCATTATAAAAAAAGAGGTCTCCATCTCCCAAAGAACTTAAAACAGGTCCTACAAAGGGAGTCGAATTGAGCGTCCGCTGACTTTCCTGCCGAAAGGTATCCACGACGATTTCCCCTTCGTCGTAAGTCCAGCCTTTGAAGTAAAAAAGAACATCTCCCGTTTTATTAAAGTCGTAAAGGATTTCATTGCGGGGGCTGTTGAGCAGGTAGTGCATCGGTTTGGTGTCGCCCCATACTCCCTTACTGATTTTTGTAGCATAAATATCACTAAAATAATGCCCATAAGTTTCATCAACAACACCTGTGTTTTTCCTTGCGCCTCCACTGGAGCCCCTTCGCGCAGAAGAAAAGTATAATTTCCTATTGGCATTGGGGCTTGGAATAGGCTTGAATTCGTCCCATTCTGTATTAACCCCCTGCCCAAGATTACCGACTACCGCCAGTGGCTCTCGGTACTGCCATTCGATTCCATTAGAAATACGTCTAATGTCCTCTCTGACCATCCTTCTATTGGGATGATTCGGGGTGATGCTCCGTAGGTACAATTTGTAATATTTTCCCGCCTGAACAAACTGGTTAGATGCATGATAACATTTTCCTAAAAAGAGCCAACATTCCGGGTAAGGTGCTTTTCTGTCAGAAACCATTTCATTTAATAAATCGAGGGCTTTATCCAATTTATTGAGTTCGTAATAACAAATGGCAATTAATAAACGGGCCTCTTTATTTTCTTTGCTTAATTTTTTTGAATTGACCAATAAGCTGAGTGCTTCGCCATATTTTTCATGAGAGAAATAAGCTTTAGCTTCGTTAAGGTCTCGATTATTACCCTGAGCAGGGAGGCAGATGGGGCTTGATACGAAAAAAATAAAAAGTAAAAAGTATATAGTTTTATTCAAATACATTGTTATTGAGTCTTGTAAGAATTCTAAAAGGCATAACGTTTTTTATGGGGTGACTTATTTCATTAATTCTAATTACAGCTGTAAATAAGACTCAAATCAATCAACAATTCTAAGGCGTATTGCAATCTAAGTGACCAAAAACGACCCGAATATGGTTCTTTTTTGTTGAATACCTTTGCGTAAAGAAAAAAAAACTTAATTTTATCGAAAATTTAGATTGACAAACACAATCTAACATTAATTTCCTATACAACTATATACTTTATGAAATTGAAATATACACTTTTAATTTTTCTTTTTTCTTTGTTTTCTGCTATCACCGTTTCCGCTCAGGAATGTAATTTTTCACTCGAATTATTCGACACTTTTGGGGATGGCTGGAATGGCGCCTCGATAACGGTAACAATCGGAGGGGAAACAACTACCTATACATTGGAATTTCCAAATAACGATTATGCCGCTTATTCAATTCCTGTGACATCAGGTGATGTGATTGCCATTTCATTTGCCTCTGGTAGTTTTGATAATGAAGTACTCTTTACGCTTTCTGACCCAAATGGAAGTATGGTTTTCACAGCAGGTCCCGCCCCAACCGTAGGGGAAATTTTTACCGGTACTTTGGATTGTCCGGCTTGTTCTCCAACCATCTCTTCCAGTGTTGAAACCAAAAATATAAGAGCCTACTCCACCCAAATATTTTGGGAACCACTTTTAGAGACCGGTAGCACCTATTTGATTGAGTACGGTCTTGCCGGATTCATGCAGGGAACAGGGACAATTGTTTCAACGACTGCGAGTCCTTATTTTCTGTCGGGTCTGGATGCGGATACCGATTATGAATATTACCTGTCAGGTATTTGTGAAAGTGGAGATACTGTTTCTTTGTTCAGTCCTTATGCTTTTCGGACAATGATCCCATTGGACGTGGGGATCGTAGGTATTACCCGACCTACTTCGGGCTGTGGACTTGATTTTGCCGATACCATTACGGTTCAAATCCATAATTTTGCCGGAGCGCCACAAACATTGATCCCATTCAATTTCTCCATCAATGGAACACCGGGCGATGTCAATCATCCGGTAGATGGTGTTTATACCGGGGTATTGGGAACAGACAGCACCGATATTATGAATTTTGACATGAGCTATGATTTTTCAGAACCCGGAGAATACGAAATCCTTGCATGGACAGAAATGGATGGAGATACGATCACCTTTAATGATACTTTTCGGCTAGTGGTCGTCAATACACCCATTGTTTCAGGGGATGATCTCCCGTATTATCAGGATTTTGAAGGAGAGGGCTATTCCGGTTGGTCATTAATGCCGGAGAGCGCCAATAGTACACTTGAGTTGGGAGCACCTGCCAATATCATAATTAATAGCGCTGCCAGTGGTACAAACGCCTGGGTGACAAATTTGACAGGAGATTACGGGGCAGGAGAACAATCCTTCTTAGGCTCGCCCTGCTTTGATTTTTCCAGCTTAACAGAAGATCCAACTATTAGCTTTTCCTACAACGTTTCCTCTGAAACAAATTATGATGCCCTATGGGTAGAAGTCACTACTGACGGTGGAACAACATGGGAAAAATTGGGAGAAATAGAAACCAACTGGTATGATGTTGACAGCTTCCTTCACGGACCATCCTGGAGTGGCACTGATACGCCCGGCTGGCGAACAGCTGCACACGTACTAAGCAATACAGCTGGAAGTGATGAGGTACGGGTTCGCTTCGTCTTTCAGTCAGATTTTTCAGTTTTTGGAGAGGGAATTGCACTGGATAATATTTACATCCATGGTGACATCAATAATGATTTAGCCGTAAGTTCTGCCAGTATTTCAGAAGAGGATAATTGTGGTAGTGAGATGGTACCGGTATCTGCCAGTTTCTTTAACCACGGACAAACAGAACAATCAGGATTTGATGTGCATTATCAATTGAATGCCGAGGCGATTGTGACAGAAAATGTAGGTGCACTTAGTATTGCACCGGGCACTTCTGGCGCTTATACCTTCGAGACGCCCCTAAATACCCTTGATGTAGGTTCTTATACCGTTAAAATATGGGCAGACTTCAATGACGAAAATGCCTTAAATGACACGATCTCTATTATTGTATCTAAAATTAAAGGCTTACCCGTTATCGAACATTTTGACAGCTCAGGCAATCCTGCGGGATGGACAACAGATATGACGTGGAAGGATGTTAATGATCATAATAACGCCTCTGCTAATTTATCAGCCAACCTCTATGATTTTAACGAAAGTGCATTCCTGCAAACACCTTTTTACGGGGTAGTAGCCGAGGGAGACAGCCTTTCTTTTGAGTATCGTTATTCCTTGTTTTTTGAGGGAACAGAAGCTTATACCTTAGCAGAAGGAGATTTACTGGAAGTGCAAATTGCACCATTTTGTAGTGCTGATTACGAAACCGTCCTGACGATCAATGCTGACAATCATATTGTTTCTGCTGAAAACACAAAAGTATCTGTTGATTTGACACCTTATATTGGCGAAGCAATTAGTGTCAAAATTGTCGCCACAAGTGGATTGACCGGCTCTGATGTTTGGTTGGATATTGATAATTTTATCATTGGAAATGGCATCAATACAGGTGTAGAAGAAGTGGAGATTGTTAAAAATTTGACGGTCATGCCCAATCCGACAAATAGCTCAATTACGGTGCAATTTGATTTGCGAAATCAAACAGATGCAAATTTGATGCTCACCAATATACTCGGACAAGTCGTTACTACACAATCTTTAGATCATGTTAAAAAAGGCGAAACAACCCTCGACCTAAGTAATTACCCCGATGGGGTCTATTATTTATCAATGGTCGCTGAAGGACAAATTAAAACAATGAAGGTATTGAAGGTAGGCAGGTAATACAATTTGCTGCCGCCGATTTCGTAAGCGCCCCCATCACCCTGTTCCCCCAGGGTGATGGGATTCTTACTCCCAATGCTTTTGGCAATATAATATTGATCAAAACATCTAAAT
>CAZNCI010000059.1:0-15236 GCA_964571475.1 uncultured Saprospiraceae bacterium | reverse complement strand
TGTTAGTCATGATGAGCTTAGGCATAAATCAATCGAATTAAGAGCGCATATCGCTAACCATTTATCCGATATTGATAATGAAATCAAGCGCTTGAATGAAGCAGCGAAAAATGAGCCAAATATCATTGTGCGGGAAGATATTTTTGATGAGGTGGATAATTTGAAAAAGCAGCGAGATGAGGAGTTGGAGATTGTGTTGGAAGAAATTTTGCCAGAGGCTTTCGCCGTCGTAAAAGAAACGGCAAGGCGTTTTGTCGAAAACACTTCACTAAAGGTTAAAGCAACTGATTTTGATCGGGAACTGGCGGTCCGGCCAGGGAAAAACCACCTGACTATTGAGGGTGATGATGCTATTTGGCAAAATTCGTGGAAGGCCGCCGGTGGTGATATTACCTGGAATATGGTACATTATGATGTACAGTTGATAGGTGGTATTGTCCTCCATCGTGGAAAGGTCGCAGAAATGATGACAGGGGAAGGAAAAACGTTAGTGGCAACTTTGCCGGCCTATTTAAATGGACTGGCTGGGCAAGGGGTTCATATCATTACTGTGAATGATTATTTGGCGCGAAGAGATAGTGAGTGGGTAGGACCTATATTTGAGTTTTTATTCCTTACCGTTGATTGTATTGATAAATATAAGCCGCATTCTCCAGAACGGCGTAGAGCTTATAATTCTGATATTACCTACGGAACTAATAATGAATTTGGATTTGATTACCTAAGAGACAATATGGTGCGATCCATTGATGAGCGCGTACAACGCAAACATCATTATGCCATGATTGATGAGGTCGATTCCGTTTTGATTGATGATGCACGGACGCCTTTGATTATTTCAGGACCGGTGCCACAGGGAAGTGAGGAGCAGGAATATGCCTCTCTAAAACCTCATATTGAAAAATTAATCACGGTCCAAAGACAATTAGCTACTAAGTTTTTGTCAGAAGCCAAAAGCCTTTTTAAAGATGGAATTATTGGCTATCAGGAAGGAGAGGCGGGAATGGCAGTACTTAGAGCTTATCGAGCCTTGCCTAAATATCGCCCCCTAATCAAATTCCTTAGTGTAGAAGGGGTGAAAGTGATGCTTCAAAAAGCAGAGAATTATTATATGCAGGAGCAGTCTAAACACATGCATATTGCAGATGAACCCTTATTCTTTACCATTGATGAAAAAAATAGAAATGTAGAATTAACAGAGCGGGGTTCTGAATTTTTATCTAAAGGTAACGCTGATCCTCATTTCTTTATTTTGCCGGATTTGGCAACGGATACGATGGAAATTGAGCGGAATGAGGAGATGACTGACGTTGAAAAAACTCAGGCAAAAACAAAATTATTTCAGGATTATGCCGTCAAATCGAAGAGATTACACTCTATTAATCAATTGCTAAAAGCCTATACTCTTTTTGAAAAAGATGAAGAGTATGTCGTGATGGATGGGGAGGTGAAAATTGTCGATGAACAAACCGGGCGGATGATGGAAGGCCGTCGGTATTCTGATGGACTTCACCAGGCCTTAGAGGCAAAGGAAAATGTGAAAATTGGTGATATTACCCAAACTTATGCAACAGTTACCCTCCAGAATTACTTCCGAATGTTCCACAAACTTTCAGGGATGACCGGTACTGCCGAAACGGAGGCAGGAGAGCTTTGGGAGATTTACAAGCTGGATGTCGTGGTAATTCCTACCAATAAGCCAGTTATTAGAGATGACAGAGAAGACTTTATCTATAAAACAGAACGGGAGAAATTCAACGCCGTTATAGATGATATTATTAGAATAAGCGGACAGGGACGTCCCTTATTGGTCGGTACTACCTCTGTGGATATATCTGAAAAATTAAGCAGAATGCTGCAAATGAAGGGTATTGATCACAATGTATTGAACGCCAAACAGCATCAACGGGAGGCAGAAGTTGTCGCAGAAGCTGGTTACCCCGGAAAAATTACCATCGCCACTAATATGGCCGGTCGTGGTACCGATATTAAATTGACAGATGAAGTAAAGAAAAATGGTGGTCTTGCCATTATTGGTACAGAAAGACACGATTCAAGACGGGTTGACAGGCAGCTGCAAGGTCGTGCCGGTCGTCAGGGAGACCCCGGAAGTTCACAGTTTTACGTATCCCTGGAGGATAGCCTGATGCGATTGTTCCAGTCGGAGCGAATGGCAAAGATGATGGATGGACTGGGGCATAAAGAAGGAGATGTTATCCAGCACAAATGGATTTCAGGTTCTATTCAAAAAGCACAGAAAAAAGTAGAGGAAAATAACTTTGGTATTCGTAAGCGATTGTTGGAATACGATGATGTAATGAATGTCCAGCGGGAGGCCATTTATCACAAAAGAGATGTTGCTCTCTCCGGCGAACGCTTGGCGGTGGAGTTGCACAATATGTTTGACTCCTTATTGATGAATATTGTTAAAGAGCACAAAGAATTTGGCAACTATGAGTCATTTAGGCAAGATGTATTGGGGCAGTTAGGTATTAATCCTTCTATTGAAGCAGCTGACTTTAAAGAGCAAAGCGAGGAGCAGATTGTGGATGTATTCTTTGAGCAGTTTATTTCCTTTTATCATAGAAAATTTAATCAGCTCACAGATTTTTTAATGCCTCAAATAAGAGATGTCTATGAGCATCAAAGAGAGCAGTACAAAAGAATTGTGATCCCATTTACCGATGGACGGTCTAAACCTTTAACCATTACTGCGGAGATTGAAAAAGCAGTGGAAACGAATGGAAAGTCTATTGTAACTGACATCGAAAAAGCCGTTACCTTAGCCGTAATTGATGAAAAATGGAAGGAACATCTTCGTTCAATGGACGAATTGAAAGATTCTTCTCAAGCCGCTTCCTTTGAACAGAAAGACCCATTGGTTGTTTATAAAATGGAGGCGTTTAACCTCTTTGAGCAATTGGTACATGAAATTAATTCAGAGGTGACTTCTTATTTGTCAATGGGCGCATTGGATTTACCTCAGTCTCAGGGAGAAACCAGATTGCGCCAGGCAAGGCAGCAAAAAACAGATATGAGTAAGGTGCGAACCAGTCGAAATGAAAATCCGGCTAAGGCAGCTGCGGAAGGAGTTAGTCGAAAACCGCAGGAAACATTCAAAAGGGCAGAAAAGAAAGTAGGCAGAAATGACAAATGCCCATGTGGTAGTGGAAAGAAATATAAACATTGTCACGGAAGGTAAATCTTTAACTTTGTCGATGGGAGGGCTGACGCTCCTGCGACCTAAATGATAAAAAGATGGATGACATATCTAATGATGCGAATAATAAGATTTCTGATGAAGTAAAAAACATCTTTTTAGCTCATTTACAAAAAAATAACTTTCGGAAAACATCTGAGAGGTTCGCTATCTTGGAGGAGATTTACAACCGTAGTGACCATTTTGATGCAGAAGAACTTTATCTTCAAATGAAAAATAAGGAGTACCTTGTTAGCAGAGCGACTGTTTATAATACTTTGGAACTTTTGGTGAATTGTGATTTAGTCAAAAAACACCAATTTGGAAAAAGTATGGCGCAGTACGAAAAATCTTATGGCTTCAAACAGCACGATCATTTAATATGTGTGGATTGTGGTAAAGTATTGGAGTTTTGTGATCCTAGAGTGCAGCAAATTAAAGATATAATGGGGGATATTTTAAAATTTAAAATAACACACCATTCCCTAAACCTATACGGTAAATGTGATGGTGCTTGTGAAAAAACTCAAGGAAAAAAATAATGGCAATAGACGTAGTACTTGGATTACAATGGGGCGATGAAGGTAAAGGCAAAATCGTGGACTTCTTAGCTCCTAATTATGACATTGTAGCACGATTCCAAGGAGGACCCAATGCGGGGCATACGCTTATTTTTGACGGAAAGAAATATGTATTGCATACGGTACCCTCGGGTATTTTCCGCAAAAATCAACTCAATTTAATCGGAAATGGTGTGGTATTGGATCCCATCACTTTGCGTAAAGAGTTGGAAAAGTTAGAATCGACCAATGTCGAGTTTTTAAGCCGTTTACTGGTCGCCCGTAAAGCACACCTTATCCTTCCTACTCATCGGTATCTCGATGCGGCTTCTGAACACGCTAAAAAGAAAAAAAAGATCGGCTCTACTCTAAAGGGTATCGGACCCACTTATATGGATAAAACCGGTCGAAATGGAATTAGAGTGGGTGATTTGGAAGTGGCTGACTTTAGGGAACGTTATGAGTTTTTGAAGGCCAAACACCTTCGTTTGCTGGAGGCTTATCCCGAGGTGGATTTTGATTTAGAAGCAGAAGAGCAGAAGTGGTTCGAGAGTCTGGAAATATTAAAAAGCCTGACATTCGTTGATGGGGAACACTTTATCAATCAGGCACTACGCGATGGTAAAAATATTTTAGCTGAAGGGGCACAGGGTACCATGTTGGATATTGATTTCGGTACTTATCCTTATGTGACCTCCTCTAATACGACAACTGCTGGTGTTTGTACCGGTTTGGGTGTCGCCCCTTCCCAAATTGGGGAGGTGATTGGTATTACCAAAGCATACTGTACGAGAGTTGGTTCGGGACCTTTTCCCAGCGAATTATTCGACGAGACCGGTGAGTTTCTGCGGACTGAAGGCGCCGAATTTGGAGCGACCACCGGGCGAAAAAGGCGTTGTGGCTGGTTGGATTTCCCCCAGTTAAGATATAGTGTCATGCTCAATGGCGTTACTCAATTGGTCGTGACAAAATTGGATGTACTCAATAAATTGGAGTCCATTGAAGTGGTTAATTCTTATACTATTAATGGCGAAACTGTGACCGAATTTCCTTTTAGCCTTAATACGGTTGAGGTTGGGACGAATACCCGTTCCTTTCCCGGTTGGCAATCAGATATCGCAGGTATTTCTGATGAAAAAGATTTGCCCGAAAAGGCTGCTGCTTTGATCACTGCCATAGAAGAAGAAACGGGGGTGAAAGTTACCGTTATTTCTACCGGTCCGGACAGGAAGGAGTTGATTGTAAGATAACCTGTATTTTGGAGGGGGCTCCTTTTTAAAAAAGAGTCGGAGGGGGAGTGTATTCCCGATGTAAATGTGCCCCGTTATTTCGGACGCTATTCACACTAGGCGAAACAGGTGTGATGCGTAGCTGGGTGCTATGTGGTTGGGCTAAAAAGTCGCCTAGCAAATCTTCCTGCATATTTTCTAACCACTGTGTTCGGTGTTCATTTTGAGATAAAAACAGGGGCATTCTGTGGTGAATTTTGTTCATTTGCTCATCGGCATTCTGTGTGAGAATGGAGCAGGTGTGGATGGTTTGGCGGTCGATCGTGCAGGTCTCCCAAATACCTGCCAGACACATGGTCTTTCCATCGGCTCGCTGGATTCTATACGGTTGTCTGCCCATGGCTGTCTGTTGCCACTCATAAAAGCTGTCAACGATCACCCAACATCTTTTTTGCCTCACAGCATCACGAAAAGAGGGTTTTGAAAGGACGGTTTCTTTGCGCGCATTGATTAATTGTCCGCTAAGTCTGGGATTTTTACTCCACGGTGGGATTAATCCCCAGTGAAATGCCTGCAATAAATGCGGTTTGTCTCCGGTAATTACATAGGCTTTCTGCGTAGGAGCAACATTATAACTCGTGACCAGGTTTTCTGTTGATTCAAGAGAAACGTCAAGATCTTCTTCTATCTTTTTGATGGTTGTGACAAATGAAAAACGTCCACACATAAGCTCTTTCTTTAAAACTCCACCAAATATTCTTTCATGGCATTCCAAACGGGATCATTGGGTAATTCGGCGGTTAATTCCACTGCTTCACCAGATACCGGGTGCTCAAAACCTAACTTCCAGGCATGGAGGTGGATAGAACGGTCTTTATTGCCTCTTCTGAAACCGTATTTTACATCGCCCTTAATGGGACTGCCAATTTCGCTGAGTTGAGCTCGGATTTGGTGGTGACGCCCAGTTTCAAGGTTGACTTCAAGTAGGTGGTACCGTTCGCTACTTCCAAGTAACTTATAGGACAGAATGGCTTTTTTAGCATTTTTTTTATCGGTGTCTTTTGTGACAAAACTTTTATTTAGTTTCGCGTTTTTGATAAGAAGGTGCGTTAGTGTACCCTCCTGATCGGTTGGTAGTTTACCGACAACAGCGAGGTATTTTTTTGTGATGGCTCTATTTTGAAATTGAACATTTAGAGCTGCAAGCGCTTTGTCATTTTTTGCGAAAAGCACCACCCCGGTCGCCGGCTGGTCGATTCGATGAATGACTCTAAGTTTGGAGCGAGTATATATTTCAGCTAGATCAAGCAGTGACTTTCGGTCTGTTTTATCGGGTTGCACACCGATGGCAGCAGGTTTATTGAAGGCAATAAATTGATTGTTTTTGTAAATGACTAAACGACCGATGTCTAGTTTTTCTCTACTTTTTTTTTCTTCCATTATTTTGATTTGTCACTCAAGTCCTCGTAGTCAATATACTCTCCACTTTTTGGTGGAGAATCCTGAGGTTTATCGTTAGGATAGTTCTTATTTTGTCCACCCGGAGGTAGTGCGATATACCTTTTATAAAAAAAGTATATTAAGGTGAATAGTATGATATATTTCATAAGCTTGTTTTTTTTGAACAAAAAACTATTCGAGAAGACAAAAGTACAAAAAAGCAGTAAACTTATCTGTTTTTACACCAAAGAACTCAATATTCTTTTCATCTTCTACATAGGTGGAAGGCCCATAAGCGATTTAAAATGACAAAATTTCATTAATTTGTAACATATAAAGTTAGAATTCTTTGCCTTTCAAATAATTTTTTACTTTTGTAGTTTTATTTGTACGTCGGTTTAAATAGGTGTTTTTTTGTGCCTATTTGTTTGCGACCTTCTATACCGTTTAAATAATATAAAGATCAATGAGTTCATCAAATAAGATTCATAAAATTACTGGTTGGATAGTTTTTGCTATTACTGCGACTGTTTACTTTTTTTCGGCAGAGCGGACAGGAAGTTTGTGGGATTGCGGCGAGTTTATTCTCGGAGCCTATAAGTTAGAAGTAGTTCACCCACCGGGGGCGGCACTTTTTTTATTAATAGGAAGGATGTTTACCTGGGTGGCAACGCTAGTGAGTGACAATCCGGAAGATATAGCCTTTTCTGTGAATTTGATGTCCGGTATTGCTACTGCAGCAGGGGCGGCGTTATTGTCACAGGTGACAATCATGTTTTCCAAATTGATGCTGGTAGGGCGAGAAGGTAAACTGGATGAAGGGCAAAACATCGCCGTGTCCGGAGCTGGTTTGGTGGCCGGGCTCTCGATGGCATTTGCTACTTCTATTTGGTTTTCAGCTGTTGAGGGAGAGGTATATGCCATGTCCACTTTTTTTACAGTATTGACATTGTGGGCAATGACCAGATGGTATGTTGCACCGGATAACGCACAGTCGGATAGATGGCTTATTTTTGCAGCTTATGCCGCTGGTTTGTCCATTGGGGTTCATTTATTGAGTTTATTGACCTTCCCCGCTTTGGCATTATTTTATTATTACAAAAAATCAAAGAATCCTAATTTTTTGGGGACAGTAGCTGCCGCATTTGGTGGTTTGATTGCGCTGGGATTAATCCAAAAATTTGTAATTGCCGGTCTTCCTGCATTGTGGAAAACAATGGAGTTGATTACCGTTAATAATATGGGGCTCCCATTTCATAGCGGGTTAATACCTACCTTTATTATCGTAGGAGGGATTATTGCCGCGGGTTTGTATTATGCTCATAAATTTAATAATCAGTCTTTGCAATCAATTTTTGTTGCCTTTGCATTGATTGTCGTTTCATATACAACCACGGGAGTTATTGTTGTAAGAGCGAATGCGCAGCCGCCTGTAAATATGAATGCGCCTACGGATGCTATGAGATTATTGCCTTATATTAATCGCGAACAATATGGTGATCGTCCGTTATTATTTGGTCCTCAATTTCCGGCAGAACCTAGTCGATCTGGAAATTTAGTGGAAGACCGGTATGGTCGGGTAGGGGATCATTACGAATATACAGATTATAAAATAGCTTATAAATACGATAAAAAAGATAAAGTATTCTTCCCTAGAATGGCTGATTATTCCCAGGGACGCCCCGGCCTATACAAAAGGTGGATGGGGATGGATCCCAAAGAAAAGCTGGGAGGACGACCAAATGCCAGTGATAATTTTGCTTTCTTTTTGAATTATCAAGTGGGTTGGATGTATTGGAGGTATTTTATGTGGAATTTCTCTGGAAGACAAAATGGAGATCAGGGCTATTTCCCATGGGATAAATCTAAGGGGCATTGGATAACAGGTATTCAGGCGATTGATGAGATGAAGTTGGGTAATGAGGAGTTCATGCCCGACAGTATGAAGGAGAATAAATCAAGGAATGTTTATTACGCACTGCCGTTTTTGTTCGGATTGCTAGGCATGTTTTTTCAATTTAAGCGGCGTCCGAATGATGCCTTGGCATTGATGGCACTCTTTGTCATTACCGGAATTGGTATTATTGTCTATTCCAATCAGCCTCCGAATGAGCCAAGAGAGCGCGATTATGTATTGGCAGGCTCTATTTTTACTTATTGTATTTGGATTGGAATGGGTGTTGTAGCTTTATTTAGCTTGATGACGGACAAACTGAAGCAATCGGGTGTTATTGCCGCAGGTATTTCTACTGTAATCATTCTTGTTGCCCCCATCCTGATGGGAACTCAAAATTTTGATGACCATTCAAGAAGAGAGCAAAAAGCTTCTCGTGATTATGCACAGAATTTCTTGCAGTCCGTCGAAAAGGACGCTATTATTTTCACCTATGGTGATAATGATACTTATCCGCTTTGGTATGCACAGGAAGTAGAGCATATACGAACGGATGTTCGCGTGGTTAACCTCAGTTTGATTGCGGTTGACTGGTATATTGATTTGTTGCGTCAAAAGACGAATGATTCTCCGCCTATAAAGCTCACCATCTCTTCAGAGGCTTATCGCGGGAAAAAACGGAATCAAATACCGTATTTTAATCAGGAGAAAAAAGATGATCGGCTGCTTCCCGCCACGGCAGTATTGAAATATATTGGAGAAGATCACCCATTAAGTGCAGGTGGAGGTCGAAAACTAGAAAGTTTTTATCCAACACGAAAAGTATATATGCCAATAGATCGATCAGCCCCGGTATGGAAGGATGCCTTGATGCCGACGGATACCAATATTGTTAAAAATATTCCGATTACTTTGCCTACTCAGATGTTGAAAGACTATTTGGCCGTACTGGATGTCGTCGTATCTAATATTAATGAACGACCTGTTTATTTTGCAGTGACCTGCCAAAAAAATAAATTACTTGGATTACAGGATTATATGCAATTGGAGGGGCTGGCTTTAAGAATTGTGCCTGTGAAGTCTAAGAGTGATCCCAATTATGGTGTCACCGGTAGTGGTCGGGTGGCAACTGAAAAAGCTTATAACAATTTTATGAATAAATTCCGTTGGGGTAATTTCGATACCAAGGAGTTATTTGTTAGTTCAAGTTATGGTCCTAGTATTCAGACCACCCAGTTGGCAATGGTCCGCACGGCATTTAAGCTAATCGGAGAAGGGGAAAAAGATAAATCTATCAAATTAATGGATCAATTCTTTACGGCCTTCCCCGATATGAATTTCCCTTATAATTTTGAAACATGGTCTAATATCGGGGTCTATCTGGCAGCAGATGCTTATGATAAAGCGAAGCCGCACATGAAAATACTGGCGAAAAGGCTGCAGCAGGATTTGTTGTACTATACCTCTTTGGATCAGGAGACATTGGAGAGTAGCTTTTATAGGGAGTATTATTTTTCCAGACGAGCAGCTCAGGATATGATTGATGAAGCAACCAGGAGAGGGGATACCGAATATGCCAAGGAGTTAAAGGAAATGTTCTCCGGTTTTATCGAAGATCGGGAAGCTACGCCTAAGTTGAATGGATAAAAAAATATTGCCGGGAGGTTTTGACCTCCTGGCGATTCAAATTACTATAGATTATGAAATTTCACTCCCTTCTTTTTTTGTTTTTTGTGTTTTCGTCAACATTAAATGCTCAATTTATTAAACGAGACCCACTCTCGGATGCTGAGAAGCAGAAGGTGTTGGCAAAAGTGATTTCACCGGCAAGTCTGCATCGCCATTTAAGTATTCTCGCATCGGATGAATACCAAGGTAGGGAAACCGGAGAGCTTGGACAAAAAATGGCAGCGAAATATATCTCTGGTGTTTTTGAGTCCTATGGTTTGCCCAAGGTGAATGAGGAGGGAACTTACTTTCAACACTATTCTTACATTGCGGAAAACTGGAAGAATATTTCCTTTTCGGTTAACGAAAAACAATACACCCACCTAGTTGATTATTATTCATTTCCAGCTAAAAATAGTAATCAGGCAATTAAGGCCGATGAGGTTTTGTTCCTTGGGTATGGTATTGATGATGAGAAATACAGTGATTATGAGGGCGTCGATGTCAAAGGTAAGGTGATTTTTATTTTTGAAGGAACCCCTAGCAAAAGCGCCTACTTCCTGTCAGACAAAGCTGCTAAGTGGAGAGCAATGGATGAAAAACTGCGTGCAGCTAAAAAACATGGCGTAAAAGCAGTTTTGATTCTTTCCAATGACTTTAAACCTTCCATGAGGGCTGCTAGAAAGAAAATCACGAGCCGTGTGAAAAAGATGGGGTGGAGCGAGTCTGCGGAAGATAATTATGCCAATAATTGTATCATCTCCAAATCAGTCGCAAAAGATATATTTGGAAAAAAGTTCAAGAAGGTAGTAAAACTGAAAAAGAAAATTGACAAAAAAGGGAAACCTAAGCATTTGGCTTTTTCTTCAAAAATTGAGCTAAACCAAGAGAAAAAAGTGAGAGAACTTCTAGGTGAAAATGTAGTAGGTATTATAGAAGGGACTGACCCTAAATTAAAAGAGGAGTACGTATTTATAACAGCGCATTATGACCATCTGGGCATGAGAGCGGGGAAAGTATTCAATGGCGCAGATGATAATGGTTCTGGTACTTCTTCCTTATTACAAATTGCACAGGCTTTTTCTGAAGCAAAAAAGAAGGGATGGGGACCAAGAAGAAGCGTCGTTGTAATGTTGGTGTCGGGAGAAGAAAAGGGATTGCTTGGTTCCAAATATTATGTAGAGCACCCGATGATTCCCTTACAGCAAACTGTGGTGGATATTAATGTGGACATGGTGGGTAGAGTTGATGACCGTTATAAGGATGATGCCAATTATGTTTATGTCATTGGCTCCAACCGGTTAAGTACAGAATTACACCATATCGGGGAGTCGGCCAATAAGCAATTTACTAAAATGAAACTGGATTATAAGTATAATGCTGAAAGTGACCCCAATCGGTACTATTACCGCTCAGATCATTATAATTTTGCAGAGAAGGGCATTCCCTCTGTTTTTTACTTTAACGGGACACATGCCGACTATCATAAAGCAACGGATACCGTGGATAAGATTAATTTTGAAGCCATGGCGCTTCGTGCTAAATTGGTCTTTCATACGGCCTGGGAAATTGCCAATCGCGATAAACGCATCGTAGTGGATGTGAAATAAAAGTAAATCAGGAAATAAACAAACAAGAGGTTCATTTCGATACATATCGGAATGAACCTCTTGTCTTTTGACAATCAAAAAAAGTGAAATGAGGCACGATTCGATCCCCCCGGTTTAAATCGGCCTCATTCACAAGGTAGAGTCGTGGACTCTATTGTATTTCGATACGTATAATTGCACCTATTGTATTTGTTGAAAATACTTCGGTATTGTCTGATAATTACCATGAATTTGAAAATTCATGGATTTCTTAAATGTGTAGTTTCTTATAGTGTAGTGTGAGTGGGTAGGGTGTTATACGAGGAAAATAATGAAAAGTTGTATTATTCTTGTTCAATTTTCATGTTTTTTGCTTGGAATCCGACTTTTGAAGGGAAATTAATGGATAATTTATATTGAAAACCGTATATTGTTCTTAAATTGCAATTAAAGATAAATAAAACCAAATCATTGCAATTTTTTTAATATTTAAAAATTAGAAAATTCTCTAACCAAAATTAATAGTGATGGAGCAGCCAAGATTTATAACGAATGAAATAATCGATCATTTACCAAAACATCTTTCACAGTATATTATTCCGCAGCCCTATAACGAATACACTGCTCAAAATCAGGCAACCTGGCGTTATATTATGCGACAAAATGTCAAGCATCTGTCTCATTTCGCTTACGGCTCCTATCTCGATGGCTTGAGGAAAACGGGTGTTTGTATCGAGGAAATTCCGGAGATGTACGGAATGAATCGCATCTTAAAAGAAATTGGCTGGGCAGCGGTCTCCGTTGATGGTTTTATTCCTCCTCAGGCTTTTATGGAGTTTCAGAAACATCATGTATTGGTGATTGCGGCGGATATGCGGACGATTGAACACATCAAATATACGCCGGCACCTGATATTGTACACGAGGCTGCCGGTCATGCCCCCATTATTGCAGACGAAGAATATGCGGACTATTTACAACTTTTTGGAGCGATTGGTACAAGAGCTTTTTCTTCGGCTCAGGATCATGAAATATACGAGGCTATTCGACATTTATCCATTATAAAAGAAAATCCTAATACTTCTTTGGACGCCATTAAAGAGGCAGAGCAGACAATTGATCAACTCACCGCCAAGACGCAGTCGGCATCAGAGATGGCCCGGATTCGCAATTTGCACTGGTGGACGGTTGAATACGGGCTAATAGGCACGGTGGATGATTTTAAAATATACGGGGCTGGTCTGTTATCGTCTATCGGCGAGAGTGTCAGTTGTATGGATAAACGGGTAAAAAAAATCACTTATTCAATCGAAGCCGCAGATCGTGCATTCGATATTACCAATCGGCAACCACAATTATTTGTAGCAAAAAGCTTTAAGCATCTAATGGATGTATTATTGGAATTTGAAGCTCAAATGGCATGGAAGAGGGGGGGCGAATACGGTCTGAATTGTTTTAAAAATTCAGCTAATCTAGGAACGGCGGTTTATGATAGTGGCTTACAAGTGAGCGGGGTGCTGACGGATTTTCTGCTACAAGACGATCAACCGGCGTATTTACAGTTTACGGGTCCAACAGCCTTGTCTTTTGGTGATATTCAATTGGCTAATCATAGTAAAAACTATCATGCGGAAGGTTTTGGATCTCCTGTTGGACTGCTGGCCGGAGCGACCAAATCATTACATTTATATACGCTTGAAGAGTTGGAGGAGTTGGGTGTTAGAATAGGTAATTCGGTGAATTTGTCGTATAAGTCCGGGGTGAATGTCCAGGGCGTCGTGAAAAATATACTTTATAAAGGGAAAAATCCAATTATCATTTCTTTTGATCAGTGCAGGGTTGTCTTAGGGAGTAAAGTATTATTTGAGCCGGAATGGGGTACTTATGATATGGCGGTTGGAAGTAAAATTGTATCCTGTTTTGCCGGTGTTGCCGATGGTGTAAATTATGGACATGAACTAATTCCTCCTAAGGAAAAAACGCAAAAAATAACTTATTCTGAGCGGCAACAACAATTGTTCGACCTTTACGGGCAAGTGAGGCAGATTCGCCACCAGGCAGGAGATAGGACTCAATTATCTATTATATTCAATCAGCTTGTCGCAATATTTCCCAATGATTGGTTATTACCCTTAGAAATACTTGAAATTGTTACTCATTATGGGGTGTCTCCCAATTTGGAAAAAGCCATTCGACAGCATCTCCTTTCGCTGCAATCTACTTATCCGGAATTAATACAGGATGGATTGGAATTGATCGATAAAAAGTTTCCATTGCTTTTTGAGGAGGGAATAGTTGCCTAAATCATTGTTTTGGACCAGCGCATTTCCCTCCTGAGTGCTCCTTTTGCTTTTTATTAAAAAATAAAATAGGGCAAATGCATCAATTAAAAATAGATTTTATTATAACCCCATCCTTTTTTTTGCCCCGCCTTTTTTTTGCCCCGCCTTTTAAGGCGGGGAATTAGAATTGTAGTTTCAATTGATTTTGGCGTGATTTTTGCGTTTTTCTGCAAAAATCATGATAAAATCAGTCCTTCCTCTCGTAATTATCCAGTATTATACAAGGAATCAATTTTGATGAGTTTGCCCTAAAAATAAAGGGATAATTGCTGATATTTTGTTTAAATTACACCTGATTTCTTATATCCCTTGAAGAAATGTGAGAGTAATGGGTCGTTTGGCATACATTTTGTGTTCATATAAAATAAAAAGATACTTTTATTTGTTTTTGTGATGAAAATTAGTGTAAATTGTTCCATTATTTGAAAACAAATGATTCAAAATGATAAAAAAGGATACACTCTGGAAGGCAATTATTGAAGATTTTTTTAAGGATTTCTTGATGTTTTTTTACCCGGGAAAGATCGATGAAATTGACTTCTCCAAAGGTTTTGATTTTTTAGATAAAGAATTTGACCAAATTAGAATGGATGTTGATGCCAATAAACGGTATGCAGACAAATTGGTGAAAGTTTATCTTAAAAACGGAAAGGAATATTGGATTCTGATACATATTGAGGTGCAGGGGTATTATGATAAATTCTTTGCTAAGCGTATGTTCATTTACTTTTACAGAATATTGGATAAATACGGTGTGCCAATCAACGCATTGGCTATTTTTACAGATGATAATCCAGAATTCCACCCTAAAGAGTACAATTTGAACTTATGGAATACACATTTGAATTATTCTTTCGATACCTATAAAGTATCCGAGAAAAAAGCCGAAGATTTCGATAGATGTCTCAAAAATCCCTTCGCAATTGTAATGAAAACGGCTTGGGCCGCGTTACAGGAAAAGGAGAAAGGAGTGGAGGTCGATTTTTTGAATTTATCACTTGGGTTAGCTCGTGATTTGATGAAACAAGGGTTTCCCCGAGATAAAACTGAACGACTGCTAAACTTTATTGGACATTACGTTTACTTGCAAAAACCGGAGGAAAAGCGTATTTTTGAAGAAGAATTAGAAATTTTAACAAAACCTCGTAAAAATATGGGTATTTTAGAAGCTATTCGAGAAGAATTAAGACAACAGGCTGTCGAGGAAGGTCATGCTGCAGGATTGGAGAAAGGATGGGCAGAAGGAAAGGAGTTAGGGCATGAACAAGGCATTGAACAAGGCATTGAACAAGGCATTGAACAAGGCCTTTCAGTA
>CAZNCI010000058.1:0-15315 GCA_964571475.1 uncultured Saprospiraceae bacterium | reverse complement strand
ACAAAAGAAAAAATTATTGGGTTGAAGTAATTTAAATTAGAATTAGAATTAGAATCAAAATTAGAATTAGAATCAAAATTAGAATCAAAATGTAAAAAATGTAAAATGCCCAATGAACAATTTTAAATGTAAAAATTGGCGGGTTCTCAAAAACTCGTTTCTCCTTCAAATTACCGGTTTTCTCACGCCACTTTTACATTTATAATTTAGCCTTTTTTATTTTAAATTTGCCTGCCTGATGAATGTTGGAATCAAAATCAAAATGAAAATAAAAACTTGCCTAGCCTGACGATAGTCGGACCTGCCTATTTCCTAAACAAAGGATAAAGCCTGCTCAATATCAGCAATTAAGTCATCCGGGTGCTCTACACCAATGGACATACGAACAAAACGCTCTGTGATACCCAAACGATCACATTCAGCGGGATCCATCCCTGCGTGTGTCATTGACCTAGGATGTTCCACTAAGGATTCGGTACTCCCAAGACTGACTGCTAATTTGACTAATTTCAGGTGGTTTAAAAACTGGAAAGCCTCAGCCTCCTTTCCCTTTACTTCAAATGCAACCATAGATCCGGGGGCAACGCATTGCTTATCATAAATGGCCTTACTTCTTTCATCCATTCCATCGCGAAAACCCAGGTAGTGAATTTTTTCAACCTTAGGGTGGGCATCTAAAAAATCAGCCACTTCTTTCGCATTTTTCACCTGACGTTCCATCCGCATTTTTAATGTTTCCAGACTTCGCAACAATAACCAACAAGTCCATGGAGCCGGCATATTACCAAGGAAAACGCGCATTTCTTTAATTTTTGCCATCCAATCTGCATTGCCCATGACGGCGCCAGCAATTAGGTCACTATGGCCGCCAAAAAACTTAGTGGCAGAGTACAAAACGAGGTCAACCCCAAACTGCAAAGGATGTTGCCATAAAGGCCCCAAATAGGTATTATCAACCGCTACCAACACTTTTTTATCCTTTGAAGAGAAAGCTTTCGCTAAATCAACATAGGCTTCTATATCAATCAGGTGATTGGTGGGGTTGGTGGGTGTCTCCAAATATACCATTTTCAGGGAATCACCCTTGCCACTTTTTTTCAGGGAGTTTAACACCTCCTTCGGATCATCCCATGCATCAAATTCAACAATATGAACGCCCATCGTCGGTAAAATATGCTCAATAAAGTGTACGGAGCCACCATACAAAGGCTGGTTGTACAATAGCGTATCTCCCGGCTTCAAATAAGTCAAAAAAACAGTCGAAATAGCAGCCATTCCACTGTCGAATACCGCACAATCCTCCGCCTGATCCCACAGTCCCATCCTATTCTCCAATATCTCCATATTGGGTGTATTCAAGCGGCTATATATCAAGCCCATTTCCTCCTTTGGCGCTTTTTCTCTCAATCCGTAAGCCAATTCAAAAAAAGCTTTGCCTTCCTCCGCTGTTTTGAAAGCATAAGTTGAAGTTTGAAATATCGGGCATTTGACAGCACCTTCAGACAATTCCGGTTGGTAACCAAAGGACATCATCAAGCTCTCCGGATGCATATTTTTCTTCTCATTCATAGACAATATATTTTCTACAAAAATAAGAAATAAAGAAAATAAACCCAAATTAAATTACAGAACAAGTTTATTATTCGTATTTTTGTCAATAATTAGAATATTTAGATGCCACAAAGTTTATTTAACCACCTGTTTAGATTTTTTTTCTTTATGACATTAGACGCCACAGACATTCGGATACTAAAAATACTAAAAAAAAATGCAGACCTGACAAACAAAGAGATTGCCTGTATGTTGGGAATGAGCACTACCCCCGTTTTTGAACGCATTAAAAAACTAAAACTAAATGGGCAAATCAAGAAGATCATTGCCGTCATAGATCCCAAAACGCTTGGCAAGGAATTATCCGTTATTTGCAATATTTCACTAAAGGAACACGCCAGACCTCATTTGGAACTGTTTGAAAAACAAATCACGGAACTGGAAGAAGTCTCCCTTTGTTATCACATTGCCGGGCAATTTGATTATTTACTGCACATTAATATCGAAAATATGGATGCTTACCAAAAATTTATTACCCAAAAATTAGCCGATCTGGAAAACATAGCACATGTTCAAAGCTCTTTTATTATGAAGAAAATCATAACTGAGTAAAATATTATTACATCTGATTACACTACCATGAATAAGACACTCTTGCTATTAGCTGCCCTTTTCGGAGGGATATTTTTCATCTTCTCCTCCTTAGAACCACAAGAAAAAACACCCCTTATTCAACCCCTGAAAAACAAATGGGAAAAGAACGTACCTCAACAACAGATTCCTGAAGGGCTTGCAGCGATCAATGCGGCTTATTGTGGTGCCTGTCATCCCGACCATTATGCTGAATGGAAAACCTCCACCCATGCACATGCGTGGACCGACCTTCAATTTCAGGCAGAATTAAAGAAGAAAACCAGCCCCTTTATGTGTATCAACTGTCATATTCCACTACAAAATCAACAGGAATACATCATCACGGGGCTCCTTGATGGGGATATTTACCAACCGGTAAAAAAGGAGAATAAACATTTTGACAAAGAACTACAAAAAGAAGGAATTACCTGCGCGGCCTGCCACATAAGAAATAATGCCATTATCGGTGTCAATGAAATCAGCGGAGCCCCTCACAAAGTTACCAGAGACAGGGCATTTCTCTCTGAACAATTATGCATTTCCTGCCATAATGCCAACGCCATGATTAGTCCACAACTGACTTGCTCGTTTGAAACGGGGGACGAATGGAAAGCCGGTCCTTATTTCCAGAAAAAAAACTGCATCAACTGCCATTTGGAAACGACCAATAGAGCCAATGCTTATGGCAGTCCGGTTAGAAACAGTCATTTCCATCGATTTCCCGGTTCGGGCATTCCCAAGACAGCTACGCAGGAAAGTCAAATTTTTAATGGGCTCACCTTTCACCCGGGTAAAATCAAGTCAGCATACAATGTTGGTGACAGTTTACACTTCGGGCTAATCGTTCGCAATGAACTCGCAGGCCATAAAGTTCCGACAGGAGACCCCGAACGCTTCGTTCTAATTACCTTCGAGTTGAAAAATAATCGAGGGCTTATTCAAGACACCTTACAAGAAAGAATCGGTGAAAAATGGGAATGGTATCCTAAAGCCAAAAAGATCAGTGAAAACAACCTAATGCCCGGGGAAGAAAGAATTTATACATTTAATCCCATGATTAAAAGTAAAGGAAAATATTCAATATCGGTAAGGGTGACAAAACATAGAATGAATCAGGAAGCGGCGGATTATAATCAACTGGGGGATGAATACCCCCTTTTTATCACCATCTTTGAGGAGAATTATGAATTAATTGCCAAATAGAAAAGGTTCTATTACAACATTTCATAAATTAGCGGATTATTAAAACAACAAATACAGCGTGAGCAAAAATCAACCATTTAATCGTTCCCAATCCAAGGGGTCAATTGGTATCATTTTTTTAACCGTTCTAATTGACATGATTGGGGTGGGGATTATCATTCCGATTCTGCCTGCACTTTTTTTCAAGGAAACAAATTTATTTTTTCCACCTGGGACTTCAGAGGATCACATTAAATTAATCTACGGGTTTCTCATTGCGGCCTTTCCCTTTATGCAATTTTTTGGTGCGCCAATACTAGGGGCATTATCCGACAAACACGGGAGAAAACCATTGCTTCAATTATCTTTAGTTGGTACATTTCTAGGTTATATTATTCTGGCTTATGGTATCATCAGCCAACACCTTATCCTCGTTTTTCTAGGTCGATTATTACCGGGTTTTACAGGGGGAAATATCTCCATTGTCTATTCAGCGATGGCCGACATTAGTAAAGCGGAGGAGAAGGCGAAGAACTTTGGGCTGGTTGGGGCGGCATTTGGACTGGGTTTTATTATTGGTCCGGCCTTAGGAGGCATACTTGCCGACAATACGGTTGTCTCCTGGTTCAATAATGCGACCCCTTTTTTCGTAACGGCCCTCCTAACCGTCCTCAATATGGTGTTGGTTTATATCAAATTCCCGGAAACACTTAAAAAACAAAAAAAGAGTAAAATCAATGCGCTCACGGGCTTCAAGAATATCAAAAAAGCCTTCCAGATACCGCATATTAGGAGTTTATTTGTGGTCGCCTTTTTACACGCGATAGGTTTTTCCTTTTTCAGCAATTTTTTTGCGGTTTATTTATATAAAGTTTTTGATTTCACCCAAAAGGATGTAGGTTATTTATTTGGTTATATCGGCGTATGGCTGGTTCTAACACAGGGTATATTGGTCAGAAAGTTAAGTGGGAGGGTTCGTCCACGAGCAGTACCGACCTATTCCCTACTGCTCCTTTCATTTGCGGTATTACTCGTTTTACTGCCGCAAAAAGCGTCTTGGTATTATTGGCTCATTATTTTGGTACCCATTGCCCAAAGTATATCCAATCCATTTATTACAACTATATTATCAGAGGCGACAGATGCTTCGATGCAGGGGGAGATGTTGGGAATAAAACAATCACTTTTTTCACTTGGGACGGTGATAACACCTGTCATTGGGGGATGGCTGATTACCTTTGACGTATCCTACCCTATTATCACCGGCTCGGCTATTATCTTTATCGCCTGGATGATCTACCAATTTATCTTTAACAAAAAATAATAAAATGGATTTTTTTGCGCTCATCATCATGTTAGTACCGGCTTTTGTAACTGGTTTTCTTTTTCTTGCTTTTCGCAAAAAAGTAAAAAGTATCGCTTACCTTTTTCTGGCATTGAGTATTTCTTTATTATTAAGCGTTCTAATTATGTGGGTTCCCGAAGTTAGTGGGAAACAACTGAGCAAAAGGTTTGAAGAAATTCAATTTTTTCAAAGGAATATGCCCCCTATTCCTAAAGCCAACACCCCGGATTGGGAATATTGGGTGCTTGCGCAAAGCAATTTGGTACAGGCGCTTTACACCTACGCGGATAAACACCCTAAAAAAGACTCCATTGCAAACATTATGGTCAGCCACATCACACATAAGATGATGGATGAAGAACAATTCCCATTACAAAACTATCCAAAAAGGTGGTCAAGTCAGGCTTTATTTTTATCCCACATCAACATTATTTTAGCGACTTATCAGGCAATGACCAATGACGATCAATATGCAGGACTGCATAAAAAGATAAGTAATTTTCTTTCTGCCAAAATGATAAGTTCTCCTTTCAAAAATGTCTATACAGCAGGCAAAGAACAGGGTTATTATCCGGCTGAAAATGCCGTCATTCTGGAGAGCCTTCGATTATCCGATCAGGTACAGCATAGTAATTATTTAAAAAGAACCCTTCAAGACTGGGAACGATTTATCAAAAGAGAACTCCTTTACGACAATAGTAAATTACCCTGCACCAACTTTAGTGAATCTGATAAATGTAAATTACTCCCTCAAAGCACCTACCTCAATTGGATGGTCCTATACCTCAATCCGTCGGATCCAGATTTTGCCAAGGAAATTTGGCATCAGACTAAATTTTATTACAAAGAATCGACTCTAACACTGTGGAAAAGCTTCAAACGATACCACCCAGACGATACGCCCCCCGCCTACGCGAAGAACAATCCGCGCCCTCTTGAAGTTATATCCCCCAATGTATTGGCCAAATTAACAGCCGCCACACGACAAAATCGACTGATATATTTCCAAATCAACAACCTTTTTCTTCTAAAAAAGTTCTTTAATGGTAAAACAGTTGTGACACAAGAGAATTATTGGCGACAAGCCCTTAATAGCGTATTGCACTTTAGAGCGGAATGCCAATAATTATTCCATAAAAAAACTAAAAACACATCTAATAGATGAGCACAAAAATTAGTAATTACTTAGAAAAGAAATCAACCTTTGGTAAATTATCAGACCTATTGTTCATCCTATTTATAGGTGCGCTACTCTTCCCACAAGGAAGAATGGCTATTGGTGGATTTGTCAATAACCTCAAGGCGCAGGTGTCCAACCCTTCCAAACTTGCCCATGAAATTTCAATAGCAGAAGATAATTTCAATTGGGAGTTAATTGACCAACAAGGCTCAATTGTCAATCTAAAAGATCACAAAGGAAAGGTATTGTTCATCAACTTATGGGCAACCTGGTGTCCGCCCTGTGTCGGAGAAATGCCGGAGATACAACAATTATATGATGAATTCAAGTCAGAAGATGGTATTGAGTTCTTGATGATTTCAAACCAAAACATGACCAAAATCAATAGGTTTCTGAAATCAAAAAACTACAATTTCCCGGCTTATTCCACAAAATTCAGAGCTCCTACAGCCTTTTCAACCCAAACCATTCCAACAACGTTCGTCGTCTCCAAATCAGGAAAGATTGTCATCAAAAAAATAGGAGCAGCCAACTGGGGCGGTAAAAAAATGAAGAAATTAGTCCGCGAATTATTGGCAGAATAAAATAATTACCGGGCAAACCACCGATTATTCTTCATCATCCACGTTTCATTTTCTAAATAAACATTAGCAGACTGAGGATAGATCAACAACTCATCAAATGACAATAATTGTCCCTTTAACGAAGGATGCTCATTTGAAAAATAAATCCTAACGGTACTGTCTTTTTCCTTTACAGAAAAAGGGAAAAATAATAATCCCCAACCATTATTATCAAATGTTTTGGCAATATCTGCTGCCGATTTTGTTTTGGTCAATATCGTAATACCTTCCTTATTTTGAACTTGCAGCGTAACAACCGTTGTGGGAAACAAATCTTTTTGATAAAAAAACCAACCAGAAAAATAATAATCTCCCAAAGGTATTTCCTTATAAAAAACTTCATTATTCAGGGTTATGTCCTGCTGATAGCCCCCTTGTCCCTGATAAGCTACTCCCCCATTTTCATCAAAAGAATGATAAAAAACATAGGCAGTCGAATCCGTCACCCAATAATCGCCGCGTCGAAATAACGAATCCTTCACTGCCAATTCCTGTCGAACACTATCTCTTTTTTCATCTACCCGTTTTTTGAAAGAGTCTAAAGACAAACTTAAAACATCCGCATTTACATTTTTTGAAAAAAGAAATTGAGCATCCTTTAAAAGGTGATCGTAGAACAAACCCTTTTTAGCCATTTTTTTTAGCCCCACTTTACTGGTTACGACGATGAATGGGCGCTCATCCTTTATGTCATTCAACAATAAAGGATAACGATAAGGCTCGCTTACAAACTGCAATTCTTTAATCGTTCTGGAAAGGGAAGTCCGCGTCAGCATAGCAGCGGTCAATGGTAGTCCCGTCTGGATGGATAAAACCTGTGACTCCTGAGCGACAGCACCATCCGGATGAATCCAAAAATTATCCGAACCAATAGAGAAATTCGGCAAGGAAATAATGGCCTGATAATCATCATAATTAATATTGGGAACATCCAAATAAGTATGTCCGGGTCGTTCAGAACCAATGGGGTCTAGTTTTAAATTAATGGCCATAGACTGGTTATAAGCCTCAAAATTTAAAATTAAAACAGGAATAATAAGCCAAAGTAGCTTCCATTTAGAAGCCGTCTTATGCCCTACGAAAAAATAGAAAAAACTGGTCGCTGCTACGATATTTACCACATAATAAAAGACCCATGCAAAGCGTCCAATAGATCTAAATTGCCGAATAGGCCCGGCATAATCGAGTAAAAAGGTCATATCCTTCCATACAAAAGGAACACCAAATGAAAAAACAAGAATCAATAATGCAGTTAGGAATACCGAAGTAAAATATCGGTCATATTTTGTTCCCCAGGTAAATAAATTCCTTTTGAAACGACCCACAAAAAATTTCAGCAGAATAAACACCGCCGAGAATAAAGCAAACAGCCCAATATAGGCTCTATTTTCCATCCCCCATTTTCCTACATTTAACCAGGCAAAATAGGGTTGAAACTGCGAATAAAACACTCCCTGTGGTTGAGCCAAATAACGTAAAAAACCATAAGGCGCACTCGTTCGATCGGTCACCACCTGCCCAATACTCATCCACCACAAAAAAAAGAGCAGCGGAAGGACAACCTGAATACTATAGTGCTTAACCATCAATAAGAACCGGGCCCATGTTTTATTTCCCGATAAAAATTTAAAGAAAAAATAACCCGAGATTAAAAACACCTGCATGGCAAAATAATAAAAATGAATCATCGAAAAGACGATTACAGCAGCCATCAAAATAACACTGTTCTTCCAATTGGGGCGTTCATCATACAACATTAAAAAATAAAGAACGCCCGGAATAACTTCTAAATGCGCCAGGCCATAATGCCCCATCAGGCGTTCAAATTGTGGAGCTAAAAAGGTAACTCCTATACTCACGCCCATTGCATAAAGCAGCGGCAAACCCAATTTTCTGAATATTAAAAACAAAAATATCGCAGAAAGTAAAATGCCCGATAATAATGAAAAATTAACGATGGCATTCGTATCATCTGCTATTGGCCTAATATTTCGATGCACAAAACGAATTAAATTAGATACAATGGGCTGTGTGGCAGCGGGAATAACATGCTCTTCATAGGGATACTGCATACCCGTATAAAAGGAATAGGTGGAGTCGTATTTAGCGTGATATTCGATGGTTGTATAAGCTTTAAAACCATCCGCATAAGGTTCAATCACGCGATTAGGCGTTATAAAAAAATCAGGAAACCTCAGGTAAATCAAAAAGGAAACGACCAATATTAATGCTAGTAAAGCGCCTGCTTTTTGAATAGATTTTGGAATTACTTTTTCCATAACCGTAGTAATAAGGTCTCCACTAATAAAAAGATTAACACAAAAATGACACACCATTTCCACAATTGAATCCCCTGACTTTGTTCGGATATCATTTGAGTCAAATATTCAGGGTTACTGGCTTCAAGGACGGAAACATTACTTCCAAGGTCCTTTTTTAAATCCGCAACAGCCAGACACTTCAAATCGGATTCTTTGCGATCAAAATTAAAAGCAAAATGGGCGACGTCCTGCTTTTTATCATTTTTTAATACAAAAAAACCAGCTTCTTTTACCTCGTCGGAAACTGTGAGAATAATTTTACCCTCAATAATTCTTTGTTGAGGAATGAATTCATCCTTTGCCCCGCTCAATTTATAAACATCCTCCTCCGAAGTCACTTCATATGGCGCCTCCAACCTATTATCCTTTCCGATGGTATAAGAGATGGGTTTTGATTGCCCGGCAGAAATGGCCATTTTATACAACATGGGGATAAAAACCTCTCCATTGCGTACCAGATCAGAATTTTCTTCCTCTAAAGGAGCAGCAGAAAGGTAAACATTGCCTTCTCCCAATTGGTATTTTACCATGAAGTTACTTCCATCCCTATACCTCAACAAAGTTGTTGCTTTTCGAGCACTAAAACTAGTCAAAGGATAATTCCCCTGCGTAATCGGCAATGTCAACTGACTGTTCGTATTTTCAAATACGCCATTAAAGACAAATTCATCGGTATTGATTCGATTGACCTTCCTCACTTTGCTTTCAAAAGGTCGTAATTGATCCACTTTTAGCAAATCAAAAAAGGAATTATAAGTATTTACATCTGCCTGCGCTCCGGGAAAGACCAATAAATTACCACCAGCCTGTACATACTTTTTAAGTTCAAAAGCCAAGCCGGAAGAGATTAATTTTAAATCATCCAAAAGAATCATATCGTATTTGGGAAAATCACCATATTTCAGGGCATTGACCATGACACTCGTCACATTGGGTAGTGCTGCCGAAATAAAACGATTGTACCCGCCTTCATTAATTGCCAAAACACGCACCATCTCCGCAACATGGAAACTCAAAAAGTAATTATCATCAAACTGAATAGGAAAATCCGTAATTTGCAGGGTCGCTTCATGCCAACCAACTTTAAGTGGCGTGATGGTAACGGTATCGACTTCATAAGCCTGGGCTTTGATAGAAATCGTCCCAACTGGCCGATTCTGTCCCTGATAGTCAAGAGAAATCCTAACGTTTTCGACATCTTCATTAGAATAATTCCGAACTCTAACCAATAACTTATTATTGTGATTAATCATTTGAACGGGCGCTTCGAACCAAGCCGAATCAATGGTCACATTTCGCTCCTGAACCGCCTGTAATGGAATCAAATTAATAGCAACAGAAGTATCCTTTATCGCTGAAAGATCACTAATATTAGCTTGAAAGTCAGAGATAATATAAGCCACTTTATTCTCTGCATCACTGGTATTAAGCGCCTGCAATTGCCTTTTGAAAGCCTTGGATAGTTCTTTTACATTAGGCGTTGACCGAACTTCTTCAATCAAATTAATTGCATCCTCTCTGCTGTATAGTCTTTGGTGTCTCCCCTCAAAGTCATTCGTCAGGATTTGAAATTGCACATCAGGTGCATAGGAGGATACAATTTCCTCCGCCAGTTGTTTTTCTTTTTCCAATAATTTCACATCATCACTTAGCGCATTCATACTAAAGGAATTATCCAAAAAAACACTAACCGTTGGTTTTCCCTTTCTTTTTTCCTGATTTTTAGCGGGAATAAAAGGCTGCGCAAAGGCAAAAACCAAAAAAGCCAATGCCAAAATTCGAGATAACAACACCAATAGGTTACGCAATTTTGATCTGGCAGAGGTTTCTTCTTTTACCTCCTGAAGGAATTTAACATTGGTAAAATATACCTTTTTAAAACGCCTGAAATGAAACAGATGCAAAATAATAGGAATAGCCAAGACCCCCAGCGCATACAAAAAATTAGGATTTATAAATTGCATTTATTTTTCTTTACCAGTTAAAAATTTCAGGTCACAAAGTCACACACTATTACTTTTTTGCAGTAATAACGACCTCCCCTTTATGCGTTGTAATCGACACCGTCTTTTCGGGCAACACCACGGACTCAAAAGCAGTAGGTGTGCTCCAAAACCGGACAGAAGACTTCGCCCCCACCTCACCAATTACATCAAAACACAATTGGTAGATGGGTGTTTTTTTTGTCAAATCAATACCTTTTAATTGATCTTCAATCCAAACAGCTGTCATTATCCCTTCTTTAACACGATTAAGCCCAAAATCGTTTTTGTCTAAGGTAGAAAGCTCAAAATTTTTAATTTCTTTAAAGCTCAATTCTTTAGGATTCCAACGCATGGAGTACTGCATGGAGATCACCTGCTCCATGCCGCTTGCCGAAATTTGCAGGCAAACGGTTGCTCCCTTATTGGCTTCCCTTCCGTCCACCCATAAGTTTAGCCCCGGGCCATCTTTATCATCGACCGGCTGATCCGTATTTTGTGCATCAGACGGCGGAGAGGTAGCGGTATTGGCAGCTGCCTGCGTTTTATCATCCACAGGAGATTCAATATTTACTTTATCTTCGGTTACTTCTTTTTGGGATTCGTTCCCGGCACAAGCTGTAAGCATCAATAAAAAGAAATAAAAAAACACAGGTTTCATATCAAAATATTTATAAGAAATTAAAAAAATGGATTTAGGCTCTAGGGCACATTTTTATTGGAGAAAGGTTGTCAATTAATATATTTCCACGAACAACTTTTCCTTTTTCTTCAAAATAAGCTTCAAAGATAATATAATTAATAGGAACCTTTACATTAAATTTCACTTCATAGGTTTTCCAATAGTTATGATCTATTTTTTTTGATTGAAATAATAATTGCTCTTTATTGCACCTTCCGCTGCCACCCCATATCATTAAACGCACGGGCTCGTTATAGTCGGCATAAGTTTTGGATTGAGCCAAATCGACCGTAAATTTATAACACTCCAATAATTTCAATGAGTGTGACAGGCGCTGCCCAATACTTTCCCAAGACCCATCTCCCCTCGTTATTAAACCAACATAAGTATCTCCATCTGAAGCTTCCTGATAAACACCCCAGAAGCCGGGCAGAATATCGGGTGTCGTCCCTAATTCACAGGCATTCCAGCCACTTGGCACGACAGCATCCTGCCGTTCCCCTTCAAAACTACCATTGGTGAAATACAAAATATGCTGCTGCCCGAACACAACTCCTGCCTCAAAGACCAGCCCAAGAAACAAAACAATAAGTTTTTGAATACCCATCATAAAAAATATCGAAATAACCGAACAAAACAAAAATCAACCTATTTCTTTTCCCCTAATAATTGAAGGAAAAAAAACAGATATTTACAAAAGTATAGATAATACCAAACTTAAATACTAATTTTACGGTTTTATTGTCTCTAAGAAAGTAAAAATGTCAAAAAAATCAGGCCAAAAATACAATGGCGCCAAGCCAAACTACCTTTATACCATCATTAGTATGGCATTGATATTATTTGTATTAGGGCTTTTAGGCTTGATTATTCTTCAGGGGAATCAATTATTAGACACTATTAAAAGTAAGGTAATTGTTCTGGTAGAAATTGAAGAGCATACCAGTCAATCCGAAATCGACTCCCTGGGAAATACCCTCCATCAACTCGACTTTATACTCCCAGGTTCTATCACATTTGTCAGCAAAGAGGAAATTGCCAAAGAGATGGAAGCTGAAATGACAGAAGATCTAAAAGTGCTATCGATGGATAACCCCTTTTTAAATATGTATAATTTTCATCCCAGGGCAAGCCATATCCAAGCCGATAGTCTAAAGATCATTCAACAAACAATTTCCCAACTAAATCATGTAAAAGCAGTCCATTATAAAGGTAATCTCGTTGATAAAATCTCCAAAAACATAAAAAAATTAACTTATATAGCCCTGGGTTTATGTCTTTTTTTCATCTTTGTGGCTTTAATGCTAATTCATAACACCATTAGGCTGGCGCTTTACGCCAATCGACTTTTAATAAAAAATATGCAATTAGTAGGGGCAACATGGAGTTTTATCAGTAAACCATACCTTTTGAGGTCCTTAGGACATGGACTTTTGAGTGCGATTATTGCATTGGCAGGGCTGGCAGTTATATTGAATATTTTTCACGCTCAATTGCCTGAAATAAGCATTTCCTCTACAAATAGTTTATACATGGCTATTGGCCTAATAGGTTTGGGAATGACCATCAGTGTAATGAGCACTTATATCGTAGTACGAAAATACCTCAAAACCAATATTGATGATTTATACTAAAAATAATAAATAAATGAGCAAACAGAAAAAAAGTAATTCCGGACCAGCAAAGGCATTCACATCAAAAACAACCAATCCTTCTTCCGAAACAACACTTATTTTTGGAAAGGAAACCTATATTTGGATTTTTGGTGGCTTCTTATTAGTTCTTTTGGGACTGGCACTCATGTCAGGTGGACGAATGCCTGATTTGAACACATGGGATGATAGCATCATCTATAGCTTTAGGCGCACCGTTCTTGCACCTATTGTTATTTTGGCGGGGTTGGCATTAGAAATTTATGTGATTTTTAAAAAGTAAGCCAGTCATAAGTTCATGACTTTTCGGAGTGGACTCAACCATAAAATAATTCTTCATGAGTGATGTAATAGAGGCCTTAATCCTTGGTATAATACAGGGATTGACCGAGTTTCTGCCTGTCAGTAGCAGTGGACATTTGGAGTTGGCAAAATATTTAAGTAACGACCAGTCTTCCGCTGAAATAAGTATGTTGATGACGGTTACCTTACACGCAGCTACAGCCCTGAGTACCATCATTGTATTCCGCAAGGACATCCTGGAAATAATCAAAGGATTATTCCAATTCAAATGGAATGAAGAAAGTCAGTTTAGTGTAAAAATCATACTTTCAATGATTCCTGCGGCATTAGTCGGCATCCTCTTTGAAAAACAAATTGAACAGTTTTTTACCCGACAAATTGTACTCGTGGGTGCGATGTTAATCATCACCGGATTATTGCTCTTTTTGGCTGACAAAGCAAAAAAAACGGATAATAAGGTTTCCTTCGGTCAGGCATTTATAGTGGGTATTGCACAAGCCATCGCCATTTTACCCGGCATATCGAGATCCGGCGCTACCATTGGCACCTCTGTCTTATTGGGAATTGATAGAGAAAAAGCGGCCCGGTTTTCCTTTTTAATGGTCGTCCCGCTTATTCTTGGAAAAATAGCTAAAGACGTATTAGATGGAGACTTTACCACGCAGGGGGTAGCTGCACTTCCTTTGACAATTGGTTTCATCGCTGCCTTCATTACCGGAGTAATCGCCTGTTTATGGATGATCAAACTGGTCAAAAATAGTCAACTTAAATATTTTGCCTATTACTGCTTTGGCGTAGGTATTCTGGCTCTAATGATGGGGCTCAAAATTCTTTAACTTCATACATAATCCAACGACATTGGAATTCAAGACAAAAGAAGACCGTATTAACTTCAAAGAAGGTGCTTTATTACTAATCGACAAACCACTCGACTGGACTTCCTTCGACGTCGTCAATAAGGTTCGGTACAAAATTAGACAGCGCTACGGCGTCAAAAAATTCAAGGTTGGTCACGCGGGTACACTCGATCCCAAAGCAACTGGTCTTTTACTGCTTTGCACCGGAAAATTCACCAAAAAATTAAGCGATCTTCAGGGCTTATCCAAAACCTATACCGGAACTATCAAAATCGGTGCAACTACTCCGACCATGGATGTCGAAATGGAAGAAGATGCCCACTTCCCAATTGACCATATCACCCCGGAATTAATCGAAGCAACCAGAAAAAAATTCATCGGAGAAATCGACCAGTTCCCTCCCATGTTTTCAGCTATTAAGGTGGATGGTATCCCCCTCTACAAAAGAGCAAGAAATGGAGAAAGCGTTGAAGTGAAATCCAGAAAAATAACCATCCACGACTTTCAAATCACCCGCTTTGAAAAGGACGAAATCGACTTTATCGTTTCCTCCTCCAAGGGTACTTATATTCGTTCCCTTGCCCACGACTTTGGCAAAGCACTGAAAAGTGGCGCCTATCTCACGGCGCTACGCCGAACCAAAGTCGAAGAATACGATATAAAAGATGCCTGGCAACTGGATGAACTCATTTCTTTCATTGAAAAAGACCCCAATATTGTCATTCCCACTGTCGATTGAAAGCCTGGCGTTTTAGTATTTTTGATTCCGACCTATCGACTATCGTCAGGCTTGGCAGGTTTTAATTTTGCCCTCCCGCGCCTCAGTCCTAACCTGCCTAGCCTGACGATAGTCGGATAGGAGAAAGCCTTACGCGCGTTGGGTCGCATTCTTTTGACTTATAAGGCTGTCGTCAGGCTTGGCAGGTTTTAAGTTAATAAATTTAAAATGAAAAAGGCTAAATTATAAATTTAAAAGTAGGCAGCGGCTGTCGAAGGACGAACGG
>CAZNCI010000057.1:0-15334 GCA_964571475.1 uncultured Saprospiraceae bacterium | reverse complement strand
TCTTGTAAATCTAATTTGAGGAATTATAGAAAAAGTCTATTTTGTCATCTGCGATTTGAATGCTGTGATCTGATGTTGAATTGATAGCTGGGGCGGGTATTCCATCCTTCAAATACTTATTTCCCGTGGTGATTCTGGCTTCGTCCCATAAATTTTGGTCAATGAATGCCTGAAGTGTTTTTGCACCGCCTTCTACTAATAAGGATGCTATATTTTCCTGATGGAGATGACGGAGAAGTTGAGGAAGGATTGGTTGGGAGAAGTCTAACTTAACCCAGGTGATGTTTTGCTTTACATTATTCTTTAGTTGATTAAAAACGAGCGTTTTGGCCTGTCCGTTGAATATGTTGTAGTGATCCGGTACCGATAATTGTCTATCAATAAGTACTCTTACCGGAGATTTTCCAAAATAATAGCGAGTGGTTAGCGTGGGGTTGTCAATGAGAGCAGTATGTGTGCCTACCAGGATAGCATCCACTTCCGACCTCCACTTATGGACTAATCTTTTGGTGAAGGCATTACTAATCCAAAATTGTTTATTGTTTTTTTTGCCAATAAAGTAATCCTTTGTTTGGGCGTACTTTAGTATGACGTAAGGATAATTGCCATGGATAATTTTTTCCCGAATAGCACTGATTTTTTGTCCTTCTTTTGCCAGAATGCCCTGCTTGACTTTTATATCATTTGAGGTGAGAATCTGCTGACTTTTTTGAAAGACGCCCGGGGTGTAATCAATCGCAGAAAAAACAACCTCTTTGATGTCGTTTTGGATAATGAGCGTAGTACAGGGTGGTGTTTTACCCGTAATACTACAGGGTTCTAACGATACGTATAAGGTTGATTTGGGGATGAGGTGCCGGTTGTGCTTGGCGACACTATTCAGTGCGTTGACTTCAGCATGTGCCAGCCCATAGGCTTTGTGGTAACCTTCACCAATAATTTTGTCCTGATAGACTAATACTGCTCCTACAGGGGGGTTGGGGGAGACGTGACCAATACCCAGTTTTGATAGGTCAAAGCACCGTTGAATATAATTTTCATTTTTTTTCAAAAAAAGATATTTAACTACAGGGATAAAACAGTAGTTTTGAATAAATGTTTTGAAATATTCAGAGAGAATTATAAAAAGAGGAAAAAAATTATTAATTTCGCAAAGTAGATGTTTGAGCGGTGTTTATTGCTACATGTTTTTAGAGGGCAGAAAACAATTAGGTTGTTTGTTTGTCGGTAAATTTTTTATTTTGAATTACGTCTTTAAACTTAAAAATTCAGAGGAAGAATATATCCTAGATGAGAAGGGGTATGAGTATTTAACGACTGATAAATATTTTAAAGCTTGCGATATTATTCATAATTTCAGGTTGCATTCCAGCGGCTGTGCTGTTTTTCAAAAATCCAGGCGCCAAAAAAATGGAAAATCGAAAATGGAAACATATTACCTCCATAAGTTGATAGCCGAAAAATTTTTATCAAAAACCAAAACCAGGAAAAAGAAATTGGTGAGTACCCTTAATGGGAATAAACTGGATTGCAGGATTGACAATCTGGTCTATCGCTCCCGGGAACAGTCTAGTCGATTAAAAAAAACAAGCGCCTCAAGTGGTTACAGTGGTGTTTATCAGGAGGGGAAACGCTATCGGGTTATTATTTCCTTTAAGAAAAAGTCAATTCACATTGGCATGTTTACCTCCAAAGATATTGCAGCTCTAGCCTATAATGAAGCCTCCAGGTATTTATATGGCAACGAGGGAAAGCTGAATCAATTGCCAGATGATCTAACGATTGAAAAATCCGATTTTGACCCCCGAAAAATACAACTGGTTTTAAAAAAGATAAAAAAATAAGCATAAAATACAAGTATCCCTTAGATCAACAATCCACCATACTAACCGCCACTGCTAGTCCTCCTTTAGAAGTCTCTTTATACTTTGTATTCATATCCTGTGCCGTTTCCCACATGGTTTGGATCACTTTATCTAATGGAACGAGAATGTCTTTTGGGTCTCGGTCGAGTGCCATTTCGGCGGCATTAATGGCTTTGATAGCTCCCATGGCATTGCGTTCGATACATGGAACCTGAACCAGCCCATCAATGGGGTCACAAGTGAGACCAAGGTGGTGTTCCATGGCGATTTCGGCAGCAATGAGGCATTGTTGTGGAGAGCCACCGAGTGCTTCTGTCAGGGCTGCGGCAGCCATAGCGGAAGAAACCCCAATTTCAGCCTGGCAACCACCCATCGCAGCGGAGATAGTCGCTCCTTTTTTGAAAATACTACCAATTTCTCCGGCTGTCAATAAAAAACAATTAATTTCTTTTGTTCCGGCAAATTTATTGACAAAACAAAGGTAATACATCAAAACAGCGGGGATGACACCGGCACTTCCGTTTGTGGGGGCGGTGACGATACGCCCCAGGGAGGCATTCACTTCATTTACCGCCAAGCCAAAGCAACTGACCCAGCGAAATACTTCATGGAAGGGCATTTGCAGTTTTCGAATGACTTCCATCCATTCTTCAGGGCAATGGTACGTTTGGCCTTTAATCAACGTTTTGTTTATATTATAAGCCCTTCTTTTTACGTGAAGTTTGCCGGGGAGATAACCATCGCTATGTGCCCCGGAGTACATAGATTCAAGCATGGTACGCCAGATTTTTTGTAATCCCAACTCGATTTCTTCCTGTTTTCGAAGGGATTGTTCATTGAGCAGCACGATTTTAGAAATGTTTAGATCTAGTTTTTCACAATGTGTTTCTAATTCCTTCGCGGTATTAATGGGATAAGGGAAAATATTAGAGTGCATATCGTTTTCTCCCTCTTCCATTTCCTGGATGATAAATCCTCCGCCGATTGAATAATAAGTTTGGGAAAACGCTTCCCCCGAAGTAGTGGTAGCTGAAAACTGTATGCCATTGGGATGGAAAGGAAGGAAGTTGTCATTGAAAATAATATCCTTTTCAGGTGTGAATTTGATATTTTTTTCTCCGTTTAATAACAAGGATTGAGTAGCGTATATTTTTTTTATCCGTTCGCTTATACTGCTTACATCCATTGTTTCGGGGTTTTGACCCAATAATCCAAGAATGGTGGCGATATCCGTTGAGTGCCCTTTACCCGTTAGAGAAAGTGATCCAAATAGTTCAATATAAATGGATGTCACCTCTTCAAAAATCTGTTGATCTTTGAGGTAGGCTATCCACCTTTCAGCAGCCCTCCACGGTCCCAGTGTGTGCGAGCTGGAAGGACCAACTCCAATTTTTAACATATCAAAGACACTAATTTGTTGCATGATACTTTGTTTTTAAATAGCCCCCCTTTTGCGGCTTTTTTCTTCATAATTCGTATGACCTAATGATTTTAACGCTATATGTCAAAAAAATAGGTGTGTCATAACGAGAGGGCTGAAGTATTTGGAAATAGGCTCTTTTGTTAATTCCTTATAGTTTTTAAAAAATCAGCCTGCTACTTATAAATTTTTACCACTCTTTCTCCTGGTTTGGCAAACCCTCTATACATTCCGGCAGTGTTGAAATCCATGACAATATTCCCACATTTATCAATGGCAATTAGGCCACCATCACCACCCGCTTTGATTAGTTTATGGTGGATGATTTCATTGGCCGCCTGTTGGAGCGTGCGGTCCGTGTATTCCAATTGGGCGGATAAATCATGAGCGACTGCGTAACGAATATAATATTCCCCATGTCCGGTGCAGGAAACGCCGCAGGTCTGATTATTAGCGTAAGTTCCCGCTCCGATAATGGGAGAATCACCGATGCGGTTGTATTTTTTATTGGTCATACCTCCGGTGGAGGTGCCGGCAGCAATATGTCCATTTTTATCGAGGGCGACACAGCCCACTGTACCGTATTTGTAGTCTGGCCACTGATCGAGATAACCCATGCCTTTATTTTCTCTTTCCAGGGCTTTTTCCAGGCTTTTACGCCTGCTATCTGTATCAAAATAGGTATTAGGGACGGTATCCAGCCCCTGTTCAATGGCAAATTGATCGGCTCCTCTTCCTGTCAATAATACATGAGGCGAATTGGTCATCACCAGACGTGCGGCACGGATTGGGTTTTTGACAATACTAACACCTCCTACCGCTCCGGCATTGAGTGTTGTACCATCCATAAAAGAGGCATCGAGTTCGTGTGTTCCGGTATGGGTAAAGACGGCGCCTTTTCCTGAGTTGAATAGTGGGGAGTTCTCCATTACCTGAATAGTGGCTTCTACTGCATCCATGCTGCTCCCTCCATTTTTTAATATATTTTCGCCTACATCAAGGGCTTCATTTAGTTTTTGTTGGTAGGCTTTTTCCTTTTCGGGGCTCATATTTTCTTTTTTAATCGTACCGGCTCCACCGTGGATAACGATAGCGTATTTTGGACGGTCGCAGCTAACTGCCTGCTTAGTGGGGGTTTTATTATTTTGGCTACAGCCAACAAGAAAAAAGAAAGAGGAGATAATTAGAAGTGTCTGGAATTGTCGCATGATATTAAATTTAATGAATTTTGGGGAAAGATAATATTTTTTGTTGAGTCAGAGATTATTCCCTTAGCTATATTTTTTGTCTGTTGTGAAAATTAAAGTAACTTTGTTGCCAGTAGGAGTGTAGCAACATTTGTTGTTCAGGTGTTTGGCTCTATTATTTATGATAAAAAAACAAAAAATCCTTCATGAAGTATTCAATTATTTTTCTGACTGTTATTATTTTATTCTTTTCATCCTGTGTCTCCCAAAAAGAATTTACTGATGTAAAAGATCAACTTAAAGCGTATAAGCTAAAGTCTTCTGGTGCTGATTCCCTTTCTGCTCAAAATGCCAGGATGGAAAATGAACTCCAGGAGTTGAAAAATGAAATCAGACAAAGCTATAAGGAGAATGAAGAACTGCGTGCGACTAATATTAACCTCAATCGTAGTTTTCAGGAAAATTTAGCAAAGTTAAATTCCATCGAAGATGCTAACTCAAATGCCTTGGCAACTTCTTCTTATGATAATTTGGCATTGAAAGAGGAACTCGCCAAAAAAGATGAGGAGCTTGACGCTAAAGATCGTGAAATACAGAGCCTCAACAGGGATCTTTCGGATTGTGATTATCAAATAAGACGGTTGGAGAATAACTTTGGGGAAACTTCCAATAGTATTGAAGAAAAAGAACGAAGAATTCGGGAATTGGAAGAGAGCATTGCCGATAATGAAGCTACTATGAAAGCTCTGAAAGCTTCTGTTGAAGATGCTTTGACCGGAGTGGCTGGCAAAGACTTGACCGTTACCAGTAAGAATGGCAAACTTTACCTTTCTTTGAGTCAGGAGCTATTGTTCAAATCGGGGAGCGATGTGATCGACTGGAAAGGTAAAAAAGCGCTGATGCAGGTGGCGGATGCTTTGAATGAGCACCCTGATATGAATATTATGGTGGAAGGGCATACAGATTCCGACGGTAGTCCGGCAAAAAATTGGGATTTAAGTGTGAAAAGAGCGACCTCCGTTGTTAAGATTTTAACCAATTACGGAGTAGAACCTGAACGTATTTCTGCTTCGGGTCGGGCATTTTATGCACCACTTGTTCCCAATACAACCAAAGAAGGAAAAGCAAAAAATCGTCGAACTGAGATTATCTTATCTCCAAATTTAGATGGGTTGTACAAATTGATCAATGATTAGGTGGGTTTGGCTGCTTTTACTTTTGCCCGTCGCTGGGCTTTCTCAGGTTTGTAGGTCTTCCTGCCCGGATGCGTTGCGGCACTCCAATGATGAAATAATTTATAATTGGCAAAATAAGCATCGCACTTCATTAACCGCACGCACTCCTGTTACGGTTAATGTGGTTTTTCACATCGTATATAATACGGTTGATGAAAATATTTCTGATGAACAAATTTTGAGTCAGTTGGATATTTTGAATGAGGATTTTCGACTGTTGAATGAAAATCAATCATTGGTTACTTATCCTGACTTTGCGGCGGTCATGGCGGACATGGAAATTAATTTCCAATTGGCAACAACAGACCCCAATGGATTGCCCACGACTGGTATTACACGTCGTTTGACCAATATTCCTAAGATTGCGCTTAAATTATCCGACGGACGCAGGCGTATTTGTTATACGGCGCTTGGTGGGACGGACGCCTGGTGTACGGACCATTATCTAAATGTCTGGGTTGGAAAATTTGATGAAGGTTTTTTTGCAGAGGCGAGTTTTCCTAATCAGGACACGCCTGAGGAGGATGGTATTCGCATAGATCCATATCGTTTAGGGAGTACGGGGACTGTTATTCCACCTTATCATTTAGGGCGAACCCTGACACATGAATTGGGACATTATTTTAATTTAGAACATTTATGGGGGAGTGGCTCGGACGATGTTTCATGTACAGAGGATGATGGTATTGCCGACACCCCCCAACAAGCTTTTAGTTATGTTGGTGAATGCCCCGCTAATTTCAATTTGCAATCCTGCGGAAGTATTGATCAATTTCCCAATTTTTTGAATTATACCGATGATGCCTGTATGGCGATGTTTACACTTGGGCAAAAAGAAAAGGTATGGGCGACTATTAATGCCCTGCGACCGGGCTTGAAACAGCCTGCGTCCTGCGGTATGGTTGCTACAGAGGATCTTATTGATCAGCAAATTTCTATTCAATACACTCCAAATCCGGCACGAAATCAGGTGGAAGTACTCATTCAATCGTCTGATATTTTTGAGGTGAACCTTCAGATTTTTTCACTGGAAGGGCGGAAATATCACACTTTTTCCTTCTCAAATAAGGAGTTGTTTCGCTTTGACTCTTCAGTTTTGCCGGCAGGAATTTATTTTTTGAAATTCAATTTTTCTGGTTTTTCGGTTTTTAGAAAACTAATTATTTTATCTTAGCCCCAAATTTATAACCAATGTCTATGGAAAATCAGTTTCAGTCTAGTATAGGTAAGCGCTTTTTTTATGTTTTACTCGTCGCTTTTGTCCTACAAATATCTTCCTGTGCAATTGTCACACCTAGTACCAATATTGGAGAATTGGACAAACTTGTGGAAATGAGCAAAGGACCATGCTTTGGCTTTTGCCCCATTTATACCCTTACCGTTTATTCAAACGGAGTGGTTACTTATCATGGGGAGCGCAATACAAACAGACAGGGTACTTATCTAAGAATATTGGATAAAAAACAACTTTCCGGATTAAAAAGTCAATTGGAAAAAGCGGAATTGTGGCAATATCAGGATCTTTATAAAGGAAGATTGCCGGATTTACAAACGGTCACCATTACTTATTGGGAGGAAGGCGATTTTAAAACAATTGCCGGCAAGGATGGACGCCCTAAGGCGGTTGTTGATATTGAAACAAAATTGGAGGATATTGCGAATACAGGGGATTGGAAAAAAATGGACGGTACAGCAGATGAAGAAGCACCGGTCAATGAATTAATCATTCAGTTTGTCGATGGGGTGAATCAGGGGAAATGGATTAAGAAATTTTCAAAACAAGATGGGAAAATTGTGAAACAACTGGCGCCCAATAGCCTGTATTGGCTCATGAGTTTTGATGCCAAAAAAATCAAACCGAAGGAAATGCTACGTTTGGTTAGAAGCGATGCCAGTATTGTTAGTGCAGAATTGAATAAAAAACTCTCTTCCAGAGGAAGAAGATAAAAATAGTATAATGACTTTAATTAAATCAATTTCCGGAATCAGAGGGACGGTGGGGGACCTGCCTGGAGATAATTTGACTCCACAGGATATTGTGGAATGTACAGCTGCCTATGCCGCCTGGTTGAAAAATACCGGTGCTAACACCAAAATCGTCCTGGGACGCGATGGCCGTATATCGGGAAAAATGTATAGCTCGATTGTTGCCAATACATTAATTGCCATGGGTTTTGATGTGGTTGATTTAGGTCTTTCAACTACGCCTACTGTCGAAGTGGCCGTTCCGGTCTATCAGGCAGGAGGTGGTATTATTTTGACGGCAAGTCACAACCCAAAACAATGGAATGCACTCAAATTATTAAATAAAGAGGGAGAGTTTATTTCAGCAAAAGACGGGCAGGAGTTTTTAGATTATATTGGAACGGATAAGATTCGTTATGCCGATGTTGCTAACTTAGGGAAATATACCAAGGATAAGGGGATGATTGACAAACATATCCAATCCATTCTTGATTTTTCAATGGTCAATGTAGCGGCAATTCAAAAGAAAAAGTTTAAAATTGTCGTTGATTGTATTAATTCCACCGGTGCTATTTCTGTTCCGCCTTTATTGGAAAAATTGGGCTGTGAATGTATTACGATTAATGAGAAAGTAAATGGTGACTTTGCACATAATCCTGAGCCATTAGCCAGGCATTTGACAGAATTGAGCGCTAGGGTTATAAGCGAAAAAGCCGACCTGGGCATCTCGATTGATCCCGATGTGGACAGATTGGCATTTGTGAGTGAAAATGGGGAGATGTTTGGCGAAGAATATACGCTTGTCGCAATTGCAGACTATATGCTAAGTGAAAATGGAGGAGGGAATACGGTTTCGAATTTATCCTCAACCAGAGCTTTGAGGACTGTCACAGAAAAGCATGGAGGCACTTATTTCGCAGCAGCAGTAGGTGAAGTGAATGTTGTAACAAAAATGAAAGAAGTAAACGCACTGATTGGTGGTGAGGGAAATGGTGGTGTAATTGTTCCGGGATTTCACTACGGAAGGGATGCTTTGATTGGCATCGGTTTGTTCCTTTCTTTATTGGCCAAAAAAGGACAGAAAATGACCGCTTTACGAGCAGATTATCCTTCTTTTGCCATGGTGAAAGATAAAATTCAATTAATTGACGGCTTAGATGTGGATGGATTATTAAAGGATTTATATGAGATTTACCAAGAAGAAGATTGTTTGACAATTGATGGCTTGAAGATTGATTTTTCGGAAAGTTGGATTCATTTAAGAAAGTCAAATACCGAGCCCATTTTACGGGTATATGCCGAGGCAGCTACCATTGAAAAGGCAGAAGCCCTAGTGGATAAAATGAAAAAAGAAGTACAAAATTGGATGGAAGTATGTCGAAAATAATGATTATTGGTGCAGGAGGGGTAGGGCGAGTCGTGACCTATAAATGCGCCCAACACCCGGAGGTGTTTTCTTCTATTTTGTTGGCGAGTAGGACTATCTCAAAATGTGATGCGATAGCCAAAGATGCGATGAGGGATACAGGGCACCAGCATATTACCACGGCACATGTGGATGCGGAGAATATCCCTGAATTGGTTTCTTTAATTGAATCTTTTCAGCCAAAATTAGTCATCCATGTAGCCTTGCCTTATCAGGATTTGACCATCATGAAGGCATGTCTTAAAACAGGGGTGAATTATTTGGATACGGCTAATTATGAACCCAAAGACGTAGCGCGATTCGAATATCACTGGCAATGGGCACTGCATGAGCGTTTTAAAGAGAAAGGCTTATTTGCGCTCTTGGGGTGTGGTTTTGACCCGGGCGTGACCGGAGTTTTTACCGCCTATGCAGCCAGGCATCATTTCGATGAAATGCATTATTTAGACATCGTAGATTGCAATGGTGGGGATCATGGAAAAGCTTTCGCAACCAATTTTAATCCGGAAATAAACATAAGGGAGATTACTCAAAAAGGAAAATATTTTGAAAATGGGGAATGGATAGAAACGGAACCATTTGAAATTTCAAAAGTATTGACCTATCCTTGTATCGGTCCCAGAAAGTCTTATTTATTGTACCATGAAGAATTGGAGTCCCTGACGAAAAACTTTCCGACCATTAAGCGGGGGCGTTTTTGGATGACATTTGGCGAGGAGTATTTAACCCACCTGCGGGTGATTCAAAACATAGGTATGGCTGGTATTGATCCCATCGAGTTTAAAGGAGCGCAAATTATTCCTTTGGAATTTTTAAAAGCCGTCCTGCCTGATCCGGGCTCTTTGGGGGAGCATTATGAAGGAGAGACTTCCATTGGCTGCCGAATACGTGGTGTCAAAGATGGAAAAGAGCGTACTTATTATGTTTGGAATAATTGCAGACATCAGGATGCTTATTCCGAGACTAAAGCACAGGGCGTCTCTTATACAACGGGTGTTCCTGCGATGATAGGGGCGATGATGATGATAAACGAAGTATGGAAAGGAGCGGGTGTTTTTAATGTAGAAGAATTTGACCCGGATCCTTTTATGGATAAATTAAACCAATATGGCTTAGGTTGGGAGGAAGAAATTAATGGTAATATTGAACTTTAAATTAAAAAATAAACAATGTCGAATAAAAAAAAATCGGTAATTAAGATTGGAATTGAATTGGATACGGATAAAATACCCAAATATTTGGACTGGGAGGCATCTGATGACCCCGTTCACAAAGGAAAGCAGGAGTGCAAAGGCGTCCTCCTGGCTATTTTTGACAAAAAAAGAAAGGAAACGCTGAAAATTGACCTTTGGACGAAAGAAATGGAAATTGGAGAGATGAATAATTTCTTTTTTCAGACTTTGAGGGGAATGGCTGATACGTTGTTGAGGGCTACACAAAATAAAGAAATGGCAGAGTCCATGCAGCAATTTGCCTATTATTTTGGTGAGAAAACAAATGTTATTCCTAAAAATCAGTAAAAAACTTTGATTGTAAAAAATAAAGATTTACATTTGCGGCTGGTGAGCGACATTCGACATGCTCCTACTGAAATCCCCCAGGGCGGAAACGCAGCAAGGGTAGGTGGTTGAGCGGTTGGTTTGTTGTCTCACCTTATTTTTTTTATTGAGAAAATACAGCATCTACTATGAGATTTTTTATCGACACGGCTAATCTCGATCAAATCAAAGAAGCCTTCGACCTCGGTGTATTAGACGGAGTGACGACCAATCCTTCTCTAATGGCCAAAGAGGGAATTTCCGGCAAGGAAAATATCATCAATCATTATAGAGCAATTTGCGAAATCGTAAAAGGTCCTGTCAGTGCTGAAGTAATCGCAACTGATGTGGCAGGCATGATTCGGGAAGGAGAAGAATTAGCGGCAATCGCTCCCAATATTGTGGTGAAAATTCCTATGACTAAAAATGGCATAAAAGCCATTTGTCATTTTTCCAAAGTGGGTATCCCAACTAATTGTACCTTAGTGTTTTCTGCAGGACAGGCGCTTATCGCTGCGAAGGCAGGCGCTACTTTTTTATCTCCTTTTATCGGTAGGGTGGATGATATAAATTGGGATGGAGTTGCATTAATCAGAGAAATTGCCGAACTTTACGCCGTGCAGGGATTTAATACAGAGATTCTTGCCGCCTCAGTTCGTAATTCTAAACATATCGTTCAGTCTGCATTAGCGGGGGCTGATATTGTGACTTGTCCGTTACCTTCGATATTAGGATTACTCAAACATCCGCTTACGGATATTGGATTAGCTAATTTTTTAGCCGATCACAATAAATTGAATTCGTAAACCTTTACTTCTATTTAAATGTTGCAATTATTCTCGGGAAATGGTTTTCCTGTAGGCACAATAATTAAGAACTCTTTTATAAGAGGCTATCTTTACCAAATTTCGAAAGGAACAAGTATTTACTTGTTCCTTTTCTTTTTTATTGTTTGCGATAATACCTGGAAGAAGCCTTATCCGCTTTCACACCTTTTTACTCTACCCCCTGTTCCCTTCATTGCCGCCTTCTTTCCTTTAATGCATTAAATTTGGCTCGAATATCGGTTCGAAATTGACAGGCTCAATGTATGTTTTTTTCTAAATAGTTTGTTGGAGTAGGCAATATTGAAGAATAATTTATAGTTTTGCACCTCATATAAATAAAAAATGATCCTTTATGGCCAAGAATTTATTGATTGTTGAGTCTCCAGCTAAGGCAAAAACAATAGAAAAGTATTTGGGGAATGCGTTTAAAGTGAAATCTAGTTTCGGACATATTCGAGACTTAGACAAAGGGGATAAGGCGATTGATGTTGAAAAGAATTTTGCTCCGCGATATATTATTTCTCCTGAAAAAAGAAAGGTCGTCAAAGAACTTAAAGATGCTGCTAAAAAAGCAGATGAAGTTTGGTTAGCGACGGATGAGGACCGTGAAGGAGAAGCTATTTCATGGCATTTATGCGCCGTTTTGGGATTGGATACCGCCACTACCAAGCGAATTGTTTTTCGGGAAATTACGAAACCCGCCATATTAAAAGCCGTTCAAGAGCCTAGATTGGTGGATATAAACCTTGTGGATGCCCAACAGGCAAGGCGATTATTGGATCGGCTAGTTGGTTTTGAGCTATCCAGCGTACTTTGGAAAAAAGTACGAGGTCGATTGTCTGCCGGTAGAGTTCAGTCTGTCGCCGTAAAGTTGATTGTGGATAGAGAACGGGAGATTAATAAATTTGAGGCTAAATCATTTTACAAAATTGCTGCAAAATTCGATGTAAAGAACAAAGCAGGCAAAAATGTAACCTTAAAAGCCGATAGCCCTGATCGTATTGCTTCCAGTGAGGAGGCAGAAGCTATGGTCAATAAATGTAATGGCGCTACCTTTAACATTAAGGATATTGAAATAAAACCCCTTAACCGACGTCCAACCGCTCCCTTTACCACATCAACACTTCAGCAGGAAGCAAGCAGGAAGTTTGGCTTTGCAGTTAAAAGAACCATGATGGTCGCTCAAAAGCTCTATGAGGCCGGACATATTACTTATATGAGAACAGATTCTACTAATTTGAGCGAAACGGCTATCAAGAGTATTAGTGATGAAATAATTTCCAATTATGGAAACGAGTATTTAAAAGTAAGACGCTACGCTACCAAAAAAGCAGGCGCTCAAGAGGCGCACGAAGCGATCCGGCCTACTTATATGCAAAAAGTACATGTTTCAGGTGATAGAGATGAACAACGACTGTATGAATTGATTTGGAAGCGGACAATTGCTTCTCAAATGGCTGATGCCAAATTGGAAAAAACAACTGTCAAAATTGGTGTTTCAACTGTCAGCGATTTGCGTTTGCAGGCTGTAGGGGAGGTGTTGAAATTTGACGGCTTTCTGAAGGTTTATTTGGAGTCTAAAGACGATGATGACGATGATGATGCGAAAGGTATGCTGCCTCCTTTGAAAGTAGGAGAGGTTTTGAACTTTAATGAAATGACCGCTACCCAGCGCTTCACCAAGCCAAAAGCTCGTTTTACGGAGGCAAGCCTGGTCAGTAAATTGGAAGAACTCGGAATTGGTCGTCCATCTACTTACGCACCTACCATTACCAAAATAATGGAAAAGGAGCGCGGTTATGTCGTTAAGGAAAGCAGAGATGGCGTAGAACGTGCTTATGAAGAAATTATCCTGAAGGATGGTATCGTCATGAAATTACCAAAGACGGAAAAAACAGGAGCCGTCAAAAAACGTTTGTTCCCAACGGATGTTGGTATGGTGGTCGTTGACTTCCTAACTCAACATTTTGATAAAATTATGGACTTTAATTTTACGGCTGATATCGAAAAGAAATTTGATGTCATTGCCGCGGGTAAAATGAAGTGGACCGATATGTTGAAAGACTTTTACTTTCCTTTCCACGAAACAGTGGAGAAAACAATCGAAACTGCCGATCGTGCTTCCAATGAACGTATTTTGGGTACTGACCCAGATTCCGGTTTTACCGTACTAACGCGTTTGACCCGAAATGGTCCCGTCGTGCAAATTGGAACACCTGATGAATTAGGCGAGGATCAAAAACCGAAATATGGTAATCTAACCCCCGGTCAGTCCATGGAATCGATTACCTATGAGGAGGCAATGAAACTTTTTGCTTTCCCCAAAAATTTGGGGGAGTTTGAAGGACAGGAAGTGATTATTGGAGCAGGAAGATTTGGTCCTTATGTCAAGTTTGATGGGAAATTTATCTCCATTCCAAAAGGAGAAGATGCCCAATCTGTTGAGTTGCCGCGTGCCATTGAATTAATCTTAGCTAAAAGGGCTGCCGATGCCCCTGTTTGGACTTATCAGGACGAACCCGTTACTAAAGGCACTGGTCGGTTTGGGCCCTTTATTAAATGGAAAGGTATGTTTATCAACGTACCCAGACGATACGACTTCGATGGCCTGACTACCGATGAGATGAAAGAATTAATTGACGCCAAAGTGGAAAAAGAAGCCAATCGTTATATTCATCAATGGCCTGATTTGAAAATGGCAGTCGAAAATGGTCGCTGGGGACCTTTTATTCGCTTTGGAAAGAAAAATATCAAAATTCCTAAAATTGGAAAAGAGAGAGTCACTTCCGAGCAAGCCAAAGAGATGACCCTGGAGGCGTTTCAAAAAATTGTTGAAGCTGAAATTCCTGATGCCTTTAAGAAGAAAACGCGTAAGAAGAAGAAGTAGGTTTCAGTCTTCAGTCCTCAGTTGGCAGTTGGCAGTCTTCAGTCCCATTCTTTTTTTGCCTTTGGCAAAAAAAAGAATGCCACGGCTGCCAACTGAAGACTGTCAACTGCCAACTGAAAACTACCAATCAATAGGCTCAATCCCCTTTGACGTAAGATAGGCATTCGTTTGAGAAAAATGCCTGCTTCCAAAGAAGGCACCTCGCGCTAGGGGCGAAGGATGTGCTGCTTCCAATATTAGGTGTTTCTTTGCGTCAATTAATTTCCTTTTGTTTTTTGCAAAATTCCCCCATAACAGGAAGACGATGTTTTCTTTGTTTTGAGATAGCTTAGTGATGGCAGCATCGGTGAACGCTTCCCATCCAATTTTGCGATGTGAACCAGCTGATTGATGGCGGACGGTAAGAATGGCATTTAATAAGAGAACGCCTTGTTCTGCCCAATTTGTCAAGTCTCCATGGTTAGGTATTTCGAAACCGACATCCTGTTGTAGCTCCTTATAGATATTCCTAAGGGAAGGCGGGATTTTAACGCCCCGTGGAACGGAAAAGCTCAATCCCATCGCTGCTCCTGGCGTGTGATACGGGTCCTGACCAATGATTACCACCTTTACTTTGTCAACTGGCGTCATTTCAAAGGCTTTGAAGATATTTACTCCTTTAGGATAAATTTTTACTCCTTCAGAAATTTCTTGCTTTATTTTTTGTGTTAAATTTAAAAAATACGGCTTACTGAATTCTTCTTGTAGTAGTGTTTTCCACGAAGTCTCTATTTTTACTTTCATAGTCATTTTATTATTGGGAACGAAGGTACAAAAATAGGCTGTCAAAATTAAAACACAAAAGTTATCTACGTTTGTAAGAAAAAACTGTTGCGCTATTTTTTAGATAACAATTAGGTGGTGTACTAAATGTATCTCCCTGGCGAGCTAAGGATATTCGTGCATCCCGCAAGGGTGCGGGACGGGCTTGTGACGCAGGAGGCG
>CAZNCI010000056.1:0-15825 GCA_964571475.1 uncultured Saprospiraceae bacterium | reverse complement strand
AATGCTTTCTCGCCCAATGACGATGGTATCAACGATCTCGTTTTTCCACAGGGGCAAAATTTTGAAGGCGAAAAACTCCAGATATTTGACCGCTGGGGAGGTTTGTTGTATCAAACTAAAGAAGCCCCCTTCAGCTGGGATGGTTTCTCCAATGGCAAAGCCTTAAATACAGGGGTTTATTTACTGGTTTTTACCTATTTTAATCAATTGAATTTGAAGGAAGAGGTAAAAAGTCAGGAGGTTTTGTTGTTGCGATAAGCAGGAAAAATCAGTCCTATGCTCCTAACACCTCCAGCACCTCCTCCACTTTCATTCCGGCAATTTGTGCGGGGGGGGGGGACCAAGAATTGGGGCATACGCATCCAAATTGATTTCACACAAAACATTGAATCGATTACGGTAGAAAGGGCAGATTTCATATCCCCGCCTTAAAAGGCGGGGCAAAAAAGGCAGAGCAAAAAAGGGGGCGTTTTTTTAGTTAAAACCTGACCACACCAAATGATTATCCACACAATTAAATATCGATACCAAAATAATTTTTCACCAAAATTCCTATACCAAAAGAAATAATCGCAACACCAATCGAAATAGCTGCCATTTCCAAAAATCGCTTCCAAAATGACAATGCTTTTGCAATAGAAATATAATACGTATAAGAGGCAATGATAAGAATGGTAATAATGAGCATTAACCATAAAGCATGATATGGATCTTCAAATATAAAATAAGGAAACACCAATAAAGCTACCGTAATAATATACGCCATCCCTGTATAAATAGCCGAGGTGACCGGATCGACATCTTCATTATATTCTTCTTCTTTAGATGCCAAATAGCCGGAAGCCGCCATAGACAAAGAAGCTGCAATCCCCATGATTAGCCCGGTCATGGCAATTAATTGATTATTAGCAAAGGCAAAAGTTAAGCCGGCGATTGTCCCGGTAAATTCCACAAGTGCATCGTTTAATCCCAAGACGATGGCTCCAGCATAATTAAGTCGAGTATCATTTAAGATCGCAATTAATTTACTTTCATGTTTATCTTCATCTTCCTTTATTTCCTTGATGCCCGGATAGGTTTCTTCCAGCTTCTGATATAATTTAGAGATACTTCTCTCTCCCTTTTCCAATAACCGCAGGGCAAATGCCAAGCCAAAAACTTTTGCCAGAAAAACAAACCACTTAATTTTCAGCCGATTGGGTTTTATTTCCTGTTTTGTAATATTTTGCCAAAAAGCATAATGTTTTTTTTCTTCATCCCCTATTTGTTTAAGGACAACTTTATTATGAGGATTTTGACTTAGTTTAGCTAATTGATGATAGATATAAAATTCCGTGATTTCATTTCGCTGATGAGCTAAAATGCGCTTGTCCATAAATGGCTGTTTTTTATTGTTTGGGCAAAAATAAAGATAATTATGCTTAATCTTAGTAGTTTTGCTCTGAACATGGCTTCAATACAGAAAGAAAGCATTCAACCCGGGCTAAAAAAAATAAAATATGAAATTGACAAAAGAGGATGAAAATTTCCTAAGAGCGGCAATACGACTGGCCGAGGAAGGAATGAATAATAACGTAGGAGGACCATTTGGTGCCGTCATTGTGAAGGATGGAAAAATCATTGGAAAGGGGAGTAATAATGTAACCTCTAGTAATGACCCAACCGCACACGCAGAAATCACCGCTATTCGAGCTGCCTGTGAGCATCTAAATGATTTTCAATTAGATGGCTGCACTTTATATACCTCCTGCGAGCCCTGTCCGATGTGTCTGGGTGCGATTTACTGGGCGCGCCCCAGCAGAGTGGTATATGCTGCAACAGCAGAGGATGCGGACAAGATCGCCGGATTTGATGATAGTTTTATCTATGATGAAATAAATTTAGCGCCAAAGGATCGTAGCATTCCCGCGATAAATGCACTCAGAGAAGAAGGTCAGGAGGTATTTCAGGCATGGCAGGCAAAAACAGATAAAATTGAATATTAATATGCAGTTCAAAACCAAACGTTTATTACAGATACTTTCCATCGTGTTGATTGTTTTTGTTTTGGATCGAGTCTCAAAAGAATTAGCAATTCACTACCTGAAGTACGAGCCTGCCAAAACTTATTTAGGAGGTTTTTTCCGGTTGACCTATGCCGAAAACACGGGAGCCTTTTTGAGTTTAGGTGCCAATACAACGGGCTGGCTAAAATATATCTCCTTGTATTTTTTCCCTTTAATCTTACTGGTTGGATTGTTTTTTTATATTTTATTTGATAAAAATAAAAGCTGGGTTACTACATTTGCCATGAGTATGGTCTTAGGAGGCGGATTGAGTAATGTAGTTGACCGGCTATCGGCTGGCAAGGTAACAGATTTCATGGTAATGGCACTTGGTTCATTACACACGGGAGTATTCAATATAGCCGATGTATTTATCATGGTAGGATTATTCTCCATGTTACTATTTGGAGTACAAAAAAAGGAGATAAAAGAGGTAGAAGGTGGTTAATTCTAGAAAATTATTACCTTTGTTTTTCTAACTAGTTGTAAAAAGAAATGTTTGAACAGCTTACGCCCACTTTTATTTTAAGTATCATCGCCATTTATTTTGCGATGTTATACGTCGTATCCCACCTTACAAGTAGGAAGGCCAATAATGAGACCTTCTTTTTGGCTGACCGAAAATCACCGTGGATATTAGTAGCCATCGGGATGGTTGGTGCCTCATTATCGGGGGTTACCTTTATATCCATACCCGGAGTCGTGGGGGGTGATGGTCATAATAAAGATTTCGCCTATTTCCAGATGGTATTGGGGTATATATTGGGGTATGCAATTATCGCCCTCGTATTACTTCCGATGTATTACAAAATGGGATTAACGTCTATTTATACTCTTTTAAAGAAACGACTGGGCTTTTACTCCTATAAAATGGGTGCAGGTTATTTTCTTTTATCAAGGGTAATTGGAGCTTCTTTTAGGCTATTTTTAGTAGCTATTGTTTTGCAAAAATTTGTCATGGACTCGTTTGGTGTTCCATTTGCCGCAACGGTTGCCATTACTATTTTGCTAATATGGGTTTATACGCATAAAGGAGGAATGAAGACCATTATCTGGACAGATACCATACAAACAATTGCCATGTTAACTTCTGTCTCGTTAACCATTTATGCTATTTGTTCTGTAATGGGGCTTAGCTTTGGAGGGATGCTTGAAAAAGCGCAGCAGAGTGGTTACACCAAGATATTCTTTTTTGAAAATGGCTGGGGTGACCCCAATAACTTTTTCAAGCAATTCATTAGTGGGGCACTAATGGCTATTGTGATGACGGGTTTGGATCAGGATATGATGCAAAAGAACCTCAGTTGTCCTAATATAAAGGATGCCCAGAAGAATATGTTTACGTTTGTCATAATTCTTGTAATTGCCAATTTGGTATTTTTGACGTTAGGGGCATTTTTATATGTTTATGTACTTGATGTAGGGATTGCGATACCTGAACGAACAGACTATTTATTCCCCACAATTGCCTTACAATATCTCAACCCGGCTATAGGAATCACCTTTGTTTTAGGATTGATTGCCGCGGCATATTCAAGCGCGGATTCGGCATTAACAGCATTAACGACTTCTTTTTGTATTGATTTTTTGAATTTTGAAACAAGAGAAGACAGTCCGGCTCAAAAGAAAAAATTAAGGCTGAAAGTGCATATTGCCTTTTCAATTATTCTATTTGCAACGATTATTCTTTTCAGCCAGTTAGGAGAAGGAGCTGTTATCAAAGAATTATTTATTGCTTCGACCTATACTTATGGACCTATTTTAGGGCTATTTGCTTTTTCTGTTTTGACAAAATTAAATATTAGAGAAAAAGTTAAATTAAATTTCGGGAATATCACCATTAACTGGGTAGTTATTATTTGTTTGGCATCCCCCATCCTCTCTTGGATTATCAATAGATTAATGGCGGATCAATTTGGGTTTCAGTTTGGTTTTCTCATTTTAGCTTTGAATGGTTTATTGACCTTTTTGGGGTTACTGACCATTTCCTATCGGGAGGTACCTCAGGAGACTTACGAAGAAGAGCAGCAGTCTTAAATCTTACAACTTCCTCCGCCTTCGATATTTTGATCTAAGAAAAAACGGAATAATTCATTTGCCTTTTTCCAATTGGCTTCATCAATACAGTATTTTGTTCTGGGAGGGGTTATTTCTCCCTGAATGAGTCCTGCATTTTTCAGTTCTTTTAAATGTTGCGAAATGGTAGATTGAGCCAATGGAAGTTCATCGATCAAATCTCCGGTATAACAACAACTTTGATGCAGTAAATATTTTAATATTTTGATCCTCGCAGGATGTGCAAGTGCCTTCGCAAAAAGGGCCAGTTCTTTTGTATCCGTTTGGTAATCCACCCGGTTTGTTATCTTTTTCACCAATCTTTTTCTTTAATTAAGTTAAATTTCCCTGTATTTTAAACTTCAAATTACTCCAATATATTACGAAGCGGCTCAAAAAAACACTACGATCCATTTTGAACGGCAGCTATAAGTTACCTTCCCATTCCTGGTAAAACTGCTTCAGAAACAGCTCCATAAACTGATGCCTTTCTATCGCCATTTTTTTTCCAGTCGCGGTATTCATCCGGTCTTTTAACAATAATAACTTCTCATAGAAATGATTAATGGTAGGAGCGGTACTCTTTCTGTAAGTTTCTTTTGTCATATTTAAATCAGGAGGAATACCGGGGTCGTACAAAGCCCTGTTTTTAAACCCACCGTAATTAAAGGTACGGGCAATGCCGATAGCGCCCAAGGCATCCAGCCTATCCGCATCCTGTACGACATCCAACTCAAGGGAGCTATATTTTTGTGATTCATTTCCTCCTTTGAAAGAAATATGCTTAATAATATTGACAACCGCATCAATTGTCTCCGCAGGTAAAGCCAGAGACTTCATAAACTCAGTCGCCTTTTTAGGACCAATGGTCTCGTCCCCATTGTGAAATTTAGCATCAGCAATATCGTGCAGCAATGCGCCCAATTCTATAATTAATAAATCGCCTCCTTCGTCTTGAGCTATTTTCTTTGCATTATTCCACACCCTTAGGATGTGCCACCAATCATGCCCTCCTTCTGCTCCGGACAATTCCTCTTTGACGTAATCAACTGTTTTATGGACAATCGTATTTTGATTCATTTTAATAATGTTTGAGTATAAAATGTCGAGCAGCCCTTAAAGCGACATTAGCGCTATACTGGATGTTTTTCAGCCTCCCCGCATCTACATTTAACAATTGGGTGTAATGATTGTTTTTATTGGCTACGCATATCCAGATCGTACCGACGGGCTTGGAAGGCGTACCGCCTCCAGGCCCTGCAATTCCAGAAATAGAAATGGCGATATCAGATTTAAATTCGCGAATAACGCCTTTCGCCATTTCAACAACTGTTTCCTCGCTAACGGCCCCAAAATTAATCAATGTGCTTGATTGCACCCCCAATTTTTGTTCTTTAATTTCGTTACTATAAGCGATGATTCCCCCCAAATAATTGGCTGAAGCACCGGGAATCGAAGTAATTTGATGCCCAATCAGCCCCCCCGTGCAACTTTCAGCTGTTGCCAACTTCAAGCGATGTTTATTTAGTATTGATAACAATGCCTGTGGCAGGCTATCAGAATTAAAACCATAGACAATTTTGCTTCCCAATCTATTGACAATTTGAAGAGAGGCGTTTCCAACCAATTGTTTAATTTCATTTATTTCCTTTCCAAAGCCAGATAATCGGAGTTTTACCTGAGCAACTCCCGGCAAATAAGCTAATTTAATATTCGCTGGGAGTTTTTCCTCAATATCTTTAATCTCATCCGCGAGGCTTGATTCACCAAGCCCGGAGGTCAAAATTGTTTGATGATAAATCGCAGGGAGTGAAAATTCAGATTGAATCCGAGGTAGTACCTCCTGCTTCATTAGGTATTTCATTTCATAAGGCACTCCCGGCATTGAAATATATATTTTATTATTAAAATCAAACCACATACCGGGAGCAGATCCGACTTTGTTAGTTAACAACGCTGCATTTTTGGGCATATAAGCCTGTTCTCTCAGGCTATCGGTCATGCGCAAATTATATTTCTGGATCATTTGCTGAATATGATCGAAAGCAATTTGACTAAATTCCATTTCAACATTAAAAAACCGGGAAAGCGCCTGCTTGGTTATATCATCCTTTGTTGGACCGAGTCCGCCCGTAATCAGGATAATATCCGCCATTTTACTGGCTTCCTCTAAAGCGGAAAGAATGTCCCTTTCCCCATCGGCACAGGTGATGATTTTTGTAATAGAAATACCCAGTAAATTTAGCTCCTGCGCCATCCATGCAGAATTGGTATCTACAATTTGTCCAATCAGGATTTCATCCCCAATGGTTATAATAGCTACGTTCATATTTATCTATTTTATAGAGGCGAAGGTAGTTTATTTGGTAATTCTCCCTGCTTTTTTGCCAAAAATAATTCTCTTTATGGTCTTTATTAAGCATGGTTCAAAATAATTCTGTAATTTAGCCTTTTAAAATAACAAAAGCCGATTCTCTATGAATATTTCATCTGTAGGTGATTAGGCCTCTTCTATTGGTAGTTGAATCGAATTTCAATACAGAAGGGGATGCCTCACTGGACTTCCTTTCTATATGAAATGCTATTTTATTTTTTGTCACATGCTTGAAATTTAACACGGCTTGAGGTTAAATTTATTTTTAAAACAGCTTCTATAATAAAAAAGCTATTTGGGCATAAAACATATTAAATGAAAAAACTTCATACTCAGAAAGCTATCCGAGGGATACTTACTACTATATTGCTGTTGTTGAGCACAATGATTTGGGCGGCACCTCCTGTGTTTATCGACCCCATACCTGAAGATATAACAATTTCCTGTATCAATGACTTTCCTGATCCTATTAATTTGGATGCTATGGACGACATGAATAACGTATTTTCTGTCCCATCCATAGATAATCCCATTCCTGAAAGTATTGACCCTTGCATAGGAGGTATTATCACCCGGACATGGACAGCAACGGATGGGAACGGAATGACAACCGTTGCCACTCAGGAAATAATGGTTTTAGCCGACTCGGAGCCGCCTCTCATTACACTAACACCGCCAAATGATACCGTCTCTTGTGAAGTCAGTGGGCTCGATGCGCCTCTTGGTCCATATAGGTATGACACCTGGATCAATTCATTGCGTCTTGCCATATCTACTCATATTGATGATTGTAGTGGCGTCATGAGCATTACGGATAATGCACCGGCTTCTTTTGAGTCTCCCTGTAATTCGTTAAATGTCACCTTCGTCGTAACAGATAATTGTGGCAGGGCGACTCCCTGGGTAGCCACTTACACCGTAATAGACACCATACCTCCTGTCCTTTTGGGCATAGAAAGCGATACAATAATTGGATGTGATGCAGCAATACCTCCACCGGCAGATGTAACAGCAGTAGATAATTGCTCAGGCATTGAAATTTTCACCTATAACTCATTTAGTACACAAAGTGATGACCAGAGCTGTACCCATTATGAATATAATATTTCCAGAACATGGCTCGCCAGAGATTCTTGTGGCAACTCCGTGCAATATTCGCAATTAATCACGGTTCGCGATCAGGAATCACCCGATTTTTCAGCACCCGGCAATTTAACAATCCCCTGTGACATGGATCCTTCAGATATAAATATCACGGGAAACATTTCAGGATTAAGTGATAATTGCACGCCGATTGAAGACATCATCGTTTCCTTTACAAATGACACGATACCTGGCGCCTGCCCAAATAATTACCTTATTTCCAGAACCTGGCGGGCACAAGATGCCTGTGGGAACATTAGAAGCAAGATTCAGTCAATATCCGTTTATGATATAGAAGCTCCCACCTATATTGCACCTGAAGATATTACAGTGGATTGTTCAAGTGCTACTGATATATCGACAACAGGAGCACCAATGAACTTAGCTGATAATTGTTCTGATTCAATCACCGTACAATCATTTGATGTGGTCATAGAAGGAGATTGCCTTTACAATTATGAAATAAGACGAACATGGAATGTAGCTGACCTCTGTGGAAACAGCGATAATATTGTTCAAATAATCACGGTAAAAGATTCTATCGCTCCTGCTTTTCAGGCTCCACCTCAGGATTTAACTATTTATTGTGGATCCGGAGTCGATATAAATCAAGCTTTTTCGGATTGGATAACCAACAAAGCCGGCGCACAGGCATTGGACAATTGCTCACCCACCGGACAATTGACCTGGGAGGTTTATAATGAAGGGACAACGGATATTCCAAGTTTACCTCCGGCATTATGCCCGTCATTAGATAGCGTTATTATTGGACAAACTGTCTCTTTTATCGTAACAGACGAATGTGGTAATGTGGCTATCAATAATGCCACATTTAGATATATTGACGATGAAGCCCCCATTCTAAGCAATTGCCCGGCAGATACCGCACTGGTGAATGCTCCCGGAGATTGTTTTGCAACCTACAATCTACCATTACCAACTATTACGGAGAATTGCATCTCTAGTAGTTTCTCTTTATCCCTTAACGGAAATGCGCCCGTCACATCTAATGCATTACCCGGAGAAGAAAGTACAACACCCGTTTCAGAGGCTGTTATTAATATGAATATTGGCCAGCCACTTCCATTGAATGCAATAACAAATGGTACACTGACTGTTCATCTAACTTCGGTTAACGCCAGGGAGGATAGCGAATACTTTACTATTCTAGGCGAACAAGGCGAAATAATTGGGATAACCGGACACTCTCCTACCATCTGTGGAGATGCAGACACCACCTTTAATATCCCCGTAGCGTGGATAAATACCTGGGCAGTGGATGGTATCATTAGCCTTTCTTTTGTACCCAATATACCTTCAGATCCTCGCTTTGCCATCAATCCAATTTGCAACCCGGGGGGAAGTATAGATATATCACTTGATTTTAATGCGGGGGGATTTGACGCTTTGGTCTTTGAATATAAAATTGATGAAGGCATACGCACCGTAGGAGACTTTTCTGGTTCGAATACGGAAACATTCGGCTTTGGAACGCATTTGGTCACTTATTACGGAACGGATTGTGCCCAAAATATAGATAGCTGCTCTTTCACCATAACGGTAGAAGACCATGACCCACCAAGCCTAAGTTGCCTGCCCGACACCCTACTTTATTTAACGGCAGACACCTGTCTTATTTCCTATGAACTACCGTTACCGGAAAGCATTCAGGACAACTGCAATTTAGAAGGAGCCTATTTTCAACAACAACCTTTAATTTCACCTCAAGCATTATTGACTTTTGATTTAGATCCTAATTTGGGTGATTATCTGGCTAATGCCAAAACATTTTTATTTACGGGTGTGGCCGCTAATAGTATTCAGGATGTGACACTTTCTGTCGAACTAAGGGGAGATTTCGATGCCACTTCGGGTTATATGGAATTTTATGGAGAAGAGAATACACTCCTTGGAAACACCATGTCATCTACCGCAGATTGCAATACAACAGATCAACTGACCTTTACTATTCCTTTTGAAATATTCAACCAATGGGCTAGTGATGGCGTACTGGAAATCAATGCAATTCCTCATGCTATCGCTGTTCCTCCCGGTCTGCCTGGCGATGGGATCAATCCATGTAACCCCGGAGCCGTCACCATGAATGGGGATACGGATGGAAGCAGTTATATGTATATTTCACTTAGTTACCAAAAAGTATTACTGGATTATTATACAACAGGGGCATTGAATACCTCGACAACAACGATGGTTGAACCACAGGTAAAAACAACACTAGACTTCCCTGTGGGAGAAACACAAGTATATTATATTATTAGTGACGAATCAGGTAATTTAGATTCCTGCTCTTACACCGTGACCGTTTTGGATACTATTGCACCAATTGCATTATGCGTTGATGCCGCCACTTTATTTATTGAGCCTTCAGGCCTGGATGAAGAGGTAATTGATGCTTCATCTTTGGACTTAGGCAGCCATGACAATTGTGGTATCACCTCACTTTCTTTATTTCCAAATACATTTACATGTGATGACTTTGGCGTACTAAGAAATGCCACACTAACAGTAGAAGACGCATCGGGAAATCAGGCTACCTGTGCAACTATCATCACCACTTCGCCTGTACTTCCAATGCCTACGGCCAATTCTGGTCTGTGTGGGGGAGACACACTCTATTTAGAAGCCAATCCGCCAGCAGGAAACTCAGGTAATATTTACACCTTCCAATGGACAGACCCAACGGGTGCCCAATTTTCAACGATTGAAGACCCAATCATTCCAACAATTGATGCCAATAATGAAGGAGCGTATAGTGTCAGAATTCAAGGCTTAACAGAAGAGTGTCACGCAACGGGTTCTGTTTTTGTATCCATTCAGGACTTACCCTTTACACCTTCCCTGACAGGAAAAGCGACGGTTTGTCATAACGAAGATTTCAGGTTAACATCCGATAATTTTCCCACGGGGACAAATGTTGTTTTCTACTGGTATAGCGGCGTTCCTCCAATGGGGCTATTTATTGATTCTACAAGCGTACCTTTTATTGATATTCCTGCCCCTCATACTGTTGGATCAAATGATTTTTACCTGACGGTGAAAGCAACAGGCTGCACTTCTGCTCCATCTACGGTCTTCTCCGTAAATGTAGTTCAGCAGCCAATTGCGTTGGTCAATTACAAAGATACGATTGTGTGTGAAGGTGAAGTTATCAATCTGGGAACGGATGTAAATCAGGCAGGAATAACTTATTCATGGCAAGGTCCCAACACCTTTGTTTCAACTGAACAATACCCGGAAATAGGTCCATTACAGGATATTATTGATGAAGGGTATTACTTTTTAGTCCTGACTAAAGATGGAGGCTGTGTTTCAGAGCCGGATAGCACCCTCGTCAGCATCAAACCCAAGCCACAAACACCCACTATTAGTAATAACAGCCCAATATGTGAAGGAGAACAGTTGATTATTGTCACATCTGCAACAAATGCAAGTGCCTATCACTGGCACAATATGTCTGGTCAAATATCAACCACCATCACCCCATCCTTCACCCTTGATAATGCCAATGAAAGTGATGCGGGAAACTGGCAATTACAGATCACTCAAAACGGTTGCAATTCTGATATTTCGCTACCGACAACCGTCGTAATTAACAATCGCCCACAGGCCGAGGCTTATGCTACTCCTCCGCGTGTATGTGTCGGAAATGACTTTCAATTACAAGCGCTTCCCGATGGTCAAAATTACGAATGGACGGGACCGGGTATTACAACACAAAATACACAAAATCCTATTATTTCAGATGCAAGCCCACTCAATAGTGGATCTTATCGGCTATTGGTCACCAGTAATGAGGGATGTTTCGATACAAGTTACGTCTCAATTGAAGTCATCGACAGGATAAGCATCCTCGGAGTGAGTTCAAATGCACCTGCCTGCCTGGATGGAACGACTGATGTAACGTTAGCCGCATCCGTTTTTCCACCGGATGATGGGTCGTATTCTTACGAATGGTCAGGACCATCTTCGTTCAGTTCCAACTCCAATCCGGCGATTATTCCAACAGCAACGGCATCTGCCCATAGAGGAGATTATTATTTGACTGTTACTTCAGCAGATAATTGTGAAACAATACTAAGTGATCCCTATTTTTTAGATGTCAGAGATATTCCTGAAATACCAATGGCGCCATCGGTCACAAATGGAGTGGATACGCATTGCGAAGGAGACTCTCTGGTATTGACAACAACCAATTATTCCGGCGGTAATGTCACTTATTATTGGCAAATTCCGGGAGGAGGTACCATGAGCACCCCTACGAATAAATTAGTCCTTTCCGATATTTCAGCATTGATGCAAACAGGAGATTATACCGTATATGTTATCGTTGACGGATGTCTTTCTGCGACTTCAAACCCTTCATTTATTACCGTTTACCAAGCTCCTGTTTTAGAGGCATTCAGTAATACGCCCGTATGTGATGGCAACTTAATTGAATTTTCGACTACCTTTTACGAAAATGCCTCCTATGTATGGGGTGGACCTGATAATTTTAATGCCGGCATACAATCCCCAACTTTTCTATCCTCCAACCAGACGGATAGCATTGGATTATATTTTGTTACTGCTACACAAAATGGTTGCGTTTCGGATACCGCTTATGTAGAAGTAGCCGTTAAACCAATTCCTGAGCGACCGATGATTCAGGGTGTAATGACTGATTCGATCTGTGCAAGTGATGAAGGCGTTATGCTCACTTTGAATATTGATGAAAATACCATTAATCACGAAGCCAATTACAATTGGTACAACGATATTAATGGCACAGCAATCAATGAAGAACCCTTAATGAACGGGACTATTACACTCGAAGATTTTTCTGCCTACGCCAATGATGGTTTGTACACCTTCTACGCACAGGCAGACCTGAATGGATGTTTATCTGATTTTTCTCCTCCACACGAGGTGTTAATTGATCGGATTCCTGCGATTACTGCTTTTGCAGGAATCGACAGTGTCATTTGTGATAATCAGGTCGTCATGCTTAATGGAGCAGCCCCTTCAATAGGGACTGGACTTTGGAGTTATGAAGGGACAGCAGCTGGTATTTCGATCGCTAATCCAACAATGCCGCAAACACCTGTAAATGGTCTAACCGTAATGAATAGCCCACATACTTTTAGATGGACTTTATCCAATGGTGCGTGTCAAGACTACACTTTTGATGATGTTGTTATTACAATTGGAGAGGGAGAAGAACCCATTCCTGGTGATAATATTGCCGCTTGTCGGAATGAATTGATCAATCTGGGAGCAACTCCTGTTTCAGGGGCAAATTCCACCGGAGTATGGTCACAACTCATCGGACAAACCATCGCAGGCGTTGAGATAGTGGATCCCCTCAACCCTACAACAGAGGTAACAGGACTTTTACCTAACAATATTTACACCTTCACCTGGACCGTAACCAATGAATGTGGGGAGCGTTCGGCGGAAATTGTTGCCTATGTCTCCGATCCGTTTCCATTTGCCGGAGAAGACATGATTTTTTGTAATGAAGATGCCACCGGGGTGCTTCAGGCACAAGAACCCACTCTGGGGAGTGCCGGAATATGGCGTGCTTTAAACCCTGCGGTTCAAATCATGGATGAGCTTAGTGACACAACTATCGTCAGTAATTTGCAGGAAGGTGAAAATGTTTTTGTATGGACGATAGACGAAGGAATATGTGGAGAGGCATCATCAGATACCGTTGTAATCACCTACAAATTACCGCCAATTGCCATTGATGATGTCATATCAGTTGCTTTTGATACGCCAACTTCTTTTGATGTATTAATAAATGACGAAGTTTCAGGCGCAGCCGTTGCTGAAATTTTTTCAGACCCTATGAAGGGAGGCGCCGAAACTAAAGATGGGCAAATAATCTATACGCCACCACCCAATTTTGTCGGTCAGGATCAATTCACCTATCAAATAAACAGCGAGGGTTGCCCCTTCGTAACGGGTGAAGTAGATTTAATTATTGGGGAGGGAGTCGGCTGTGATATACCTAGTATTTTCACCCCTAATGGAGATGGGGTCAATGATAATTTTGTCATTCCATGTTTATTAGATGGCGGCAAATTTCCTACAAGTTCTGTCATTGTATTTAATAAGTGGGGAGATGAAGTTTATCGTTCGACCAGCCCTTATAAAAACAATTGGAAAGGAACTTATAATGGAGCCGACTTACCGCCAGATACTTATTTTTACATTATAGACTTAGGGGATGGAAGCGATCCGTATAGTGGATTCATCGTCATTCAAAAATAAAATTACCATGAAGAAAATACTACACCTATTAATTATCCTTTTGGGTGGGATGAGCGGAATGGCTCAGCAGGATCACCAGTTTACGCAGTTTATGTACAATAAACCCGTTCTTAATCCGGGTTACGTTGGCAGTAATGACGCCCCTTGTTTTACGCTGACCTCCCGGAATCAATGGTTGGGGTTAGATGGTGCACCACAAACTCAAATGTTCAGTTTCAATACTCCCGTTTTTAATAAAAGAGTGGGGTTAGGACTTAGTATCAACCGCCAGACTATTGGAATAGCGGAGAAATATACGGCAGAAAGCCAATATTCGTACAGAATTAGAATAGGATATGGGACATTAGGACTTGGACTTTCTGCTTCTGTTCGTTTTTTGCGTATCAATTATTCCAAGGCAACGGCTGTGCAATCTATTAATTTGGACGAAGCTATTCCCGAAGATTTACAAAGTAAATACATTCCAAACTTTGGGGCAGGTTTTTATTATAGTAGCTACCGTTTTTATTTAGGGGCTTCTATTCCCAGATTGATAGAGAATAGTATTGATTTTTCAGAAACAGGAGAGACTGTTTCCAAAGAAGTGCGTCATATATACGGAATGATGGGATTCCTATTGGATTTAGGAGAGAAAGTTCAAATTCAACCACAGGTGCTTTTAAAATATGTAAAAGGTGCACCCTTCGATGCTGATGCGAATATAAATTTTATTTTCTCAGATAGGGTGACGACCGGTTTGTCCTATCGCCTGGGTGGCTCTAAAGATACAGGGATTGGAGAATCAGTCTCCCTCGTCTTTGGAATGCAATTGACAGATACGGTACTCTTTGGTCTATCTTATGATTATTCACTTTCAGAGCTGGCCAATTACAGCAACGGATCAATAGAAGGCATCTTCAGATATTGCATTGGCGGTCGAACAGAAGGAGAAGAGTACATCAGTCCGCGATTCTTTTAAAATTATTTTTTGTCCAAAATGAGGCAAAAAAATCATGCTAATTTAATAAAAATAATGAGACGACTTTTTTCAATAATTCTTTTTTTTACTTTAACAATTTCGGCTGCATCCGGTCAAAGGTGGAAAAAGAAAATAAATGTACTCGAAGGAAAAACAAAAATAGATAAGCCTATAAATGCCGTAGCCATTAACACGATAGGTACAGATTTTGCCCCTACCTATTATCAAAATGGTATTGTATATGTATCTCAATACCGAAGTGGACCAATTGAAAGAAAGACAGGAGAAACTTTTTTTGAATTATTTTATTCAGAATTGGATCCCAATGGAATACCACAAAAGCCTCAAAACTTCTCCCTGGAGCTTAACTCACAATTTCATGAAGGGCCCGTCACTTTTAATAGAAAAGGTGATCAAATTTTTTTCACAAGAAGTAATACAAAAAAAGGAATCAGTAAAGCTGACAAAAAAGGAATCGTTGTCTTGAAAATTTACGAGGCAGACCAAGGGCTTTATGACTGGGAAAACATCAGGGAATTGCCCTTCAATGATGATACTTACTCCTGTATGCACCCTTCTTTGTCACCTGATGGTCACAAATTATTTTTTGCGTCTAATATGCCTGGTGGTTATGGAGGAATGGATTTATATTTTTCGGAAAAAAGAAATGGGAAATGGTCTCCGCCTATTAATCTGGGGCCGGAGATTAATACCGAAAAAAATGAAGGGTTTCCCTTTTTTCACGAAAGTGGGACACTTTTTTTTGCATCTAATGGTCATCCCGGCTATGGTGGACTTGATATATTTGAAATAGATATGAGCAAAAAAAAATGGGGTAAAGTTTTTAACCTTGGCAAACCATATAATTCAGCGCAAGATGACCTGAGTATTATCCTCAATGAACAGGGAGATGCCGGCTTTTTTACATCCAACAGAAAGAGAGGAAAAGGAGCGGATGATATTTATTACTTCAG
>CAZNCI010000055.1:10147-15883 GCA_964571475.1 uncultured Saprospiraceae bacterium | reverse complement strand
CCTGGGATAGTTAGGAAAAAAGTGGCAGCCAGAGCAGTCCGTTTTAATCCGGTAGCTAAATCTTTGACGTTATAAGCTCCTGAGCTATTGCCATATTGCTCATTTTTGAACATCATTCTTTCTTCGTCATGGCTTTCCATATAACCTACTTTTGCAGGTTGGGAGAAGCCTTGGTTTTTGTAAGAGATACTATTGATATTGGAGGCGTACCCCATGGCTGCTTCCAAATATTGATTATGTGGATCAAAACCCGTCCACAACAACATACCATAATCAGCCAATTCTTTTTCTTCAGAATGGGCGGTAAAATGTTCCAAAATAACATAAGCATTTGACGAAACTGTCCAGATGGCATCCGCATAGTCTTTGAGCGTGGCGATCCGTGTTGCATCGTACTCCCATGCGTCAAAATTACCGCCTACATTTTGCGTAAAGCCCTTTGATAAATCAAATCGAAACCCATCAACGTGATACTCCTCCAGCCAGTATTTCAATATTTGCTTTACGTAACGTTTGGTGTAAGGACTTTCGTGATTGAGGTCGTAAAACACACTGTAATTATGGGGAGCAACCTCGTTCAACCATGGATTATTGGCAGCCGGTCTAAATTGGGCGTTATTCCAATATAATTGGGCGATAGGGTTCTTTTCATGCGTATGATTAAATACCACATCCAGAATGATGGCAATACCCCTTTTATGGCATTCGTCAACCAATAATTTGAAGGCTTCCGGTGTGCCGTAATATTTATCCAATGCTCCATGAAAGGTCGGGTTATAGCCCCAGCTTTCGTTATTGTCAAATTCATTAATGGGCATTAATTCGATGGCATTCACACCAAGTCGATCCAGATAATCCAACGTATCTTTTAGTGTTTGATAATTATGTGTTGCCACAAAATCCCGCATGAGTAATTCATAAATAAATAAATTTTCTTTCTCCGGACGTTGATAGTCTGTCGCCTGCCAATCGAAAGCGGGTGCACCGGGTTGAATGACAGAGACAATGCCGCTTGTTTTCCCTATGGGATAATCGGGCATATTAGGGAAGGTCTCCTCTGAAATATAAGCGTCATTTCCGGGGTCTAAAATAAGGGTGCTATATGGATCAGCAATTAAGATCTCTCCATCCACCAAATATTGAAAAGTATAATACGAGCCGGGAGATAAATCGTTTAACTCCAGCCACCAAATCTCTCCATTGGGTGTGTTTTTGAGTTGATAACCCGTGCTAATGGCCCATTCGTTGAAATCACCGAGTAGAAAAACGTTGTCTTTACCCGGGGCTTCCAATACAAAAATAACGGTCTGGTCATCCACGTAATTGATGCCGGGGATGATACCTTCCGGTAATGCTTCAATTTCATTGTCAAGGGGAACGACATAATAAAATTCATTGATTATTTCTTCCGTACCATTGGTGGCTTTGAATTCGACATGATGACTGCCAGAAGTTGTTATATTGAGTTCGTAATTAAAGTTTGAACCTGACTGTTCTATCAATAAATTTCCATTGTCAAACAGAGAAAAAGCAGCTTCCTGTGAAGCAATGCCTGCAATATTTATCGTCTGTCCAATTTCCTTTACCAAAAACGGATCAGTAGGGGCAGTCAGTACCGCAGTAAATTCAAGATTATCGGAATAAATAGGATAAAAAATATCATTACCCCCTGTTGCCTTTCCCTCCAAAGAACCACTTGCATTTCTAAAAACCATGGCTAGTTCTTCCACCGTTTCACTTCCTCCAATATTGTAAAAGTTATTGACAGATGGAGTGATCTGATAAGAATAAACATCGGGTGATCCTGTTACCGGAGTCATTTTCCAGGCCGCATTAGCGCTGCCCCAGGTGGTGACAACGTGTTTCCAGTCACTTGGTCCGCTGCTTTCGCTTGTAATGACACCTGTATGAATATAAACATCACAATTGCAGCCGGCAAGACCTCCCGTTCCCTGAGTGGCATCAAAAAAAACGGTAACCGCCTCGTTGGCTGTCGGAAATTCAGGGTCTGTCCAGATTAATTGTCCGGAAAGACTGGTCAATAAAAACAGGAAGGAAAAAGAAAGAAGAGTACGCATAATTAATAGAGGATAAAACACAGGGTTTGGAGACTCCCAAACCCTGTGAAAAAGTTATAAAATTACTCACTAAAATTATTCAATAATCACTTTTTTAACCGCTTGTTTGCCGTCTTTAGTCATTAAATGAACAAAATAAGTACCACTTGTCAAGTGACTGTTTTTGATATTAATCAATTTTGAAGCATCAAAATTAATAGATTCAGTTACTACTCGCTGTCCTAGCAAATTGAAGATATTCACCTGTGTTTTGCCCACGAATACCTGACCATCAGAAAGGATAGAAAATCCAGTTGCCTTGCTGGTAGGGTTGGGGAATAAACTTAAATTATCATTGTAAAATACTTCATTTGTTGCCACATCGGGATTTAACGGTCCGCCGGCTAATTGCAAATCACCATGATCGGCGGTATTGTTCCAGTTATTACCTGTTCCATACCACGCAGATTGATAATCCCGACCGACACCATTATCACTATCGTTATTACCAATGGTGAATCCCATGGTACGGTTACGACCTGCTTCAAAACCAAAATTAGACCAAGCCAATCTCAATTCAACATTATACCCATCATCCGTTGCTGTCCATTTTGCATCAAAATCAGTGATTGGAACACCATCGGCTTTAATCCAAAGGTTATCCGTATTTAATGCGTCCATGATTAACTGCGTATCAAAGTCTGCATCATAGGCTCCATCGGAGTCGTGATTTCCATCAAAATAAAATTCAATAGCATCATTGTCCCAAGGATTACCTGATCCTTCTACAACTGCATCAGTGACCTGAACACCAAGATAAAGGTTGGTGAAATCCCATGTTGCACCCCAGGCGACCGTATTATTAATCGTTCCGGTTCCGGCAACAATACCGGCATCCATTCCTTTATCCAGATTGTACTCACTTAATTCTCCATCAATAGTAACAGGATTTGAAGTAAATTCTGCGTAAGCAACCCCTTCACCTGCCGGCTCTTCAACAAAGTTAAAAGCACCATCTAAACAACCAAAAGAAACTCTATACCTTCCTGTTGTTACCGGAATGGCATCTCCTCCTACGGTTGCATTTCCTGTTGGGAAAGCGTCTTCACCCCATGCAACTACTCCTGAGTTGTCTTTTCGGAAGAAACTACCCATATCCTCTTCGTACTCATAAGTAGCCAAATAAGTGGTTGCATCATCAGAATTGGTATGCATACCAACATCACCAATCATATCGTTGAATAAACTGATGCTGCCACAGGCTAAATCACCGAATAATAAATCTCCAAAAGCAGAAGTTGATTCAGTATTGCCTGCATTTCCATTCCACATTACAGAGCTTTGGAAATTACCGTCTGCATTGACATCTTTAATACCTAAATCAAAGCCAATTTGGCTACCTGACTCTGGTGTTACCCCTAGATCAGCCCATGCGATACTCGCTTCGACGACGTATCCATCAGCAGTCATTGTAGCAGCTGCTGTCGGTGTCGCACTGGCATTACCAGCTACAACTGACATTGCACCATCTGCTCCGACGAAAATGTAAATGTCGCTATCCTCATATTCTCCGCCATTTTTGTTACCATCGACGAAGATCATTACGCCATCCGCCTCATCTGCACCCGTTATGACGTCTCCATCAATTACCTTTGCGGCAACGTAAAGATATTCATCATTATAAGCTACGGCAAAATCACCTGAAACCGGATCATCCCCAGCCTCGCCTGAAACAACAGAGGATACATTTTGGCTAAATGCCCAGTCAGCCTCATCTGCTGTACCATCCACACCAATAGCAAAAACCTTAGGTGCTGTAACTGAACTACCCAGACGAATGAAATTATAATCACCGGATTTACAATTAAAGGTTACTCTGTAATTACCACCTGATACATCTAATTGCGTTACACCGTTATCCTGTACGCCTGTGCCAGAGGGGAATGCTGATCCACCCCAAACATCAATAAAGTTGACATCTGCATTTTCACGGAATAATAATTTGGTACTGCTTGCAAAGGTGTATTCTAAACTAAATTGGCTTGGGAAATTTGGATCGCGTATTAGATTTACATCGGTCACTTCACCATTCTCGCCTGTTCCCCAGGTATTGAAGTCTCCAATCATACCAATGTCACCACAAACTTCATCGTTGGTAGCAAAATTATAAGCACCGGTTTCACAGTTAAAACTTACGTCATAAGTACCGGCTACGGCTAAAATATTATCACCGCCTCCAGTTGCTACTCCCGAAGGAAAAGCTGCGTCTCCCCAGTTGACTGTCCAGTCGGCATCCTGACGGAATTTGACTTCAATGTCGCCATCAGAGTCACCATCATGAGCAGGGCTCAATGATTTAATCGTTGTCCACATATTAGGGTTAGCGGCATCTCTATTCATAGGGAAATCACCATTCCAATTATTGAATTCACCAATCATACCCACTTCACCACAAGTAGCCGTGAAGCTATAATCTAGCGTAGAACAATTGAAAGTAACGAAATAGATGCCTGCAGGAACAGGAATATTGCCTGCACCGCCTGCTCCAACTCCTGAAGGAAAGTCTCCGTTATCATTACCCCAGTTGACTGCCCAGTCGGCATCTTGTCGGAATTTTAAATCGACGAAGCCGCTACCATCGGTATCGTTGGCATCTGTGACCTTTAATATAGCAGTCCACATATTGGGGTTATCAGCACTTCTGTCCATGAATAAATCTCCTGACCAATCGGTAAATTCTCCAATCAAGCCAATCTGGCTACAGGTAGAAGTAAAGTTGTACTCCAATGTGGAACAATTAAAAGTAACCATATAGGTACCTGCGGGGACAGGGATATTGCCTGCACCTCCTGCTCCAACTCCAGATGGAAAATCTCCGGCATCATTACCCCAGTTAACTGCCCAGTCGGCATCTTGTCGGAACTTTAAATCGACGAATCCGCTACCGTCCGTGTCATTTTCAGCGGTAAGCGTCAGGATAGTTGACCACATATCCGGATTATTGGCATCGCGTGTCATAAATTGATCTCCTGACCAATCGGTAAATTCACCAATCAGACCAATTTGACCACAAGTGTTGGTGAAGCTGTAATCGCCGGTTTCGCAATTAAAAGTAATCAGGTAAGTACCGGCAGGAACAGGAATATTACCTGCGCCATCTGCACCAACACCTGTTGGGAAGTCTCCGGCATCATTTCCCCAGTTAACCCCCCAGTCACCAACCTGACGGAATTTAAGGTCGATAAACCCACTACCATCCGTATCATTGGCATCTGTGAAAGTTAAAATAATAGAAAATTCGGCAGGGTTTTCTGGTGCACGATCCATGATGGCATCGCTGCTCCAGTCTGTAAATTCACCAATGACTCCTATCTGTGAGCATTGGGCATTTGATTGAGTTGATAAGGCAAATAGTATTGCCATAACTCCTGATAATGTAAATAATTGAAATCTCATAAGCTAAAAATTTGATTGTATTTAGATTTAGTGATAAGTAAATATTTTGTAAATTTATTAATAAAGTGTAATTTTGACACAAAGTATCAATTTTTTTTTAACTTTAATAATTATTTGATGCATTTTTGAAAAAAATCAACTAAAAAATTGGAGAGGGGATGGTGAAAAACTGGAGGAAAACCGGGTTTAAATCTGGGGGGAAGGGGGAAGTTAAAGTTGAAAG
>CAZNCI010000055.1:0-10047 GCA_964571475.1 uncultured Saprospiraceae bacterium | reverse complement strand
AAGGGGGGGAAGAGAGCGTCAATAAGATACAAGACATCATTTAAAATATTATCTAACTAAAAATAAAGCTAATGGTAAAATTATTAACTAGACAATTACCGACTATTTTGGTGATTTTGTTAATGTCCATTTTTACAATTTCCAATGCCAGTGCACAGGAAAGGGTAATTTCGGGTACAGTAACGGATGCCAATGATGGTTCACCCCTGATTGGTGTGACAATTATTGTTGTTGGGCAAAAAAATGTAGGGACTACTACCGACTTTAACGGTGAATATACATTACAACTCCTTAAAGAGGCAAAACAAATTCAGGTCTCCTACATTGGATATTCTTCTCAGGTGATTGATATTACCTCTGATCGTATTGATGTCGTCTTAGTGGAGGAATCTGAAGTACTCAACGAAGTAGTAGTGGTAGGGTACGGTACATTAAAAACCAAACAAATCACAAGTGCTGTAGCTGTTTTAAAAGAAGAGGATTTCAATCAGGGTAATATTAGCGATCCCGCTCAATTATTACAAGGTAAAGTATCGGGTCTTTCTATAGCCAAACCGGGCGGAGACCCCAATGCCGGATTTGATATTCGATTGAGAGGTCTTTCTACTTTTGGTGCTAACACCTCACCTTTGATTATTGTAGATGGAGTGCCTGGTGTAAGCATGGAAACATTGGATCCGCAGGATATTGCCACTATTAACGTACTAAAGGATGCATCCGCTGCTGCCATTTATGGTACTCGTGGTGCAAGTGGTGTCATACTGATTACTACAAAAACAGGATCAAAGGAGACGACAACTGCCGAGTACAGCGCTTTTGTTGCTTTGAATCAGGTGGCACGCAAACCAGATGTTTTGACGGCATCTGAATATAGGTCGCTTAGCAGGTCGGTTGATTTGGGAAGTGAAACGGACTGGGTGGATGCCATCACGCGAGATGCCATTTCGCATACGCACAATTTATCTTTATCCGGTGGTAATAGTCAAAGCAATTATCGCATTGCCCTGAATTATCGAAAAGGACAGGGAATCGCTATAAAATCAGGATTTGACCAAATCAATGGTCGCCTTAATTTTAACCAAAAAGCATTTAATGATAAATTGAATATTGGTATCAACATCGCCAATACCATAAGGAATGAACAGTTGGCAATTCAACCGGCTTTTGGGTTTGCCATTCGGTATAATCCCACAGCACCAATACATTCTGACGAAGAAGCGCTTCAGGATTGGGGCGGATATTTCCAAAGAGATGCTTTTGGCTTCTTCAATCCCCTTGCAGCCATTGAGCAAAATATTCGCGATAAAAAGAAAAAGCGTTTTCTCGCCAGTATCAAAGGAGATTTGGAATTAATGCCCGGGCTGAAGGCGGGTGTTTTATATGCCAAAACCAACGAAAATGATATTTACGGAGAGTATTACAGTAAAAAAAGTTATTGGACGCCTTTTGGTGTGAAAAACGATAAGGGTTTTGCCGGAAAATACACAGACGAAAGATATGATGACCTTTTTGAATCGACTTTGAATTACGAACATGATTTCAATGGGCTCGAACTTAAATTACTAGGAGGCTATTCTTTTCAGGAATTTACAAAAGAAGGACATGGAGCGAGAGCCGGCGGTTTTTTAACAGATGGTTTTGGTTATAATAATATTGGTGCTGCCAGTGATATTCAGGATGGAAAAGCATCTGCCTCCAGTTATAAAAGTCGCCATAGAATCATCGCATTTTTTGGAAGGACCAATTTCAACTATAAAGATATTTATTTCCTTTCTGCGAGTATCCGACGAGAGGGCTCTTCTAAGTTCGGAAAAAACAACAAATGGGGCTGGTTTCCCGGCATATCAGGTGGTCTGAATATTTCCAAGCTGGTGGATATTCCAATGGTCGATCAATTAAAAATTAGAGGAGGATATGGCGTTACGGGAAATACGCCGTCCGATCCATACTTATCCATTTTGAAATTCGGCCCACAGGGAGGGATGTTCTTTTATCAGGGCGAATACGTAGAGGCATACGGTCCTGCCAATAACCCCAATCCCGATTTGAGGTGGGAGCGAAAGGAAGATATTAACATTGGAATGGATATGAGTCTGCTCGATTATAAAATGAATGTTACGGTGGATTATTTCCGCTCTAAATCAAGTGATTTACTATTGTATTTCCCGGTAAGGGTTCCACCCAATTTGTATCCCGATAAGTTATTAAACCTAGCGGAGATGTCCACTTCCGGTATCGAATTTTCTATTGGGGTAAAAGATGTAACAAAGGGAGATTTCGTTTGGAATCCGACACTCACTTTTACTAAGTTTAATCCATCTATTCTGGATAAATTCACCAGTGATGAGGTAGAATCAGAAGGTTTTAGAGAATTAGGAGACCTGGGAGCTCCATTTTTGACAGGCGTCAAAACAATCCGGGTAGAAGAAGGACAGCCAATTGGGCAGATATATGGTCCTGTCTATGACGGATTGGATGAGGATGGAAATATTCAGATTAAAGACTTGAATGGCGATGGTGTCAGAGACAAAGAAGACGTACAGGTAATTGGAAATGCCCTACCCGATTTTCAGTTTGGTTTTAGCAATAGCTTTAGATTCAAAAATTTTGATTTCAACTTCTTCATTAGAGGAGTATTTGGGCATGATTTATTGAATGTGAGCAATACGCGCTATGGTGTACCAAATGCAATTGGCATTCAGAACGGGATGGCGCAGATTTTAGATTTTGCTGATGTACAAAATGGACCTGTCTTTTCGGATGTACACGTAGAGGATGCCTCTTATGTTAAATTAGACAATGTCTCTTTAGGTTATAATTTAAAGGTAAAAGATAAGTCTCTACGCTTATATATAACTGGTCAAAATTTAATGACATTTACCAAATACACCGGAATTGACCCAGAGGTAAGGTATCAGGATGGCGGTAACCCATTAGCTCCGGGCTTGGATAGGGAGAACACTTATTTTGCCACCAAGGGATATACTTTTGGTCTTAACTTTAAATTTTAAAAAATTAGATATATGAAATCTATAAAATATATATTAAGCATTACTTTTATGACCATCCTGTTGTCAACGGTGAATCAATCGTGTACCAATTTGGATGAAGAGCTTTATTCGGAGCTGGATGGAGCTACCTTTTTTGACGATCCGGACAATTTGATTTTTGCCTTCGGTACTGCCTACACCAATTTGTATTGGACAATGGGGCATAAGTATGCTCTTGGACGGGATTGCGGCACAGATATTTTAGCCGTGCCTCAACGTGGTGGAGACTGGTTTGATGGAGGAGAATGGCATCGCTATCATCGTTTGACCTGGACGCCAAGTGATTTTTATGTCGAGTTTTGGTGGAATTTAATGTATAAAGGTATTAATACCTGTAATTCGCTAATTTTTCAATTTGAGGCGGTTGGCACCGAGGAGGCGGATATTGCCATTGCAGAGTTAAGAGCGTTTCGCGCCTTGTATTATTATTGGCTAATTGATGTCTATGGCAATGTACCAATCGTGACGGATTTTGATGTGCCGGCTGATTTTGCTCCGGCGACAAATTCCCGTAAGGAAGTTTATGATTTTATTGAAAAAGAAATCACCGAGGTAAAGGATCAGCTTTCAAAAGAAACTGGTCTGGCCACTTACGGCCGGGTGAATTATTACGTTGCACAAATGATTCTGGCCAAACTATATATAAATGCGGAGGTATTTACCGGTACGCCACAATGGGCAAAAGCTGAGGCAGCGCTGGATGAAATTATTAACAGTAATAAATTCCAGTTGGCAACAAATTATTTTGATAATTTCCAGTCGGAAGGACAGTTGTCTCCTGAAATTATCATGGGCGTACCCTTTGATGAAATCAATGCACAAGGCTTGGAAATTCATTTGTTTTCTCTGCATTATAATTTGCAGGAGAAACTGGAAATGCAGCAATTGCCCTGGAACGGATTGTGTGTACAGGAGGGATTTTTTAATTCTTTTGCAGAAGAAGACGCGAGACGCGAAGGAATGCTTTTTGGCAAACAATACAATAAGGATGGTACACAGATTGAGGATCCGGGTTACGAAAAATTTGATCCGACCAATCCAACTGCTCCCAGAGATTTAGACGGTGCGGGATTGAATCTCACACCCGAGATCAACGAGTTGGAGCCCAATTGCCTGCGTCAGGCAGGAGCCAGAATTTATAAATGGAAGTTTGCCCCCAATTCAGACCGATATTTGAGTAATGATTTTCCTATTTTCAGATATGCCGACGTACTATTGATGAAGGCTGAGGTCCAGTTGAGAACGGGAGGCGGCAATGCAGACACTTATGTAAATATGGTGCGCCAGAGAGCAGGTGTTGAAGACTTCACAGGCGTGACGATGGAACAATTATTAGCAGAAAGAGGAAGAGAGTTATTCGTTGAAGGATACCGCCGGAATGACCTGATTCGTTTTGGGAAATATTTGGATGCCCGTTGGGAAAAAGAAGAGGTGAGTCCTGAATACACCAAATTGTGGCCCATTCCCGGCGCTCAGATTAACTCCAATTTGAATTTGATTCAAAATCCGGGATATTAATCTGATTAACACGGTATAAACTCAAGGATATTTAACACACCAAAAGCCTATACAAGGAACAGATTTTTAAAAATTAAAAATCGTCTTTGTATGGGCTTTTTTAAAAAATGGAAAAATGAAAAAACAACTATTTACTTTTATACTGATATTGATAAGCGTTGCAGGTTTGATGGCAACGGGTCATTATCCTAACTCGAATATTGGTTACCACGATGGAAACCACAATCACCCTTATACAGTCAACCCGAATGGGCGGCAATCCTCCCTTCATTTAGACATGGCACATTCCGATATTCCTGCGAATGCACAAGCGGATGTTTATCCACTTTTTACTTTTGACACCAGTGGTAAAAATGTTTATTTGGTTTATACAAAGGATGGGTCTGTTCCTACAAAAACAAATGGATTTAGGGCATCTTGTACTTTCTCGAAATACAATGACCCTGATCGATGGTGGACGGTATCCATTCCCGCCATTAACACGGTTGGAACAACTGTCAAATACATTATTTACATTAGTGATTCAAGTATTGAAAATGCCTGGGGGAGAATTGGTGTGAATGGTTATGTGACCAATTGGACGGAAGGAGATGACCCCGGATTTTCCTACGTAACACAAGCTGTTTTACCCGTTACTTTACAAAATTTTACCGGCAAGGCAGCAAAAGGGGAAAGTCATTTGAACTGGATTACTTCATCTGAAACAAATAATGAACGATTTGATATAGAATACAGTGTCGATGCCAAATTGTGGACAAAAATCGGGTCTGTCAAGGGAAATGGAAGTACCATGATCTCTCATAATTATTCTTTTACACACCAAACTCCGGTGGATGGTCAAAATTACTATCGGCTTAAACAGGTTGATTTTGACGGGCAATCTGTGTATTCCGAAGTCATTGCTGTTCTGAACAACCGGCTTGATGTGACCATCAATTTATTCCCTAATCCTGGTACGAATATTTTGAATATTAAAGGGGATGAAAATATGATTGGCACGCAATTGTTGCTTTTAGATATAAGTGGGAAAGAAGTTTTCCGACAAACAGTCAGGGGCACACAAATTGAAATTCCGATCAGCTCATTTAATAATGGGTTGTATCTGATTCGCTTGATTGACAGCAATAGAAGAACAATAACTTCCCAATTTTTTGAAAAAATATAATCATCATGAAGCGTCGTATTGTATTACTATTATTTTTTGAATTTTTTATTTTCACCTTGGGTTTTTCTCAGGATTTTATGATGCAGGGCTGGTATTGGGACTATCCCAAAGATGGCTGCAATGGCGTAAGCACGACCTGGGCGAGTGTCCTTCAGGGAAAGGTGAATACGCTGTCAAATGCGGGCTTCACCTACATCTGGCTACCACCTCCGACCAATACTTCTTCCGGAAGCTGTAGCAATGGATATGATCCAAGAGATTTGTATGATTTAGGAGAATTTTCCGGCTCGACCGGTATCGGAAGCCGCATGGAATTGGATAATTTAATCAGTGCTTTTTCCACGGCGGGCATGAATGCCGTGGCGGATGTCGTTTTTAATCATCGGGATGGAGGTGCTGCAGAAAACAATCCTGCGGTCAGGCAGTATATCACACAGGAGTACAATGCGGGTAAAAGTCCCTATCCATCGGATCGTTTCTTTTGTGTATTACCCCTTGGTGGCAGCTCAGGAAATGGAGCTGGAGATTATTATTTTAAAATATCTTCCAAGACAGGAGATGCCCGATTTGACTTCTACGAGTATAAAGTCTATATGCAGACCAATACCGTCGGCTGGCAGGGTATGATGGATGACCCAAACGAAGGTGAGCCTAACGGCGGCGGAGACTGCGGAGAGCCATCTAAGGTCATTACGCTGGGGCGCAATTTTCTGGCACAGGTCGATGAACATACGACTTGCCGAACGGATGAGTTCAAACTGACCATTGCTCCGACAGACTATGATTCCAATGGTGATTTTCTATACATTTATTTGAATAATACAGGTGGTTATTCCGACCACCGGATTTACGGAATATGGAATGCGACTGCCGGTCAGGATGTCATCGGGCAATTGCAGTATCATACCTGGACGGATTACACCGCCATGCCGAGCGGACAGGGCGCGATGAATTATGAAAACTTCAGACCGAACTCCACATCGGTTACCACGGAAGCACTGGATGGATTCTGGAATTGGCCTTGGTGGTTTTACGATTATGACCAATCGGTTTCTTCTACCAAAACGGTCTTAAAAGACTGGGCAAAATGGCTGTGGAATGATGCTGCATTTAGAGGGTACAGAATGGATGCCGTCAAACATTTTGATTATCAATTTACGGCAGAATTAGCGAATGATTTGAATGCAAATGGGATTAATCCCGGCATGATGGTGGGTGAGTTCTACGATGCCAATCCAAGTGCGCTCAATGGGTGGATTAATAATGTATTCAATAATATGACGCCGGGGGCACAAAATGCCATTAATATCCGATTGTTTGATTTTGCGATGCGGGAGGCTTTAAAAAATGCCTGCGATGCCTTTGGATATGACGTCCGCAATGTCTTTCAATCGGGCATGGTAGATGCTGCGGGTTCCAATGTTTACAATGTGGTGACCTTTTTGAATAACCATGATTTCAGAGATGCCGGTCAACCCGTCCAAAACGACCCTATTTTGGCTTATGCGTACTTATTGACCAATAATCAGATTGGTTTGCCGTGTATTTATTATCCGGATTTTTTTGGTACGAGTTTGCCGAATTTTCCCGTCACCAATATGCAGGCAGATTTGACAGAACTGATGAATATCCACCAGAATTATATTTATCAGGCGAGTAATATTGAATATTTGAGTCGGCAGAGCACGCCCTTTTTTCAATCTTTCACCGGGGGTTATAGTACGACTTCACTGATTTATCAAATAGCAGGAGGCGTTGGCGGGAAGGATGTTTTGGTGGCCATTAATTTTGCCGGAGAAGAACTGGTAATTGAACAGGGACTTAATTCGGATGTAGATGGCGATGGTACGGCAAATTTCCCTCCGAATGCCATTTTTAATGAGTTGACTTCAAAGTCGAATAGTAGTTCCATGACGGTTGATAATAATTATCATGTCCATATTCGGGTACCGGCGAGGAGTTATGCCGTTTGGGTACAAAATGCCGTTTTGCCTTTGCAGGAAATTTCATTATCGGTCACCCCCGCAGGAAAACAAGTGCAATTAGACTGGCAGACAAGGGGCGGGCAGGAAGTCAGGCATTTCGAAATTGAGCGTTCTTTTGATGCGTCTAATTTTAAGAAAATAGGACAAAAACCAGCGATTGGGGCTACTGACGAGGTCAATTATTATGATTTCCTGGATAAAAATCCAGTGCAGGGGCAAAGATTATACTATCGTTTGAAGGTCATTTATTTTGATGGAAGTGTGGAATATTCATCCTTAGTTCAGGCGCAATTGAAGTCAGATTTTGAGCTTAAAGTTTATCCCAACCCCAGCAGTACAAAACTTTTCATCAGTGTAAAAACCGGAGGTCAAGAGGATTTGGTTTGCCATCTTTACGATTTGCGTGGCAAGGAGGTGATAAAACCATTATCGAGTCCTCTTAGAGGCATTGACGTAACATTATTGCCTAAGGGTATTTATTTGTTAAAGGTAGAAAGCGGGTATAAAGTTTGGACGGAAAAGGTGGTCATAGAATAGATCGGCTGTCCAAAATCCGGTTATTGTGGTTCTCGGAACAGGGGCTGATTTTGATTTCAATTCCCCGCCTTAAAAGGCGGGGCAAAAAAAGGTGGAAAAAAAAGGGTGTAATTTTAAACTGGTTTCAGCTACTATATATTTGTCGCCATCAAATGACTTACTGACCATTCCTCCGAAACAAAAGAGCACCGTCGGTACGGCATTATGGTAGTTAAAAACAGGAATTAGGTCTTAATTTTGGATAGCTGAGCAAAGATATTTCAGGAAATATTGCTAGATTTGTAGTTGAGCCGGGATTAGCAATTTGATTTCATTTGCGTGAGGGATAGAAGCGGTATGCACGGACGAAGGAGTACATAAGAGCGGATAGCCCGACCCGGAAGGAGGAACGACTGGAGGGGCACGCCCAAAAAAAATAAAATAACCTGAATACATGAAAGATTCTATTTTAGGTCAAATCAGAAAGAACAAACCGGACTTGGTTGAATTACCAAAGATTCCCGTATTTAACACAAAAGAGGTTTTGGTTGATACGTTTGTGGATAGTCTGAAAGAAGTGGGAGCTAAGGTCGTTCGCTGCTCCAGTAATCTGGATATTGAAGCGCAGATTAAAATTCATTTCCCCGAAGCAATTCGCATTGTCAATACCATCTCCCATTTAGGCATCAAGGGTCTCGACCTCAATACTATCGACCATCCCAGGGAGTTACACCCACTGGATTTATCCATTATTCAGGGAAGTTTTGGTGTGATTGAGAATGGTGCTATCTGGATTAATCCCGATTCATTAAAGACACGCGCAATTCCTTTTATTGGCGAACACCTCGTGATTGTACTTGACCAGGCAGACGTAGTCTCCAATATGCACGAAGCCTACGCACGATTGGAAAAGGACGATGCCGGTTATGGTGTATTCATCGCCGGACCGTCCAAAACAGCGGATATTGAGCAGTGCCTGGTGATTGGAGCACAGGGCGCCAGAAGTTTGTTGGTCGTGATAAAGGACTTTTAAATATCAACTTACGCTTTCTTGCAGAGGGAGGGGATTTTGTTTTTTGGCGGTGTTTGATTTTTATGAACTTTCCCTTTTTCAACGTGTACGTGAGGCGGTTCGTTGCTTCATCGCTATAAGGAAAAGAAGCGGAAGCCGAGTTTATTGAAAATGTTTGGCATTGATTTTGAAATTTTAAAGCTGAATGCACTCTGAAAAATCATCAATACCCCAAATGGTTCTTTTGCAACAGTAACAAACATCACTTTCGTAGAGCCCCCAAACAAAACACTCCGTATTGACAAGTTTAAATTATCATAACGTTAATAATACTGCCTAAAATCTCCAAATTGACTATATTTGCAGTATTACTTAATATAGTTGGATATAATTTAAAGGCTCTAAGAGAGCAAAAGGGCCTTTTACAAAAAGAAGTAGCCAATGCGGTCGGTGTACATCCGTCTAATTATTCTAAAATGGAAAAGGGCGAAAGAGATGTTTCTATTAATACTGCTGATAAATTGGCTAAATACTATGGAGTTACGCTTGATGAACTGGTTCATATGAGCGGTAAAGTACCTGATGATATAACTATCATTGATAAATCAACCTCTGAACGCCTTAAACTTATTCAGCAATTGGAAGAAGAAGATAAAAATGCTATTTTCCGTATTATTGATGGTATGCTGACTAAATCGAAGTTTAAAGAATTCTTTAATAAAAATGTAGCTGCCTTATGAAAACAAAAAATATAATCATAGCCCATCCGCAAACGGATGAACAAGTAAATGTGATAAAAGC
>CAZNCI010000054.1:0-16041 GCA_964571475.1 uncultured Saprospiraceae bacterium | reverse complement strand
ACCAATAATAAACTGCTGGAATATGAAGGATATTTCGCCAGCGTCACCTACGTCTATCTCGCCAGTCTCGGCATGGATATGATCCCCGAAGACACCACCAATCTCGGGCGCATCGACCTGACCATGAAATACGAAGACATGGCCTTCATCTTCGAATTCAAACTCGCAGAAAAAGCCTCCGGCAATGCCCTTCAGCAAATCAAAGAAAAACGCTACCACGAAAAGTATCAGGAGCAGAAAAATATCTATCTCATTGGCATAGAGTTTAGTTCGAAGGAGCGTAATTTGGTGGGCTTTGAGTGGGAGAAGGTGGAGAAATAATTTATCTCCCCTTTTTGGCACGAACAGTTGTCCACGCCCCTCCATTATAGGCTTCAATGCCCTTTGCGCTTAGCAAATTTGCAGCGATTCCACTTCGTCTTCCAGAAGCACAACAAGTAACAACTGGCTTCTTGAAAGCTTTTATCTGTTTCAACTTAGCTGGCGTATTAACCAAATTCAAAGGAATATGAACAGCTCCTTTTACGTGACCGCTATTGTACTCCCCCTTAGAGCGCACATCTAAAACAACAGCCCCTTCTGAAAGCAAAGCTGCAATATCAGCGGAAGGTCCGCCGGTAAATAATTTTTTTAAAAACCCTAGCATAATTTATTGATGATTTTGTAGCAAAAAAAAGCCGGCAGGAAAGTCCTGCCGGTTCAAAATATATAACCTTAAACTGTATGCATCTTCATGGCATCAACCATTGCCCAACTGCCTCCGTTATAGACGCCTTCGACACCTTGTGCCTGTAAAAAACCAGCTGCTTGTCCGCTTCTATTTCCTGAAGCACAGCAAAAAATCAAAGGCTTCTCCATCCCCTTAAACTCTTCCACTTTGCCTGGTATTTGTCCCAAAGGAATATTGACTGAGCCATTCACAGCCCCTGCTGCGTACTCATAAGTCTCTCTTACATCAATAATGGTTGCCTTTGGATCGTTAACTAATTGTTGAATATCCATTTTTTATTCTGTTTAGTGTTCAATTAATATTAATAACGGTGCAAAGATAAGGGTGGGCATTGGAATTATAAGTGATTTGTATCACAATTAAATATTTTGCCACCTCCATGAGGAAGAAAAACTCTTAGGAAAGAGAGAAGTTGATTTTAAAAATCACATAAATGACCATTCTTTTTAAGCCAGGCTTCCTTTTCTTTATAATCGGGTATTACATCACCGACTATTGTCCAAAAAGCAGCAGAATGATTGTGTTCCAAAAAGTGAGCTAATTCATGGACAATCACATAATCAATGACATCCTGCGGGGCAAACAAAAGTCGAGTTGAAAGATTGACATTACCTTTGGTGGAGCAACTCCCCCAGTTGGAGGTGGTGTATTTGAGTCGAATATTGTTGACATTTTGATTAAAATAACGATCATTCCAATAATAAACCCGTTCGTGTATCTCCAAAGCAAAATCATTGGCGACCACTCTACTTAATAGCGTTTTGATAGCACGTTGCATCCGCTCGGGTGGAATCCCCTCGACTAATCTCAAATAAATCGTTCCCTCCAACAATCGCGCTGTATGACTTTTTCTTTTTTCGTAAGAAAGATGTAAATTGTAAAATCGCTGTCCTACCTTTAGTAGCTGTCCTGAATAATAAGTCTTAATGGAAATTCGATCCAATACGCCTTTTTTTTCATCACTCAGGCTTGTCAACCATTGCTCAAGCCACTCCAGACCTTTATTGATATTTGTTTTGATAACTCCCCGGGGGATGCGTAAATTAACCCGTCGTTTTCCGATAGATGCCCGCATGGAGTTGCGCCACTCAATATGAACACGTACCGGAATTTCCCGCCCATGAATATTAATCCTGGTATCTATATGCTTTACACTTTTTTTCATTGTGCTTACATCATTGCGACAGCGCTATAACGCTCTACAAACTGTTTCATCTCATCTACCATATCAGGCGAACCAATAGCAATTGTATTACGCTGGTGTAATTCTTTCAACTCCACCTCCATGATTCGCTCCAGCTGACAGGTCATTGCCTTACCTCCTGCCTGTTCTACAATAAAGGACAATGGGTTTAATTCATAGGATAATCGCAATTTACCATGGGGATATTTCCTTGTATTTGGATAAAGGAATATACCTCCCTGAAATAAAATTCGATGAATATCAGCCACCATAGACCCAATATATCTCAATCCTAAATTTTTATCAGAATAATGGTCAATTAATCGTCTAATTTCCACATCAAACTTCAAGTAATAACCCTGATTAACAGCGTAATAATTTCCTTTTGAAGGAATGGTAATATCTCTGTGGGACAAGCAAAATTCACCTATTGAAGGATCTAATGTAAAACCATTCACCCCTCGCCCTGTGGTATAAACCATCAGGGTTGATGTTCCATATAATACATAACCAGCTGCAACCTGCTCCACCCCTCTTTGCAAAAAGTCATTCAAATCACAAGGACCCGAAGCATCACTCTTTCGACGATAAATTCCAAAAATAGTCCCTACAGAAACATTAACATCAATATTAGACGACCCATCTAAGGGGTCAAAAACAACAATGTACTTGGAACTTTTAGAATCTACACTTGGGAAGGAAATAAAATCTTCATTTTCCTCTGAAGAGATCCCGGCACATTCTCCACTATTTTTCAAGCAGGCAATAAATTTTTCATTGGCATAAATATCCAGTTTCTGGACAATATCCCCAGAAGCATTTTGCTGATCGGCAATACCAAGAATGTTCACCAATCCGGCTTTATTGACCTCTCGATTGACAATCTTTGCAGCGACACCAATATCACGCAATAGTCCCGTCAATTCCCCTGAGGCATAAGGAAAATCTTTTTGCCGTTTGATGATGAATTCATCCAGCGTAATTATACTATTCATTTAAAACTATATTTAACTGTACTTATTTTTGTTTTTGGGTAGGTGTTCATAACTTTCTCGATATTCTAACGCCAAAGGAAAGGAAATATATCTATTACACAAAAAGAAAAAGAAATTTTGTCTTTGTTTGGCATGAAAAAAATCAAGACACTGCCAAATTTTAAACGAAACCCCAAATAAAGTGTTACCTTTATCCACAGCAATTCAAACGACACATACGAACAATATGAAGCATCTTGCTTATCTCAATAAATACTTCTATAAATACCGCTACCGCTTATTATTGGGTATTGTCTTTGTCGTAACCTCCAATTACTTCCGGGTATGGATGCCCAAAGTCATTCGACAGGCATTGGATCTGGTTTATGACAATATTAAACAATACCAACAGTTGACAGATATTGCAAAAAAACAAATCCTTTATTCATCTGTCTCCCACCAATTATTACAATTTGCCGGAATGGTTCTATTACTTGCCTTAATCATGGGTGTTTTCATGTATTTCATGAGACAAACCATTATCCGAATGTCTCGTTTATTTGAATATGACATCAGAAAGGAGATATTTGACCATTATGAAAAATTAAGTACCGCTTTTTACAAACGCAATAACACAGGCGACCTAATGTCTCGCATCTCAGAGGACGTCTCCAAGGTGAGAATGTATATGGGACCTGCTGTATTATACGGTATCAATCTCGTTTCACTTTTCACTTTGGCAATTTATTCAATGCTAAAGGTCAATTGGGAGCTCACATTATATGCCTTAGCGCCACTACCTATTTTATCAATATCGATTTATTACATCAGTAATATCATCAATAAAAAAAGTGAAGGCATCCAAAAACAATTAGCATTCCTAACTTCAACTTCTCAAGAGGTCTATTCCGGCATTCGAGTCGTAAAATCTTATGTTCAAGAGGCTTCATTTAGCCGTTTTTTTCAAAAACAAACAGACGAATACCGCTCTCAATCACTCTCACTGGCACGGACAGAGGCCTTCTTTCATCCATTAATGATGTTGCTCGTCGGGGTGAGTACCATCATCACCGTTTATATTGGGATTATTCAGGCAGCAAACGGAAAGGCAACACCCGGTAACATTGCAGAATTTGTCATCTACGTCAATATGCTAACCTGGCCGGTTATGGCAATAGGATGGGTTGCTTCTATTGTTCAACAGGCTGCCGCTTCCCAAAAAAGAATCAATGAATTTTTATTTATCCAACCCGAAATTGTCAATACCGCACCTCCGTCCACCCAACATTTAAAAGGAGAAATTCAATTCAAAGATGTTTGCTTCACCTACCCTGACACAGGCATACAGGCATTGAAAAATATTAACTTCCACCTCCTGCCCGGACAAAAGGTTATCATTCTCGGAAAAACCGGATCGGGAAAAACAAGCTTGGCAGAACTCCTCCTACGCACTTATGACGTCTCGGAAGGAAGTATTTTAATTGATCAAAAAGACCTGCGCGAACAGGATATCAACAACATTCGGAGAAGAGTTGGTTATGTCCCGCAGGATGTTTTCCTCTTTTCAGACACTATTGCCAATAATATCGCCTTCGGCAAAAGGGATGCCACTCCGGAACAAATAGCCACTTTCGCAAAATATGCAGCCATTAAAGATGACATCGAAGAATTACCGGATGGTTTTGAAACACTCGTTGGAGAAAGAGGCGTTACGCTCAGCGGTGGTCAAAAACAACGTATATCCATCGCCAGAGCATTGATTAAAACGCCAGATATCGTTTTAATGGATGATTGTTTGTCCGCCGTAGATGCGAATACCGAAAAACAAATCCTTAGCTATTTTAGTGATGCTCTTTCTGATAAAACCGCAATTATTATCACCCACCGCTTATATTCTCATCTTCATTTTGACAAAATCATTGTTTTGGATAATGGTCAAATATCCGAAATGGGTACTCATGAGGAATTATTGAAAAGGAAGGGCTACTATTATAATTTATACAATAAACAAAAATCGTAAATCATCGTCCATTAAGCAAGGGTACAAAAACAATATCATGACAAAAAATTTCGAACATTTAAACGTAATCAGGGGCAATGTTAAATCTATTATGGATGATTTATCCCTCGAACAACTCAATTATATTCCGGATGGATTCAAAAATAATATTATTTGGAATATCGGACACATTCTGGTCACTCAGCAGTTGTTAGTTTATGCCCTTTCGGGAAATAAAATGTGCTTTGAAAATGATTTTATTGATGCTTTCCGCAAAGGAAGTAAAGCCACAAATGTATCTCAGGAGGAAGTCGAACTCATCAAAAAAAATCTTTTCTCTTCCATTGAGCAAACGAGCAAAGATTATGAAGCCGGACTTTTTAGGCAATATAAAGAATACCCAACGAGCTTTGGATTGAGCTTACAAACCATCGAAGATGCCATTCTCTTTAATAATATTCATGAAGGGGTACATCTAGGATACATCATGGCTTTACGCAAAAACATACCAGCATGAGAATCATCGGATACATAGCTCACCCACAGTTAAAAATAACCGCCTTTTCTTTGAATAACAGGACTGCCGTTAAATTTGAAATTGGGCCCTACGAACAAACCTATAAATTTGGAGATGGTATTGCCGATACCTTTCATGAACTGGAACGATTAGTGGATGTGGAATTCATCTCACAGGTCCTCAAAAATTTTGATCAAATGCACCAGATTTCAAATAGTGGCATTAAAGTATTCCTCGAAAAAGAAGGGCGCATGTAATCATACGCCAATATGAAACAAAGCCTCTCCTATATGCACCACAGGATCATTATTTACACAAAAGATATACCCGCTAAAAGGCGCTTTAACTTCGGTATCCGTCTCTCCGTAAGTGTCCGTAATATGGGCTAAACACTGCCCCTTTTCAACACTATCCCCATTCTTCACACGAAGGATAAACAACCCGGAAATCTTAGCCCTAATCCACCTCTGTTTTGAGAATACAATCATTTTTCGGCCCGGCTTCGGAGCAATATGGGCGTCTATCATATCAAAATGGGCCAACACCCTAAGAGCACCCGCAATTCCTTCTTCTGTTGCCAGTGCATCGAATCGTTTGGACTCACCACCTTCAAAGACAAGTACAGGGACGTCATTTTTTGCCGCTTCATTCCGGAAAGATTTAGCGATAAGCGGTGAGGCAAACCCAAAGGGAGCCTGAAATATCTCAGCCAGCTGCCGACCTCTTTCAGAACCTTTTGTGTAACGAATTTGAGGATAATTATTCCGCTGTTCTCCACCCGTGTGGTAATCAATGGCAAAATCAATATTCTCAGCAATCTCTTTGATGTGGTAATAAGCAATACGACTCGCCAAAGACCCGCGCTTAGACCCGGGAAAACTACGATTTACATCCTTACCATGTACTTCTCGGGAGAAATTCAAAAAACCGAATACATTTAAAAGAGGGACGACTACCACACAACCCCGTTTGAGTTGAAAATAATCATTTTTTAACATTTTCCGCAATAGATTAACACTATTGACCTCATCTCCATGTAAACCTCCCTGCAACAAAATAGTAGGTCCCGGCTCTTCCGCATTAAAAACATAAACGGGAATCTCAATCATCGTGCCCGTTGGCAAACGATCAATTGAAACCTTAATTAATTTTGACTCCCCTAATCCAATCTTATGGTGGCGAATAACGACTTCCTGATTTTTAAAATTTCGTTCGAACATTTTTTTCTAAAAATTTAATAATTTCCCCTGCAATATTAACCCCCGTTGCCTCCTCTATTCCCTGCAAACCAGGCGAAGCATTGACCTCAATCAAAAGAGGGCCCCTACTCGACCTTATCATATCCACACCAGCCACCGGCAGACCAAGATGGAATGCTGCTCTCAGAGCCATTTTCTTTTCCTTTGCCGTCAGTCGCACGTTTTCAGTAGATCCCCCCCTGTGTACATTTGATCGAAACTCTCCTTCGACACCCGTTCTTTTCATCGCTGCAACAACTTTGTTTCCAACAACGAAGGCCCTAATATCTTCACCATTGGATTCCTTAATAAACTCCTGTAATAAAATATTCGCATTAATATTATAAAAGGTATCAATAATGGATTTAGCAGATTTTTTGGATTCTGCCAAAATAACCCCTAAACCCTGTGTTCCTTCCTGCAATTTGATAATAACCGGCATTCCTCCTAATAAATCTATTTGCCCATTGATATTACTTGGGTCGATAGAAAAAACCGTCTTGGGAATTGGAATGTGTTTCCTATTCAATATCTGAAGTGTACGCAATTTATTATGAGCCCTAAGTATGCCCAATGAGCGAGCCGTACTAAAAACACCATTCATTTCAAACTGCTTGACAATAGCCGCACCATGCCTGCTGACAGAAGCACCTATCCGGGGAATAATCACCTCCGGTCGCTCTATAATATTTTCTCCTTTATAATAAACGAAGGGTGATTCGTCTCCAATCAAAACAGAGCACTGAGTATGATTGACCACCCGAACATCGTGCCCCGCCAAATAGGCTTCTTCTACCAACCGACTAGTAGAATAAATTTTATTACTCAACGAAAAAATATATATATTCATCAATCTGTTTTTAACTCCTAATTCCTACTCCAAAGCCTTTTACAAAGTAATGATACATCTTTTTTCCTTGAATAGTTATACAAAAAGCTTACTTTTGCCTCCATTGTGACTTTTCTGTTAAAAAACAGTCAATATAGATTATGGATATACTACTTTTTATCGGAATTTTTGTTGCTGCCCTGACGGCTCTACTTTTTGCCTCTGATTGGTTCACCGATGCTGCCGAGGAAATTGGGTCGGCTTTTGGAATCCCTTCATTTGTAATTGGGCTTACAATTGTAGCCTTTGGTACATCCCTTCCAGAACTGGCAACCTCTATCATCTCTGTCATGCACGGAAATTCCGAGATTGTAGTAGGAAACGTAGTAGGCTCCAATATCACGAATATAGCTTTGGTACTGGGTTTGGTTCTCATTTATGCCAAATTCATCCGCTTAGAATATAATTTGTGGCATATCGACATGACCTACCTATGGGGTTCCGCTTTCTTTTTATGGTTTGTAGTTTACGATAGACGAATAACTGCACTTGAGACCATACTATTATTGGCAATGCTTGCCATTTTTCTTCTATATTCCTTAAATTCAAATGCAGCCAAGGAAGAAAAAGAAGAAAAAAAGAAAAGAGATAAAATTCGTCCAATTGCCATTGGTAAATTAATTGTGGGCGCACTCCTCGTTTGGCTTGGAGCAGATTATACAATCTATGCCATCGTGGAGATGTCAAAAGTCCTTGGTTTTGCTCCTGAGTATATTGCCCTTTCTGCGGTAGCGCTCGGCACTTCCCTTCCCGAAGTATTTGTTAGCATTAGTGCCATCCGAAAAGGAAATTCAGGTATTGCTATTGGCAACGTATTAGGCTCTAATATTTTCAACACCTTTGCTGTCATGGGATTTTCATCCATTTTTGGTCCATTGAAAATACCGGACAATATTCTCCATTTCTATCTTCCGTTAATGATCGTCATTACGGTGCTCTTTGGAATCATTGCCAACAACAAAAAATTGACAAAATGGGAAGGTTATATTTTGTTAATTTTTTATATCTTCTATATGGGAGAAATTTTACAAAACCTACAAGTTTGAGCCTCTTAAATCTAAAAAATACCGTTTTCTGTTCAAAACATACCGTTTTCTGTTAAAAAATACCATTTTTTTGTTATTTTATCGAATAAAACGAGCATCTTAATAAAAAATGCCATAGCTTTGTTTTTGTAGTAACGAAGCCCTCCACATATGCTGTTATCAAATAGAACAGATGATATTCATACTATATACCCTTTATTTTCTAAAACCTATATACTAAACTGCTACTATACAACCGTAGCTCCTTACTTTATATTAATAATATTGAAAAATGCTGTTGGTAAAACAGCCATAGTAAAAAAACATACGTATATGAGAACTTACATACTTCGCTACATCCGCAAATTATCCCCCTTATGGATGATGATTTTTTGGGCATATACCGCCTCATCACAAGTCTTGGTAGAGTGGCCGTTAGATGGCAATCAATTACCAACAGTTCTATCTTCAGATATTTCAGCCGACCTTTTAACCACGGGTGATAACATCAGTGCATTGATGTACACGGCTTCATCGGCACGAGAGCCTTTTGCTTTTTCGACCGGCTGGAGTACCGATGCTAACCCGTCGATCAGGAGTTATTATGAAATATGCTTTAGCCCCAACGCAGGAAAAACAATCACCATCAGCAGTCTTGAATTTAAAATAAAAAGTGCAACTACCATTAACAATACGGTAACTGGACCGAAAGACTTTCAAGTCCAATGGTCAATTGATGGCTTTGAGCACGCTCATTTATTATATACAGCTTCCTCCACTGCGACATCCACCTTACACCAGATTTCCAATTGGGATAAAACACTCTGCGACGGGCAACAGATCTGCATTCGATGGTATGGATACAATGCCAGCAGTAGCGCCAGCACCTGGGATTTTATAAAAAACTCCATTAAAGTAAAAGGCACAGTAGATGCAATTTGTACACCGCCAACGCTCCAGGGAACAAGCAATGTGACAAATATTTCTTCAACCCAAGCCCAGATCAATTGTAATAATGGTAATGGAGATCACCGTTTAATCCTTGCAAAGCTGGATGCGCCCGTTGACTGGATCCCTTGTAGTGGTGAGACTTTCACAGCCAACACCCAGTTTGGATTGGGAGATGAGCTTGGCGTCCAGAATTATGTCATATATAGCGGTCCTTCAACCGGTTCAGGTACGACAACCGTAAATATTACGAATCTCGAACAGGGAAGAGACTATCATATTGCTGTTTTTGAATACAACAGTGCATCCAACTGCTTCCAACAGTCGAACCCTGCCAGAGCCAGTTTCACAACCGGATGTACCACTGCTTCTGACGTATTCACCCCACTTGCTTATGGTTTTGATGGCAATATCCACCTATCATGGGATGCGCCCTATTGTTTTGATGAAATCCTTATTATTGCATCCGATGCTCCTATTACCGGGACACCTGGTGGAACAGGTGCTAACTACACAGCCAATGCACAATATGGACTTGGATCAGACGCAGGCGGAGACTTTCCTGCCGGAGAATATCCCATCTATAAGGGAGGAGGTAATACTGCAACAACAACGGGCTTAAACCTCAATACCGATTATTATTTTAAGATATTTGCCCGATTGGGAACTTCCTGGTCTTCTGGTCAAGCACTAAACAATATTTCTGCTAATGGCTGTGCTGAGTTAAATGGAGATGTCATTTTCATCAATGAACTTCACTATAAAAACAATGGTCCTGATGTGAATGAAGGAATAGAAGTTTTTGGTCCAGCCAATGTAAATTTAAATGATTATGAGATTCATTTCTACAAAGCCAATGGAGCGCTGCACCAAACTTTTGACAAAATGATTAACCTATCAGGTGTTATTGATGATGAAGGAGATGGTTATGGTGCTATCTGGTTTGATGTGCCGAATATTTTCGATGGAATTGGTGCTGTCTGCCTGTATAACTCACAAACCAGCCAGATTGTTCAATTCCTTAGTTATAGAGCAGACCAACAGGTGGCAGATGACGGAATAGCTATGGGATTAACCGCCACAGGTATGTACGATACCGGCGGAACAACCGTCGCAGGAGAAACAGGTACCATGGTAGGAGAATCCCTTCAATTATTCGGTACGGGAAGCTGCCCCTCTGATTTCACCTGGGAAAAAGATGTTCCACAGACAAGAGGGATGTTAAATGTCAACCAGTTTATTTTGCCTATTGAATTATTGTATTTTGATGCTTACGCAAAAAACAACGAAATGGTTGAAATTTCGTGGGCAACTGCCATCGAAAAAAACAATGATTATATGGTTGTACAAAGAAGTGCCAACGGAAGAGACTTTGAAGATTTACAAATGATTAAGGGAGCCGGAAATTCTCAATCACCTATCTATTATAATATCGATGACCGACACCCACTGAAAGGAGAATCCTTTTACCGACTCAAGCAGGTTGATTTTGACGGTACAACTGTTTATCACAAAGTCAGAAGAATTTATATCAAAAGTAAAAACAACCCAATATTGGTCTATCCTACCATTGTATCAGAAAATATTACGGTCTCTTTTGATCAGAAAATAACGGACGATGCCATGATCTATATTTTTGATATGAATGGACAAAGATTAATTTCACAGCAGTTCACCCCCGGGACAAAAGAGTTAAATATTGCTGTTTCTGCTCTGCCTAAGGGTATTTATTTTGTAAACATACAAGAACAACAACGGCAGCAAACCTTTAAAATTATCAAAAATTAACTGGCATTTTCCACGAATGTAGTTAATAAGCCTTCCTCGTTTTTTCAATCGAGTGAAGGCTTTTTTTAATTTGCGTGTATATTTGCAAAAAATAGAAGATATGCAAAAATTATTTTTATCCATTTTACTCAGCCTTACCCCAGTTTTATTTTTTGCGCAAGGCAGCATGCTTCCGCTCAATAACCCCGGTTACCACATCGTTGATCGCTTAGAAATTAAAACTGGGCTTAAAACCCCTTTTCATTCTTCCGTAAAAGGTATCACGCGTGGTGCCATTATACAATATGCGCTAAAACTAGACTCCCTTACCACTTTATCCGACAAGGATAAAAAAGATATCGAATATCTCTTTGTGGATAATAACGAGTGGCTGGGTATGGGAAGCTTCCCTCTAACTATATCCGAACGCCATGCTACCGGTTACAGCCAAATGAAGGAAAGCATGAAACATCCCGCTTTTCTTTTAAGTAAAAAACCATTTGCCAAATACTTTTATCAGACACCGGCTAATTTATTTGATATTAATGATAAAGATTTTCATATCCGGGTAAATCCTTTACTTCACTTTTCGGTCGCACAGCAAAAAGAGTCAGATGAATGGGTCTTCATGAATACACGGGGTGTACAGCTTAGAGGAGGCGTAGATGATCGTATTTATTTCTTTATGAATATCAAAGAGAATCAGGCCCGTTTTCCCCAATATATCAATGACTGGGTGAAGACACATCAAGCCATCCCACATCAAGCCTTGTATAAAAATTACAGGAGTAATGTCTTTGCCGTAAAAAATGGCTACGATTTTCTCAATGGGCAGGGATATATCGGGTTTAATATCACCCGCCATGTTGGTCTTCAGTTTGGGTATGGACGTCAATTTATTGGCAATGGTTACCGTTCCGTATTATTGTCCGACTTTGCGAATAACTACCCCTATTTAAAAATCAATTGGAATGTTTGGAAATTCCATTATCAAAACTTATTTGCAGAGTTAAATGTCACCTCCAATAAGAACCCTAAGGATAGATTGGAGGCCAGAAAATATATGGCAGCCCACTATCTGGGGTTCAAATTATTATCCAATTTAGAACTGGGTGTTTTTGAGGTCGTCATGTTTAACAGAAATGACCATTTTGAATTCCAATACCTCAACCCCGTTATATTTTACCGTCTGGCAGAGCATGCCCTTGGCAGTCCGGATAATGTATTAATAGGATTAAATGGCAAATGGAACTTTCTAAAACACTTTCAACTATACGGGCAATTAATGCTCGATGAGTTTTTATTCAAAGAGTTATTCATAGAAAAACGGGGCTGGTGGGGTAATAAATTCGGTCTCCAGGCTGGGCTTAAATACATCAATGCTTTTGGTATCGACCATCTCGATTTGCAGTTCGAAGGGAACTATATCAGACCCTATACCTATTCACATAGAGATAGCTCCGACGTTTACAATCATTTTCATCAACCTCTTGCCCACCCCAATGGAAGCAATATTAAAGAAGTAATCGTAAAGTTTCGATACCAGCCACATTACCGGTTTGTTTTTGAAGGGCGCCTAATCCGGTCTGTTTCAGGAGAAGATACCTTAGGGAGTAACTGGGGCGGAAATTTACTGTTGCCAAGTGGCACAAGAGAACAGCAATATGGCAATTTCACAGGTCAGGGGGTAACGGCCAACACGACCCTCATCGGTATTGATTTTAGTTATATGTTCCGGCATAATTTATTCCTCGACCTGCACTATTTCTATCGAAAGAGAGACAGTAAAATTACGACAGTCAATCAATTTGACCGATACTTCGGAGCAGGAGTAAGATTAAATATCTTTCCTAAAAAGCTCGATTTTTGATTCATTAATAGCTATTTTTGTTCAAATGGGTCACCTCATTTTGAAAATTGATCTTTTTACCTTATATTTATTCGATATTTATTAAGCGCCTTTATTAAAAACGGTGAAAAAGACAATTTTACTTTTCTTATTTATTACTTTCTCTTCTATTTTTTTGCTTGGGCAAAAACCAGAAGAGACTGGGATTCTTTTGTCCAAAAAAAACACAACCCCTCCCCCCTATTCCGTCCGAACAATGGCAGAATGGGAGGAATCCCAGGCATTGGCTGTAACCTGGAATGGACACCACGCCTTATTAGCAGAAATTATTCGTCATGCCATCACGGAGGTCCATGTCATCATCATTACACCTAATGAGGCGCAAACAAAAGACTTCTTAGAAGCGGCAAACATTCCTTTAGACCATATCTCCTTCCTCGAAAGACCCTCCAATTCTATTTGGATCAGGGACTATGGCCCCTGGTCGGTTTATGCCAATGATGTAGAAGACTTAATCTTGGTCGATTGGGAATATAACCGCCCCAGACCGGATGACAATGTTATCCCAAATGAAATAGCAACCGAATTTAACTGGCCCATTTATGAAGCGGTTGCAGCTCCTACCGACTGGATTCACGCCGGTGGTAATCATTTGGAAGATGGATTAAACACGGCATTTTCTTCGGATTTGGTACAACTGGAAAACCCCTCCAAAACTGAAGCAGAGATTGACGACGTCGCCTTTGACTTTTTGGGCACGCAACGATATTTCAAACTTCCAAGATTGCCTTATGATAAAATTCATCATTTGGATATGCACATGCGGTTTATAGACGAAGAAACACTCCTAATCGGGCAATATCCACCCGGTGTTGCAGATGGTCCCTACATTGAACAAAATATTGAATACATCAAAAGTAAATTAACCACCCCTTTTGGTAATCCCTATACCATTATCCGAATCCCCATGCCGCCCGATGACTTTGGGCACTACCCCGATGTTCAGGGGGGAGCATACCGTACCTATACCAATTCTCTCATCATCAATAAGTCGGTATTAGTACCAACCTATGAAGAACAGTACGACAGCACAGCACTCCGCATTTATCACGAGTTATTCCCCGGTTATAATATTGTTGGGATCAACTGCAATAGTATTATTTTCCAAACAGGCGCAATTCATTGCATCACCAAACTAATTGGAGCAGAAGATCCATTACTTATTGCTCCCTCAAAAATAAAAGACACCTATCAAACAACGGGTTCTTACCCTATTCAAGCCATCATTAAACACAAAAGTGGTATCCTTTCCGCCACGCTTTTTTACAGAATAAAAGGAACAAATACCTTTAATTCACGACCCATGTATAATACCAATACTTCAAGGGGACTATACCAAACGGCCATCCCTGCATTTGCCGCAGGTACTACGATAGAGTATTATATTCAGGCAACAAGTATTTCGGGTAAAACCCAACTCCGACCTATGGTTGCACCTGATGGTCTGTTCTCTTTTTCGATCAAAACAGCCCAATCTCTACCCAAGGCAAGTATTTATCAAAATAACAAAATCATTTGCGACCAGTCTTTTGTCCAATATACAGGTAGTTACGCTCAAAATGCACGCTCTTATTCATGGCGATTCGAAGGAGGAGAGCCCGTTACTTCGTCGGAGGTCAATCCGGTTGTTTATTATGAAGAAGCAGGTAATTATCCGGTACAATTAATCGTTTCGAATGATTTGGGAGCAGATACTCTATTCATTGCCAATGCTATTCGCGCACAGGAATACAGCGAACCATTCCTGGAGAATTTTGAACCAACCACCCCTTTAGAATGGACAATATTAAACCCCGACGATGACTCAAACCATTGGAAAAACACCGTAATTAATAGTTGTGGAGCTGATAATCACGCCCTAAAAATGAATAATTTCAATGGTCATAACTTTGCTTATCAAAGGGATTATCTATCGGCAGGAATTAATTTGGAGAGGTATAGAAATACTCAATTAGTTTTTGATTTAGCTTACGCAAAAAGAACAGCAGAACAGGATGAACCGGATGAGTTGCGGGTAAATATCATCACTTGTGATGGCGACAAAACAACCATCTATGACAAAAGCGGTTCTTCTCTGGCAACTATCCCAGCTCCCACTAATAATTTCATCCCCAACAACTGCGACCAATGGCGGCACGAACAATTGGATTTAAGCGCTTATGATGGCACTCCAATTAGCATTGAATTTGAAAATATTAGTGGAAAAGGTAACAACCTCTACCTTGACAACATCGAAATAAAAGGAGATCGCATCCCCAATAAACTTCCAAATGTAATACTCACTACGCCTAAAAAAGACATGACCATTTACACCAATGAACTACCTTACGAATTCAATATAAATGCTACTGCTTCCGACATTGACGGAACAGTTGAACATCTCCAGTTTTTAATCAATTCCGAAATACAATATTCCTTTGAAGACAAGCCCTATCATGCCCTTCATCAATTTGAGCAGTATGGTACTTATAAAATACAGGCACTTGCGCAGGATAACGAAGGCGGCATCAAATACTCCGCTTCGAGAACAATAAGTATCCAAGCTGATAAAATACCATTAGAGACCAGTCTGGATATTTACCCCATCCCCGCCAGTGAAACACTTAACCTCCATCTAAACAGCAGCAAAGACAATCTCCTTAATTTCTCTTTATGGACCCTTGATGGCAGCAACATTCAGACAGGCGAATGGAAAATCAAAGCAGGAAAAAACACCAAAAATCTCCCGCTCAGACAACTCCCGTCCGGCATCTATTATCTAACCGTCAACACGCCCCAATGGACTATTATCAAGAAGGTGGTCGTAGTAAAATAGACGTAAACTTATTCTTTAATCCTAAAGGGAACAGCATAGGTCATTAC
>CAZNCI010000053.1:0-16045 GCA_964571475.1 uncultured Saprospiraceae bacterium | reverse complement strand
TCCGGCAAATCAAGAAAAAACGGTATTACGAAAAATATCAAGAGGGCAAAAATATTTACCTCATCGGAATTGAATTTAGTCCGAAAGAGCGGAATGTCATCGGTTATGAGTGGGAATGTGTGAGCTGAAAATCAATATATTTAAGCTCGCTCTCCCATGATTCGAGAATACATTTTTTGTAGTTTTTTTCTGGCAAAAAAGATACGACTTTTGATCGTTCCAAGAGGTGAATCTAATTCTTGGGCAATTTCATCATACTTATAACCTTGATACGCCATCAGGAAAGGTTTCTTAAAATCCTCCTCCAACTTATCAACCAAAGTCATCAATTCTTTATAGCCCATTGCCGTCTCTCCGTCATTCTTTACATTCACATTGGCAGAATCTATATAATAATTATTGGGCGTTTGATCTATAATAAGATTACGTCTCGTTTTCTTTCGGTAATTATTAATAAAAATATTTCTCATTATAGTGATTGCCCAAGCCTTAAAATTAGTACCCGGGTTATATTTTTCCGCATTATTAATAATACGTAAAACCGTATCCTGATACAAATCCTCTGCGTCAGTCATATTACCAGACAATTTCAAAGAAAAAGCTCTTAATGAAGAAGAAACTTTGTCTATTTGCTCCTGTATTCCTACTCTATTACTATTGATTGATACGACCATAATTCGTGTTTTTGTCATTATTTTTAACAAATCTAAATAAAAAGATACTACTTTGCAAATAAAAATGACAAAACAGTAACTTTTTATCGACAAGTGTTATCTGCGAGACGTTTAATGGTTAATAATGTTAATTTTAATTACATTTTAAACAATACCTCAAAATTCTTGTACTATTAATAAGTAGTGCAAATTTTGTGCCACGGCATTCTCATCTGTCATTCTGTCGGGTTGGGATGTACTACTTAATAATATATGTCAGGTAAAACAGCAGCTCATAATGACAACAAACGCAAATAATACTTCCAATCACTTGCCAGCCAATATAAGGGCGCTTAGAAAAATGTGCTGCCTCAGTCAAGAGGAACTGGCACACCACCTCGGATTAAACAGAGGAAATATATCCTCTTATGAGAACGGTTCTGCTGAGCCAAAATTATGCAACCTAATGAAAATCTCCTCCTTTTTTAATCTGTCAATGGGGGATATCACCATGGAAAGAATAACCTGCAAAAATCATTACGAGCAACTATGCAACCGTTTCAGAAAAATAGATTCTAACCAAATAGAATACATAGAAAAGCTGGAAGAAGAAATAGAAAGATACAGTAAACTCATTGACAGTAGTGTCACTTGTTTTCATCACTTCGCCGACCAAATCAAAGAAAACAATGAAAAACTACATCCTCACTACCTATTTCATTATGAACAAATGCATAAAATAACCCTTGATTTACTAAATAAACATAAGGAGCTGCTGACTATTTGTAAAGATAAAAAAAATACCTGACGATACACTCCCCTCAAATAATTGACAAATATTGTTTCTATCAAAAAAAAAGTGTATCTTCATCCTTCAAGGGAGCTTAGGAAAGTTATTATTCTCGATTTATTAAAGCATATACTCATGAGAAAAAATATTTTTTTGTTATTCATTTTCATAGGATTATCCGGAATACTTCAGGCACAGGTGTATTTCAATTCTGATGAAAACAACTATGAAAGTGATGGAAATAAAGGGTATATCTATCAAAAGGAAGTTGCCATTGATTTAAAAATACTTCAGACAAACGGTTTTGCTGTCGGCGTATCCATTGGTCAGCTAAAATCTTACTATTTAACCCGGTTTTATAATATTGAATTTGGAGAAATTAACCATCCCCGGGAATACAAAGAAACATTAGATGACTTCACCTTTAATAATCAAAGTGTGCCAAAGCCTTTTATCTATGGAAAACAAAATAGCTTTTTCGTATTAAGAGGCGGGATCGGTGAAAAACGATATTTAACAGAAAAAGGAAAAAGAAAAGGACTGGCAATTGGTGTGAGCTATCAGGCCGGAGCTTCTTTGGGATTGCTAAAGCCATACTACCTCAACTTAAAACTTAGATCCGATACAGACCCGTCACAATTGAGAATAGAAGCCAGAAAATACTCCGAAGAAATAGCAGACCGCTTCCTCAATATTCAGGAAATATACGGTGGGGCAGGCTTTCTGAAAGGAATTAATGAAACTAAAATAATTCCCGGTGGCCACGCCAAACTTGCCCTACATTTTGCATGGGGCGCCTTTGAATCATTCGTCCGTGCGATGGAAGTAGGTGTCATGGCTGATTTTTATCTTCAGCGAATTCCAATCATGGTCGAAAGCCCAACTCAAAAAGATATACAAAATAGTCCTGTTTTCTTTAATCTTTATTTAAATTTGCAGCTCGGAAAAAGAAAGTGAGTATGAAAGAGTTGCCAATTGTGCAAAAAGAGCCACGAAGAAGAAAACCCGACTGGCTAAGAGTGAAATTACCCATCGGAGAATCTTATCGAAATGTAAGAAGCCTCGTTGATAAATACAAATTACACACGATTTGTCAGAGCGGTAATTGTCCCAATATGGGCGAATGTTGGGGCGCAGGAACAGCTACCTTTATGATTTTGGGCAATACCTGCACCCGATCCTGTTCCTTTTGTGCCGTTAAGACCGGTCGCCCTACTGAGTACGACCTGGATGAGCCCAAAAGAGTCGCCAAAGCCATCCACCTAATGGGAGTAAAACACGCCGTAATCACCTCCGTTAATCGGGATGAACTAAAAGACAAAGGCGCGGAGGTCTGGTATCAGACCGTCAAACTAACCAAGGAAATGACCCCTTCTGTCACCATTGAAACGCTCATTCCCGATGTGAAATCCAAATGGGAAGCACTGGAGCGAATGGTCGAAGGGGGACAGGAGATAGTTTCACATAATATGGAAACGGTCGCTCCTTTGTATAAAATGGTCAGACCGCAGGGACGTTACGAAAGGAGTCTGGAGCAAATTCAACGAACCAAAGACATGGGCATACGTACCAAGTCTGGAATTATGGTCGGACTGGGAGAAAAGCAGGAGGATGTCATTCGTTTAATGCAGGATTTGATTGAGCATGGATGTGACGTATTTACCATCGGGCAATATTTGCAACCGACAAAAATGCATATTGAAGTAGCCGAATTTATCCATCCGGATATCTTCGCTATGTATAAAGAAATCGGAGAAAATTTGGGCTTTGATATCGTAGAAAGCTCCCCGTTGGTTCGGTCGTCTTATCATGCAGAAAAGCACCTTTAACATTTAAAAAAACGTATTTTTTCAAACATTCACACCCAATTTGACGTATTAGAACAAAGGTTTATATATTTATCACAACCTCTGATACTTTAACAAAAATAATTTCCAGTAAATAATTTAGTACAGTTATACATTATTGTACTACGAAACCAAAGCACGATGCTCAGGCAGACTTTAAGTCAGAAAATGCTTCAAAAGCTATCGCCTCAACAGATTCAGCTAATCAAACTGTTGCAGGTACCTACGATAAGCTTAGAGCAGCGCGTGGAAGAAGAATTGGAAGCCAATCCCGCCCTCGAAGAAGGTGCATCAACTGACGAATTGGATAACCTCAGTAATAATGAGGAGGATTTTAAAGAAAAAGAAGATTCCGACAACGAAGAACCTTTTGAACTGGATGAATACCTCAATGATTATATGGAGGACGACCCTTCGGCTTACCGCCAAAAAAGTAATAATTATAATGCAGAAGACGATAATAAAACAATACCAATTGCCGTAGAAACTTCCTTCTATGAACACCTTGAAAAACAATTAGGCCTTTTAAAACTAAAAGACGAAAAAGAAAATGCCATTGCCAATCAATTACTGGGTAGCATAGACGATGATGGATATTTAAGAAGGGAAATTCCTTCCATCATGGATGATTTGATGTTCGCAGAGAATGTCATCGCCACTGAAGAAGAAATTACCGCCATTTTAAAAAAAGTTCAGCAATTTGAACCTTCCGGAGTTGGTGCAAGAAACCTTCAGGAGTGTCTTTTATTACAGCTTGACGCAAAAATAAAACAAGAAGACATCGACATCGCATCTCTTTATAATCTGGAGCTTGCCAAAAAGATTTTAACCGATTATTTTGATGAATTTTCAAAAAAACATTTTGACAAATTACAACAATTGGAAGTTCCCGATGAAGATATCAAAGCCGCTTATGAGGAAATTTTAAAGCTGAATCCCAAACCGGCAAGCGGCTTCAGCTCCTCGTCGAGATCAAGTATTCAATACATCGTCCCTGATTTTTTTATTACCAATAGAGACGGCACTCTGGAGTTATCCATGCACAATATCAATTCGCCTGAATTGAGGGTCAATGACTACTACGTCGATATGCTCAAAAGTTACAAACGAAGCAATAAAGAGCAAAAAAAAGAAAGGCAGCGAAAGGAAGCCATGGTTTTCATTAAACAAAAAATTGACTCCGCCAGGTGGTTTATTGATGCCATCAATCAACGACGGAACACCCTGCTTTCCACCATGAATGCCATCATGGAATACCAATACGATTACTTCCTGACCGGTGACCAAAAGAAACTTCGCCCCATGATTCTCAAGGATATTTCCGAAATAACTGACTTGGATATTTCGACTATTTCGAGAGTGGTCAATAGTAAGTTTGTTCAAACGGAATTTGGCACCAAACGACTAAAGGATTTCTTTTCGGAATCTTTGCAAAATTTGGAAGGAGAAGAAATTTCCAGTCTGGGAATCAAAAAGACGCTCAGCGAAATCATAGAAACGGAAAATAAGAAAAAACCGCTTTCTGATAAAAAATTAATGGACTTGCTCAAAGAAAAGGGCTACAATATTGCTCGCCGTACTGTTGCTAAATATAGAGAACAGTTAAATATCCCCGTCGCCAGATTGAGGAAGGAAATGTAGTAAAATAACCGTACCTTTGCCCCCATGACAGATGCAAAAATTGATATTAGACAGCTAAGTCTTGAAGAATTACAAAGCTATTTTCAGGAAAAAGGACTTCAAAAGTTTCGTGCCAAACAAGTCTATGAATGGCTGTGGAAAAAACACGCCCATGATTTTGCCGCCATGACCAACCTCTCCAAACAGTTGAGGGCAGACCTGGAACAGCACTTTGTCATCCTGCCCATTCAGTTAGATACAGCACAACACAGCTCCGATGGCACGATTAAATCCCGATTCAAACTGCATGATGGAGCGATGATAGAATCCGTACTAATTCCCGTAGAAAAAGGAGATCGTTACACCGTCTGCGTCTCTTGTCAGGTCGGGTGTAGCCTGAGTTGTAATTTTTGTGCCACCGGACAGATGAAACGGGTACGAAATCTATCCGCCGCAGAAATCTATGATCAGGTAGTTTACGTTAATAACCAGTGCTTAGAGACTTTTGGACACCCTTTAACCAATATCGTTTACATGGGGATGGGAGAGCCTCTACTCACTTACCAACAGGTCAAAAAAAGCATAGAAATTATCTCCTCCGAGGATGGATTATTTATGTCGCCAAGGAGAATCACTATCAGTACTGCGGGCATTGCTAAAATGATCAAAAAGCTGGCAGATGATAATCTAAGAGTTAATCTGGCGCTTTCTCTACATGCCGCTGACGATGAGAAACGCAATTCCATCATGGCAATTAATGAGCAAAATAATCTCTCCACACTCATCGAAGCCCTAAAATATTTTTACCAAAAAACAAAAAGTAAAATTAGCTACGAATACATCGCTTTTAATGATTTTAATGCGAGTACGGAAGATGCTAAAAATCTATGGAAGCTCTGCAAACACTTCCCCGTCAATGTCAATGTAATCGAATATAATCCGGTCGAAGGACTCGACTTCGTCAAAGCAGAAGCAGATAAAATTGATCGTTTTGCTCAATTCATTCGAGACAAAGGGGTGATGATCTCCGTCCGGCGAAGCCGGGGCAAAGATATTGATGCCGCCTGTGGGCAATTAGCGAACAAGTGACTTCAGATGGGGGGGATTTCATTTTGTCTCGTCTTTTAAGGCGGGGATTTGAAATCAGAATTTCATTTAATTTTGGCGTAATTTTTGCCATTTTTTGCAAAAATCATGGCAAAATCAGCTAAGGAATGAGTTAAAAATAACTATCCATTCTTAACTGCTTCTTTTGCCCTTATTTTCCATTTTAAAATCGATCACTTATCTCGATAAGTCTGTTGGACCCCAGGCGGGACTCCCGCTTTTAAACCTGTCTATTCGGCTTGCCAGGTAGAGTGAAAACTAAGAACAAATAATCGAGTAAAGAAAGAACATTTATTTATATCTCATTCCTAAGTGTATTTTCTGTAAGCAGAAATTATAGTAAATAAAAGGCGCGTATTAGAGGAAAAGCAACAAAATAAAATGCACCCATTTATATTGATTGCTTTATCCCTCCTTATCCGGATTTAATGTAAAAATATCACCTTTAATGAAACCTTTTTTTAATAGTAACGTATGCATTATTACTATTAATTGAATGGTTTGTGGTCAAAATACATAGACTTCCTTTTTAAAATTTTGAAAAATATAAAAAAGTATGTACCTTGCGACCAATTAAGTGTACTATATAATTGAGAGGTGCGCTTAACATACCAATCATAACACTCATTTAAAATTAGGGATCAACCGCGAGGTTGAAATCTCTTTTTCTCTGCAACTATTTTTTTTCTGTAAATTGTCCGACCTGTCAATTCCCTTTTGGTAATTACTTTTGTAATACTATTGAGAAAACAACACGCCAATTCTCCTCCTTATTGGTCGTGAAAAATTGCTGTTTATGAATCGATGTTATGCTGGTTCTATTATTATTTTATTGTTTATTTTGACGAGGGGTGCTAATTTGGACGCTCAGTCTCCAAAGAGACGAAGTGTGTTCCACTCTCCTTTTTATAACACTCTTCAATGGCAAAATCCCAGCCCCACTCGCGGAGGCCGGGCTACAGCTGTGGTTGGTTTTTCCAATAATTCTGCTGCTTATCTGATGGGTACTGCCGGAGGTGGATTGTGGAAAACAAATGACGCTGGTGTCTCCTGGAAGAATATTTCTGATGGTTATTTCAAATCGGCTTCTGTTGGCGCGATAGCAATCGCACCTAGCAATCCCCGTGTTATATACGTTGGAATGGGAGAGTCTTCCATACGCGGAGTAATGACTTTTCCGGGAGATGGTGTTTATAAAACCGAAGACGGAGGAAATACCTGGTCCAATATTGGATTATGGGATTCACAACATATTGCGTCTATTATTGTACACCCCACAAAAGAAAATATCGTTTATGTTGCGGTTCAGGGAGCTGCCTTTGGTGCATCTGATGACAGAGGAGTTTATAGAACTGAAGATGGAGGAAAGAATTGGACAAAAGTCCTTTTTTATAATGGGACAACCGGCGTTAGTGATTTAACTATGGATCCCAATGACCCCAATATACTTTTTGCCGGAATGTGGGACCACCAGAGAAGCCCCTGGCAAATTAGAAGTGGGGGCGAAGGATCTGGTTTGTATCGCTCTACCGACGGGGGGAATAGCTGGCATCGCCTAAGTGAAGGCCTGCCCGCCCGAATGGGAAAAACAGGGATTGCTATCTCTCCGGTTGATAGTAAGGTTGTTTATGCAATCATAGAAAGTACGGATGGTTTGGCAGGGATTTACCAATCGAAGGATGGAGGAGATACCTGGAAACAAACCTCTGCTGACCGACAAACAATAGCCAGATCGTGGTATTATACCAAGATTGTTGCTGACCCTGTTGATAAACGAACGGTTTATGTGCTCAATGCTTCATTATTGAAATCTAATGATGCGGGATACTCCTTTGAGATTGTTAAAACACCTCATTCTGATCAGCACGATATTTGGGTTAACCCGGCTAATACAAATAATTGGATTATTGCCAATGACGGAGGAGCAGCGATTACTTTTAATGCGGGCGCTTCCTGGTCCAGTCAAAATAATCAACCAACCGCCCAGTTTTATAGAGTAGCCACAGATAATTTGTTCCCCTATCATATTTATAGTGCTCAACAGGATAATTCCACTATTGCTTTTGAAGGCATTGAAAAAGACGTTGAAACGCCATCAAAGCCCTATAGTGTAGGTGGAGGAGAAAGTGCATTTATTGCCTTTGATAAGGATAATCCAAGCTTGATTTTCAGCGGAAGCTACCAGGGTAATATTACCTCTTATCAGCATGAAACCGGCTTCGTAAAAGACGTCATGGCCTATCCGGCTTTAGGCTTGGGGACGAAGCCGAAAAATATGAAGTATAGGTTTAATTGGAATGCACCAATCGTAGTGGATCCCTTTGATAAAAACACGGTCTATCACGCTGCTAATGTATTATTGAAAACAACGGATAAAGGACTGAGTTGGCAGGAAATTAGCCCGGATTTAACCAAAAATGAAAAGGATAAACAAGGCGTTGGTGGATTTCCGTTTACCAATGAGGCCGCAGGAGGGGAAAACTATAACACCATTAGTTATGTCGCCTGCTCTGGTTTGGAGAAAAATGTCATTTGGGTGGGTACTGATGATGGCAATATTCAATTGACTAAAAATGGTGGACGTTCGTGGACTAATATTTCACCTCCAGAATTGGGTGAGGGGATTATTAATAGTATTCATTTGTCTTCTTTTAGTAAAGGAACTGCCTACGTAGCCGTAACAAAACATAAAAGCAATAACCAGCGACCTTATATCTATAAGACGGATGATTATGGAAAAAATTGGGAAAAAATAACAAAGGGAATTGCCAGAGGGGATTATGTGATGGTTGTTCGGGAAGACCCAAAGGTGCTCGGTATTTTGTATGCTGGTACATTATCCGGTCTGTATATCTCTACGGATAATGGCATGATATGGCAGCGCTTCCAGCTCAATTTGCCTACCTGTCCGATTACGGATATTACCTTTCAGAATAATGATATGATTGTTTCTACCGGCGGACGGGGAATTTGGGTTTTAAATGACCTCAATTCAATCCAACAGGGATTTGATCAATTATTATCAGGGAAGATGCTGCTTTTTGAACCTACTCCATCTGTTCGTTTGAATTATCCGGGCAAAGGAAGGGACGTATTCAATCCTAAACCCGTCAAAGATGGATTAGTGATTGATTATTTTTTGCCGGGCTATTTGAAACAGGGGGAAGTGTTGGAGTTAAATATTTTGGATAAAAAGGGAGAAATCGTTGCTTCTTTTTCCAATACAAAAATGAAAGATTACGTGGCTTATGCCGGAGGTCCACACGCCCCGCAGGTATTGTCAACAGAATACGGAGTGAATCGCTTCATTTGGGATATGAGGCGTAATTCGCTTCCGGGTATTAAAAATGTTTTTGTATTAGGCGATTACCGTGGTTCGTTGGTTGCACCGGGGAAATATACGATTGAATTGATTAAGGACAAAAACAGGGTTAGTACCCAGTGTCTTATTTTACCCGATCCGAGGATTAACGCACGTATGTCAGATTATCAGGAGCAGGAAGAAATTGTCATGACGATTGACCATACGGTACGGGCAATGCATGAGGTGGTCATTAATATGGATGCCCTTCATACTCAGTTAGATTTTCTAAATAAGTATTTGGCACAGGTGCCGGATACTGAAAATTTGGTTAGACTGGGAGAGGAAATTGCCCTTAGAATTTCTAAATGGGAAGGACTGCTAATACAACCTAATCAAAAAACACATCAGGATGTAATCAATTATCCCAGCGCGTTAAATGCGGAATTATTGGCACTGAGAGCAAGAGTGGAAAGTAACGACCCCGTTGTGACGCTTGGAGCAAAAAAACGGTTGAATGATTTGTTGGAAGAATGGCATACCGCACAGAATGAAATTTCCATCATTTTGGAAAAAGACGTGGCGCACTACAATAAGGTCTATCGCAAGAAAGGAATCCCTGCCTTAGTCCTAATGGGTAGCCGTCCTTCTGATCCATGAAACAAATTATAAAAAATAAAGAGAAAGCAAAAGCAGACGAAAAAATAAACGACATTTTTTCGCATGCTTTTGTGGATCCTTTATTAAACAGCTTTATTTTCTGCCAAATACCGTAATACTAAATATACCTAGATTAGATTTTTTGAAATTGTCCAAAGCCGCATCCGTCAGGTAGTTTTTTAAAATTTCATCCGGAAGAATAATTTCTTTTTCCTTTTGAATTTCTATTTGTTGGAATCCTGCATCTCGGATATAAGAGAGGTATTCATCCTGCTGTACGGCACCTGCGACACAACCGGCGTACATTTCGGCGTCATTTTTAAGACTTTCAGGTAAAATACCCCGGAGCACAATATCCGAGATACTAAAGTGGCCTCCTTTTTTGAGGATGCGATAGGTCTCTTCAAAAGCTGCTTTTTTATCGGGCACAAGGTTAAAAACACAATTGCTGACGACAACATCTGCGGTGTTTTCTTCCAAAGGGACGGCTTCAATGTCTCCAAGTATAAATTTGACATTATTAACGCCTAATTTTTTTACATTTTCCCGGGCTTTTTCGATCATCGCTTCTGTCATGTCAATACCGATTACCGAGCCGGTTGGACCTGTTTCGGATAGCGCGATGAAACAATCATTTCCGGCACCACTCCCTAAATCAACGACGGTATCTCCTTTTTTTATTTGGGCAAATTGAGTCGGCAGACCACATCCGAGGTGGAGGTCTGCATCTTCTGAATAGCCATCCATCTGTGTATAATCATCGGACATGATGGTGTAATCTACTTTGTCGTCTCCACAGCAGGAGGAGGAACAGCCGTCCCCGGCTTCTTTCGCGATTTGTCCGTATTTTTCTTTGACTAATTCTTTTAAATTTTTTGAATAATCCATGATGATGATTTTTTATCGTAATATTACGATTATTTTAAATAAAAAAATATTTTTTTAACAGCAGTTCTTTATTTTTTTGAAAAATTTATCAAGCAGTGTAAGCCGTTCATTCCAAACATCCTTATTGATACAATAGCAAACATTTCTTCCTTCTACTTCTCCGTCAATAATTCCTGCTTTTTTTAATTCTTTTAAATGTTGAGAAACAGTCGCCTGTGATAAGGGCAAGACGTCCACTAAATCTCCACAAACACAGGCATTGACTTCCAATAAGTATTGAATAATGGCAATCCTAGCCGGATGCCCAAATGCTTTAGAAAAGTCGGCTAATTTATTTTGCTCTGCTGTGAATTTTTCTGACTTTGAAACACCCATTTCTGCTTTATTTATCGCAATAATACGATGAATTTTTTAAAAAGTCAAGAAAATTAACTTTTTTGTGATATTATTCCAATAAAAATAACATTCCGATGCCTGCGGCAATATATTTATATCTCTTGAGGTAGCTGCCCTTTGCTGTTTTTGTAGTACCAAAAATTTGAAATTTTCCATCCGTTTTCATCATGATATGTCTGGAATAAGTGGCGGAGACATTGAAGGTGAGTATTGTTTTTTTATTTATTTGTCTTTGATAAGAAAAACCAAGGCTTGGTGCTAATGAAGAAAATTTATCATAGGATGTTTTCATTGGTACATCAATTAACGGCTCTATTTGTTGATTGGCAAGTACCGCATCAACCAGGTAATGCCATTTATAGGGGATGAAATTTACAAATTGAAGGTTAGTGAAAACGATTAGCTTATTTTTTTCTTTTTTGAAAAGTGAATAATTAACACCCAGGGAAATACCATAATAGCCAAGTACATGCTCGGTAAAATAATCTGTATAATCGTCCTGCCATCCCAGATCGTGGAAACTTATGGGGATAGTCATGGTAAGGTTATAGCTATCTAGTCCTAAAATTATGCTTGGTTGAAGACTCACTTTTGGTGAAAGGGTATAAGTCCTGAATAAATTAAGTTGATAGCCAAATGAGGGGTTTGATCCAATGGATACTGGGTTGGATTCGGGTGAATCTTTAATGATTTCCAAGGGAGATGAATGAGTGACGGAAGCAACGAATCCCCATGCTGTTTTATGGGGGCATAATTTTTGACTTAGTAGTTGTGTTGAGGCACACAAAAATAAAATGAGGCCAAAACTATAATTTTTGTACAATCGTAAGTCCATCCCGAATGGGAAGCATGATATTTTTGACTCTTTCATCAGCTTGTATTTTTTTGTTAAAAGATCGAATGGCAAGGGTGTCAGCATCCATGGCATCTGAAATGACCTTGCCACTCCATAAGACATTATCAGCAAGGAGGTATCCTCCTTTTCTGAGCTTGGGTAAAACCAGTTCATAGAAGTCAAGATATTGTTGTTTGCCTGCGTCGATGAAGGCGAGGTCTATTTCGTTTGGAAGGTTGGGAACAATATCTAAGGCATTACCTAAGTGAAAGGTGATTTTATCCTGCAGCCCTGCTTTTTTGACATATTTATCCACAAAATATTGAATTTCCGGATTGACATCAATGGTGTGTAATATGCCTTCTGGGCTCAGTCCCTGTGCCAGACACAAGGCTGAATACCCGGTGAAAGTCCCGATTTCCAAGATGAGTTGTGGTTTTATCATCTCACTCAGGAATTGCAGCAATGTTCCCTGAAGGGGACCGGACAACATTTGGGGGGCGAGTGTTTTAAGATAGGTTTCCCGCTCCAGCTCGTATAATAACCGGAAAGGCGGAGTCGTGTGTAAGTTACAATAATCGTCTAGCTGTAATTTGAATGGATGCATATTTTTTTATTTCTTATGCAATGATAAGGTCTTAGGCGGAGAATCGGGAGAATAACTAAGTTTTTAACGATTCATTAAAATTTTATAATTACATTTGTCTTGAATTTTTAAAAATATCACTTTGGGAAAGAAAATAGAATGGCTATTATTGGTTTTATCCCTGCTAATCGTAGGATATACCGGCTTTGAGATGAAAGAACTCAATGACCAAAAATTACTTTGGGGGCATTTTTCTTTGTTTTTTTTGCTTGGATTGTGGATGTTGCTGGTGAGTAGTCTGTCCCTTTTTAGGCGGCATTTTAATCAGCGGTATTTTTTATACTCGACCATTGGGGGATTACTTTTGGCGATTGGTTTTCCCGGACTTATTCCATTCCCTTTATTTATGTTTGTGGGTTTTGTGCCTTTGTTGATGATTGAGTATGATATATCTAAAGAAGGGGGGCAAAAATCGGGGCGCCGCTTTTTTGGGTATGCTTTTAATACCTTTATTGTCTATAATATTATGACTACCTGGTGGGTGGCAAACGCCTCCCTTGCACCGGGTATTTTTGCCAATACGGTGAATAGTATGCTTGCCGCAATTCCCTTGGTTTTATACCATAAAATCAGACAAAAAATACCCCGATTGGCGGGTATGGCATTCATTGCCCTGTTTATCACCTATGAGTTGAATCATTTTCACTGGGATTTGAGCTGGCCTTGGCTGGCACTGGGCAATGGGTTTGCGCAGGTACCTTCCTGGGTGCAGTGGTATGAATATACGGGCATATTTGGAGGGAGTCTTTGGGTATTACTTGTCAATTATTTATTATTTCAACTTTGGGCAAATTATTTGGCTACAGCCAAATGGGATAAAAAACAGGGGGGCATTATATTGGTAATATTGATACTCCCCATAATTTTCTCACAGGTAATATACTATAATAACGAAGACAAAGGGCATGAGGTAAGGGTAGCAGTGGTGCAACCCAATTACGAGCCACATTATGAAAAATTTGCGATTTCCGAAAAGCTCCAAATGAAGCATTATTTGGAATTGGCCAGCTCTATCGTAGATGAAAATACAGATTATTTGGTGTTGCCAGAGACGAGTTTTGGTTATGTAGAGGATAGGAGAATGGCTAATTATCCGGCGATTCAGCAGTTGCAGGGATTTTTGAAAGCTTTTCCAAATTTGAAAATCATTACCGGATTGAATGCTTATCATGAATTTAGGGAAGGAGAGAAAAGGCTTGGAGCGGTGCGTGAGCAAAAGTTACCAAATGGGCATATTCGTTATTTGGAAACCTATAATTATGCCTTGCAATTACCTTTGGAGGAGACTCCACAAGCCCATAAGAAATCAAAATTGGTGCCAGGTGCTGAAATTTTTCCTTTCAAAAAAATACTCTTTTTCCTAAAACCATTGGTGGATGCATTGGGGGGAACGGTAGCCGGATCGGGTACGGAATCTACTCCTGCTGTTTTTAGTGGAGAAAAGGCAAATGTTGCACCCTTGATTTGTTACGAATCTATCTATGGGGATTATGTCGCTAATTTTGTTCGCCATGGAGCAGATTTAATATTTGTGATGACCAATGACGGCTGGTGGGATGATACGCCGGGACACCGACAGCATTTGTATTTTGCTTCCCTCCGAAGTATAGAGACCAGGCGTTGTGTCGCCCGTGCAGCCAATTCGGGGATTTCCGCCTTCATCAATCAAAGAGGAGATATTCTGGAACAGTCAAAATACGACGAAGCCATTGCACTCCAACACATTTTACACACTAATACAGCAACCACTTTTTATACAAAATGGGGTGATTTGATTGCAAGAATTGCGCTGTTCCTAAGTATTATTTTGGTTTTGAATTTAATTGTGAAGTCGATTGTTCCAGCGGAGGAGTGAGTTTATCACCCAACTTCCCATTGAGTGATAAATTGTGTCTTTCTGAACAAAAAGAACTTCATAAATATCATTAACATTTTGGATTATTTCAATAAAAATAAAAAGGTGCAGCTAAATCCCTGGCAATATTTAGTGCTTTCATTTTCCCTGCTAATCTTTGCGGGGTCATTATTATTGATGACTCCTGTGGTGGAGCACACTGATGGCTTATCGTATATAGATGCCTTATTTACATCTACTTCAGCCGTGTGTGTGACGGGCTTGGTTACCCTGCCCACATCGGGGTTTAATATTTATGGGCAATTGGCAATTTTGCTTCTCATTCAGTTAGGGGCAATTGGGATAATGACTTTAACTTCCTCTTTTTTACTGGCGTTAAAAGGAAGCGTTAGTCTGCAACACAGGATTAATTTCTCGAAATTGCAGGAGAATTACGAATTACAGGATGCCAACCAAATTCTGAAAAATATACTAAAAATTACACTTACAATTGAAGCGATAGGGATGATTTTATTGACAATTGGTTTCTTGATGGAAGGTGATAACTGGCACGAGGCATTGTATCAGGGTTTTTTTCATTCCATCTCTGCTTTTTGCAATGCGGGTTTTTCTACCTACGACAGTAGCATCATCGGGCTAAACGCCCTAATTAAATATACGATTAGTTTTTTGATCGTATTTGGGGGGATTGGATATTTTGTGATTTATGAAGTAATAGAGCACTGCAAAAATAAAAGAAATTTAAGCCTGCACTCAAAAATCGCTTTGCTGACCTCCTTGTTTTTGATTATAGTGGGGTCGATATTTTTATATTTTTTTAGAGATGGTCATATTAATCTAACCGATAGTTTTTTTCAATCAGTCACAGCAAGGACTGCCGGATTTAACTCAGTTGATCTTAAAGGTCTGAGCTTTCCTTCTATTTTTATTATGCTGATATTAATGTTTATTGGAGCTTCTCCTGGATCGACGGGAGGGGGAATAAAAACGACGACATTTTTTATAATACTATATTCGATTATCACGATTCTCCGGGGAAAGAACCAGGTGGTGATCTTCAAAAGAACCATTCGGACAAGCAGTATTTTAAAAGCTTTTGCCACAACGATTATTTATCTCAGTGTGATTTCATTGGGTGTGATTATATTGTTTCACAATCATTCTTTTAAATTTGAGGAGGTGCTCTTTGAAGTCGTTTCCGCCATAGGTACGGTTGGATTATCGTTAGGAATCACCCCTCATTTGACCACTATGGGAAAGGTAATCATCATTCTACTCATGTTTATCGGTCGGTTAGGTCCTGCATCGTTTGCCATGGCGACTATTAAACAGGAAAAAGAAGTACAAATTAAGTATCCGGAAGGAGATTTATATTAAATTTATCAATTATGAAATTGGATATAGCCGTTATCGGTCTTGGTACATTTGGATTTGAATTAGCCGTGCA
>CAZNCI010000052.1:8812-16184 GCA_964571475.1 uncultured Saprospiraceae bacterium | reverse complement strand
TCGGCTATAAATTTTACGTTTGTAAGTTTATCATTGTAGGTTTTAATTTTGATTTCTATTTTGATTTTGATTTTGATTTTCATTTCTATTTTCATTCTAATTTTCATTCTAATTTTTATCCTAAAATAGTCGTGTGGGTATTGGGCAATTATTTACCTTTACGGTCTAAAAAAAAATTATGTCCAGTAATCAGGTAACGCCAAAGGAGGAGGGGCGAATTTGGTCATTTGCGAATAAGCAGACCGTTTTAAATATTGCGACATATTCGGATGGGGAGTCGTGGAGTGCCAGTTGTTTTTTTGCATTTGAAAAAACACATAAATTGCTTGTTTTTAAGTCGGATAAGGATAGCCGGCACATCCGTGAGGCTTTGGCACAAAGGAGGGTTGCAGGAACGATATTGCCGGATAAATTAAAGGTGGGCAAGGTGAAGGGAATCCAATTTCAGGGTAGGATGTTATTGGATGATGGCGAAATTTTGGCAGCGGCGGAAAAGAAATATTATAAAAAGTACCCTTATGCTAAAGTAGTGCCAGGAGATATATGGATGATTGAATTGAGTCTGGTGAAATTGACGGATAATACCCTCGGATTCGGTCAAAAATTGATCTGGGAACGATCTTAGAAAGCCTGGTGTACGGCACTAAAAATAAAAAAAAATCACGCTTTCTTATGGGGCTAAACAAGAAGGTCTTATTTTTGTTGGATGAATTCAGAAAAATGTAAAGTCGGTATCGTATTTGGAGGAAGGGGCTGTCTATGTCAGTCGTCCCTTATTTCAGCCCGTTATTTGTATGAATTATTGTTGGAAATGCCCGATTATTCTCCGGAATTATTGTTTTTTGATGTAGGAAATAATAAGGCATTTTATCAGCTTCCGGTGCATTTATTGTACAAGGAGGATATTGGTGATATCTGGGATGGAATACGGCAATGGGAGCAAACGGACACACCGAATATAACGGGTAGTGATATTCCAATTCGCGTGGCCCATGACCAATTGAGTAATTTGGTAGATGTGGTTTGGTTGACTTTGCAGGAACGACCGGGGACGGATGGTCAGCTACAAATGACGTTGGAAAGGCTGGGGATTCCCTATAATACCTCGGATGTAGCAGTGATGAATTTGCTTCAAAATAAGGAGGGGCTCAATGACCTTTTGAAAGAAAATGATTTTTCGGTTCAGTCTTTATTTCGAGTGGAAAAGCAGGCTTATGAAGGGGAGGTCGTGCCATTATTGAAGGGGATAGAAGCTGCGGTGCCGTACCCTTTGTATGCGGAAGAGGTGGAGGCGCATTGTTTGTTTTCATCAACGGCAATTAATGACAGAAAGGACTTATTGGCATGGTTGGATATTGTTTTTAGGGATTCGTATGCTATTTCTGATAAAGAAAAAGGAAAATGGGGGATGGAGAAAAAACCGAATGTATCTTCCTTCTTTTTGCGGACGGCAGACCATAGCCGAGAAGGAACTGGTGCTCATCCCTTTGTCGCAGGTGTATATACGACTCAGGCAGAGGATGGCTTGATTGCTTATGAGTTGTCAAAAGTGATGGAAGCAGGAGAAGGCGGCCTGACGCCTTTGGAGGTTAAAAAGGAAGGGCAGGAAGATGCTGATGTTTTGTCGCAGGTGCGTATCGAGTTGGAGCGCTTGGTTCGGATATTGGACATGAAGGGGCTGGGCTTGATAGAGGGAGTGGTGCAGATTCGGGAGTCAGGAGTGGCGGAGGTTGTTGTTAGCAGGATTCAGGGTGTTCCTTTGCTGGGAGCGGAAGCTGCATTTGTTGGCCTGGAGTGGCAAAATGGAGAGACCATGGATGTGGTAGTGGACAAAATAGTTACTTTTGGTATTCAAAGGGCCGCAATTAAAAAGACGGCTATGAAAAAAACAAGGATGGAGGAAGGTATTAAAAACGAAGAGCAATTAAAAGAGGTTTCTGTCGCGACAAGCGAGGCGGAGTCTTCGGTGGAAGAAGTATTAAGTGCGAAGCCGGCAGGAGACCTCAAGGACGAAAAAGAGCCGATTTTGATATTTTTAAAACGATTTGTCCGTTCAAAAACTTTGTGGAAGAATGTTGGGGCGATTTTGGGATTTTTACTAGTTGGTTTTATCGCTTTGAAAGTATGGATGAGTAGCTATACCCACCATGGTGATTTTATTGTTGTCGATAATTTTGTCGGTTTGGATTTGGAAGATGGTATTGCAAGATCAGCTTCACAAGACTTGGAAATGGTTGTATTGGAGAAGCATTTCGAGGCGGGTGCTACGCCAAATGAGATCTATCAGCAAACTCCTAAAGCAGATGCCCATATCAAACCGGGGCGAAAAATTTACGTCAATGTTTACACCGATAGTCAGCTGGAGTTTGAGTTGCCATCAATCATTGGCAACGATAATTTTGAATTATATACCCGCGGCTTGCGCAAGCATCCATTTCAATTAAATACAGTTATTAAAGAGAAACAATTTAATGCAAAATTAGAGGACAATACTATTTTGTATATGTATTATGAGGGAAAAAAGATAACCCCTAATGATTTAAAAAAGGGGGTGAAAGTCTTGCAGGGAAGCACCTTAGAGTTTGTCGTTTCTACCCGTTATTCTAATTATGCCAATGTGCCGGATGTGGTGTGTCAAAATTTTGATGCAGTAGAGTTTGTGTTAAGTAGCTCTGATTTGCAGCTTGGAGCAATAGTTGGAGGGGAAAGTGGGTTTGTGATTAAGCAGGAGCCACCAGCCGGCAAACGATTATTGAAAGGCTCCAAGGTGAAAATTTTCACGGCAGCTGCCCGTCCGGAGCGATGTAAGAATTAAAACATACACATTTATCTTTGAGGATATCGGGCTCATGGTAGTACAAATACTTTTTTGTTGGAATACTTGCCGTTAATTGGCAACAAAAGTTTTGAAAGAACGTTTTGCTTTCGAGCTGGGTAAAGTGTGGAGTGCACCCAAATGCCTATTGTTTTTTGGCAGGGTAGAGGGGAGGTGTTTTAAATTTAGAAAATAATAATAATAATCGAGAAAATAATGAAGTATTTTGTTACAGTCCTGCTAGTCTTTTTATTGGGAATGAGTGCATGGTCACAGGAGGTGATTGGCTTGAGGAATAATAACGTAATCGAAAGTTATGAGGCGACATTGCAAAAGCAGCTGCCAAAGTCGTGGAGGTATCAGGCCGAAGCTGGTTTAGAAAAGGAGGAATGTGATCCACGAATTTCGGGAATTTCTTATTTGTTGCCCAATGAAGTATTGACGAAGGATGTTCGGTTTTTGATTAATTTCTTTGTGGATAGCCTTGGCGTATTAAATTGTGACAATTGTGATGCTTTGAATTTTGGAAGCGCGATGTTGGTTTCAGATACCTTGCAATATACGGCGAATGACGGCGTAGTGTCCGGGATGGATTCGGTGAAGGTTTCTTATTGTAGCGCTAGTTTGGATACCTGTTATTTCTCGGTGACTTATGATATTCAAATTAATAGAAAGGGGCAGCATTATTTTCCGCCAACGGTGCATATAATGCCGGAGGAAACGGTGATGTTGAGTGCAGACCCCGACCTGTTAACAGGTGATTTGTTTTGTACAGAAATAATTGAATGTGAAGATGCAGGATATGACGGCAGGGGGCAAAGGGTGTATTTTACGACTTACGACGAACCGGATTTTCAACTTATTTATGAAGCCAGTCGGGCAAGTGGCGTGGATTCCGTTTGTTTGAGAATGTGTGATGTGAATGCCGTATGCGATACCGTTCATTTTTCAGTGGATATTGAAAAGAGTATGATTGCCACCCCATTTATGGATGATTTTTCCAAGGATGGCCCGGTGACTGATGCTAAACACTGGCTGGATAGAGAGGTTTTTGTCAATAGAACGATTGGTCGGAATCCGCCATCAATCGGTGTGGCAACCTTTGACGGGGTTGATTTGCGGGGGCATGCTTATGGAGCATCCTACGGCAGGGCAGATTATTTAACCTCCAATTATATTGATTTTAACGGAGTGGGGAATTATTATTTGAGCTATTGGGTACAGCCTGGTGGCTTGGGAGATCGCCCGGAGGTGAAAGACTCCCTGGTGTTGGAGTTTCGTCAGGAAAATGGCGATTGGAAGCAGATAAGTAGCCACCACGGTATTGCTAATAATATAGGACTGGATGAGGTTTTTCCATTTGAATTTTATAGCTACCCCATTCCGCCTGAGTTTGAATACGACGGTTTCCAGTTTCGATTTGTTAATTATTCTGATCGGCAGGGAATGAACGATGTTTGGAATTTGGATTATGTTCGATTAGATTTAGCGAATGGGGAGGAATTTTTCGAGGATGTTGCTTTTACCAAACCGCCTATACGTGTTTTGGAGAATTACACCTCCATGCCTTGGAGACATTTACAGGGATATGAGTCCGAAGAGCTGGCTAAGAGCGTAGATGTTGGATTGTTTAATATGACCAGTCAGGCATTAAATGTTAGTCCAACTACATTCAATATGGTTGAGGAGCACACCGGGAAAGTGATATTTGACCAGGTAAGTCTATTAAATGGACTGGAACAAAATGTCACTAATCAGGAACCGAATAACCGCAGTTATGAGATGGCTACTTTCCCAGGAGGAAGTAATTTTCAAAGTAATATGGAAGATCCCATTTTGGATGCTCAAGAGCGTTTGGTTTTTAATACCACTTACCATTTAGAAAATGTAAGTCAGGTATCGGGACAGGGCTACGAAGATGTTGCCAGGAATGATGAAATTGTACAAACAACGATATTTGATAATTACTTCGCTTATGATGATGGAACAGCAGAAGCGGCGATTATTGCAACACAGGGTAATCAGATGGCCGTGAAATTTAGGACAGCGGAAGCGGATGAATTACAGGCGGTTCAGTTTTTCTTTCCTCATTTATCTGAGCAGGCACAGGAAGAGCAGCAATTTATATTAAAAGTATGGACGGGTAGCTTAGAAGGAGAAGCAGATTATACTCATATTTATACGGCTTACCCTGCCGATTTGTACTACGATACTTTACAGGGGTTTACGACCTACCCTTTATTGGATGAAAATGGAGATTTAGCGCCTTTAAGTTTGCCCGCGGGGGATTTTTATGTAGGTTGGGAGCAGAAGGATGCGTGTCAGTCTTTTTATTGCATTGGAGTGGGCTATGACAGAAATAGCCTTCATGGAAAATCATTTGCTTATACCTACGATCATTCTGATGGTACATGGAAAGAACAGGCAGATTATATTTATGAAGGAGCGATTATGATGCGACCGGTGGTCGGTACCGAAAGCCTGGGGGCAACAGGAATCAAAGCAAATAACTTTCCTGCGGGAGGCTTGCGTTTAAGTCCTAATCCGGCTAATAACCAGCTAAAGGTATCTTTTTCATCTGCCGGTAATAAAGTATATGACTATGTTGTCTATAATCATGTTGGGCAGCAGGTGATGCAGGGGGGAGATTTGGATGCTACCCTGGACTGCTCAACATTGCAGGATGGTTTTTATTATATAGAAGTAAAGGATAGGAACAATCGGCGATGGGTGGAGAAGTTTGTTGTCGTACATTAGTATTGACCATTGTAGAAAAAAATAAAAAAAAATCATCTCAACGTAGGGGGGGATGATTTTTTTGTGTCTATATAGATACACACTATGAGAAAATGATTTGAGTCGATTTGAAGGGAATAAAGTTTTAAGGAAAACTAAAAACGGCTTAAAAAAGTGTTAAAATCAGCTTATTAGCCAACAGAAATTTGATTTTGGTCGTCTATGTAAGTAAATTGGAACATATTTAAACACTCAATTTAACGCTTGAATCACTTTTTTTGATTTGAGTAGGGTTAATCCCCAAAACACACAATTACTAAATTTAATAAAATAACAAATAAAGCGTCTTTATTTGATTATAGTTACCTGAGCAGCAACTGCATGGGATAAGGTATCTATGTCTTTTAAGGATTTTGAGACTATTACTTTACTCCCGTTTTAAACCTATATCTGTATGAAAAATCGCACTATTCTCTCAATCGTAATTACCGTATTATTAGTACAAATTTCTTTTGCCCAAAACAAATTACCAAAATTTGAAGTATCCGCAGGGGTTGGACTCCTGCCTACATTTCTAAAGGATAAAAAACAGGTCAATGTCTTACCTGCAAGTTTGATGATTGATTATCGTATCAATAAAAAATACAGCATTGGTCTCTTTGGAGGATACTCAAAGGCCACAAGTATCATTAATGATAAAATGATGGATAAACCGGCAATGATAACCAATGATTTTTCTGTCGCAGGTGTCCGTATGGCCATTCACAATATGAACTTTAAGCGGTGGGATATTTATGGCGGTATCTCATTGGGTGTTGCCCACTCAAAATTCACTGTAAAAGATGGGGATGTGTCCAAATTAATTAAGCATAAAAAATTCACCCCTGTAAAGAATAATTTCATGCCGGGGGCTTTTGTAGGAGCGCGATATACCCTTGGTTATAATATGGCGATATTTGGAGAGGTTGGATCTGGTCTTTCGATCTTATCATTGGGAATCACCAAGAAGTTTTAAGAATAATAATCTCTTTGTTTGACAACAAAAGTTTGGATTTTCACCCTCTCTGAAATTCTCACAGATTTTTCAAAAAGCCGGGAGGGATATTTGTAACACAATAAATCCAAAAACGCGTCTCATAATTATTGTAAAAAGGGAAGTACGCTATAAGTGTACTTCCCTTCTTTTATTATAAGGTACAAAGCGACAAAACTCCCGCTTTAAAAGCTTACGCCCTTAAAAGCTGAATGAGTAGCATTGTGGAAAAAATGGCAGGAGAAAGCCGCCTAACTGTTTTACCAGCTCATATCGTCATCTCCTCCACCGTTTGCCTCTTTTTCTGCATTTTCCTCTGCTCTTCTCTTTTCAAACTCTGCCTGTCTTTTAGTGAATTCATCATAATCATAATCCGGCATAAGCTCGTTTTTGATATGATCTACGGTTTCCTGTAAAGCATCTACAAACCGATTGAAGTCCTCTTTGTAAAGGAATATTTTATGGCGGCTGTATCCACCATCTTCAAAATTCCGAGTGCTTTCCGTTAAAGTTACATAGTAATCTTCGCCTTTGGTTTGGCGAACATCAAAAAAATAAGTTCTTCTCTTTCCTGCTCGAACTTTCTTCGAAAACACACTTTCAAATCTCTTTTGGTTACTCTCGTTATCCACTTTTTTATTTTTTATGATTTAATATTTATTTATTACTATAGTACAAAAGTAATTAATTGAGGTAAATATCAAAAAATAAATGGAAAAAGATTGCAACAAATGTAAAAAACGACACCTCCGATATTTGTTTATCATCGAAAGTGTCGTTTCTTTTAA
>CAZNCI010000052.1:0-8712 GCA_964571475.1 uncultured Saprospiraceae bacterium | reverse complement strand
TTAAAGGGGAGTACTAATGAAAATATTGGACAAATAGCCCTGTGATTTCACTCACTTCAATTTTTCATATTAATAGGGTTTCCTTCTTTATCCAATAAAATAGGATCACCGAATCCCAGCTTTTTCAATCCCTTCATTTGCGTTTTAGCATCTCCTACCACGAGGTAGAACATTTTATTTGGATTGATATATTTCCCGATTAATTTTTTGGACTGCTCCAGCGTTAAATTTTGCAAGGCTTTTTCATCTTGTGCAACATAATCTTCAGGCAAATTATAAGTGGTGATTTTTTCCAGGATACCTAATTTGTCATGCAAAGTTTCAAATGCCAGTGCATTTCCTTTGATGAGGGCATTTTTGGTAATATCCAAATCTTCCTGGGAGTAATCTTCCTGGTAACCTTTTAGTATTTCATCAAAAAGTTGGGCTGATTCATAAGTGACGTTGGAGCGGACACTTGCCGTGGCAGCGAAGAAGCTTTGATTGATTCTTCTGGGGAAGAAAGAATAAGCGCCGTAAGTGTAACCACGCTCTTCTCTTAACTGTTGAAATAAACGACCGGATGTTCCTCCACCAAGCCGATCATTAACGGCACGGGCTAAGGTGTAGTCGGGATCGTTCCCTTTGAAGGCAGGAGCACCAATACGAATCACGGATTGTTTGGCATCTGGAATGTCAACGAAATAAACGGCTGGTTTCTCCGGAGCGATTAATCCATCTACTACGGGAATTTCAACAGCTTTGTTTTTCCATTTTTGTTCGATGGAAGCGAGGCTGTTTAATACCTGATCCTGAGTGACAGCACCGGCTACATGAAAGCTGGAAATCGAAGGAGAATAATTTTTAGCATAATAATTTTTCAAGTCCTCGATGGTGATGGCTTCTACCGTTTTGATATCTCCAAAGGTCGAATTTGCGAGCATTTTATCCCCGTACATGATTTTGCTAAAGACCTTGGCGGTGATTCTGTTGGGTTGTGCATTATTTTGTTGAATTTGCGTGATGGTGCTTTTTTTGATTCGGGCAAATTCAGTTTCATCCCATCTTGGCTCAAGTAACATTTCTTCAAAAATGGCCATTACTTTGTCATAATTTCTGGCGAGGCAGTTTCCTGAAATAGAAATATATTCTGAAGTTGTGCTCATACGAATATCTGTGCCTAATTGCCCGATGGCATCTTCGAGCTCTTCGGGTGTTTTGTTTTTCGTTCCTTCTTTCATAATATCTGTCATGAGGTTGGCTACGCCGATTTTATTCGGATCATCCAATAACATACCTCCTTTTATGCGTAAGCTAAACTGAACCATTGGCAATTCCATATTTTCAATGCCCATGACCTTTAGTCCATTGCTCAATGTTTTTTTCCAGATAGCAGGTGGTGTGACATTAGGAGCTGCTCCAAGTGCCGGCTCCTTCGTGCGGTCTATTTTAGAAGGTGTTTTTACAAAGGATTCGTTATCTTCAGGAAGGGGGAGTGGTTCTGCTCCTGCTACGATTTTCTCTTCTACGATTGCTGCTTTTTGCGCGCCTGAAATTGCCAAATCAGCCATCCCTTTAGGGACGAAGCTGGTGGTTAACCTTGGTTTTCCTTTGATGTATTTATTATACACACGCATAACATCCTCTTTGGATACGGCGAGAATGCGTTTGATCTCTTTTTCCAGTTCATCAGGGCTGCCGCGGAATTCATTCATTTGAGCCAATTGGAAAGATTTGTAGAGAATGCCGGAAATTCCCTGATAGAAGTTGGTTTCCAGTTTGTTTTTGATGCGCTCCATATCCCGGTCGTCAATTCCATTGGCTTCAAAATTGTCCAGACCTTTATCAATAGCACTAATGACCTGATCCAGGTCCGTACCTGCATTGGCTCGAACCACAATGGTGAATTCACCAGCTAATTCTTTTTCATCATTATAAGCATCTACCCGTGGGGCTAATTTTTGATTTTCGACGACTTCTTTATATAAAGGAGCTCTTTTGCCTTCGGATAATAGTTGACCTAAATAATTGAGGGCGTACATATCTTCGTGTCCATCTTCGACCGAGGGCCAAACGATTGTCAATTCAGGTAGTTGAGCGAAATTGTCCTCGTGCATCAGGTTGATGTTTTCCGTAAGCGTGCCTGGGGTAGGTTGGATGGGTGGCACTTCTGCTTTGGCGGGAATTTCACCGAAGTAATTTTCAACCCATTTTTTTGTTTGATCAAAATCAATATCTCCGGCGATGACCATGGTCGCATTATTGGGGCCGTACCATGTATTATAAAACTCCTTCACATCATCCAATGTAGCCGCATCTAAATCTTCAAGGCTACCAATAACCTGCCAGTTGTAAGGGTGTTCAGGTGGATAGAGCGCTTTGCCGATAACGTAACCGGTGTGCCCATAAGGCTGGTTGTCGATTCTTTGGCGTTTTTCATTTTTGACGACTTGTTTTTCATTTTGGAAAACGGGGTCGGTGACGGTATTAATCATGAAACCCATTCGGTCACTTTCCATCCAAAGGATTTTTTCGAGCGCATCCCTGGGGACCACTTCGTAATAGATGGTGCCGTCATTCCAGGTGCCGCCATTAAATTCGCCCCCCATTTTGTCGATAATTTTGAAGAAGTTTCCCTTTCCGACATTTTCGGAATTTTGGAATAACATGTGCTCAAAGAAGTGAGCAAATCCCGTCCGGCCTACTTTTTCGCGATTGGAACCTACGTGAAACATAATGGCAACGGAGACGATAGGGTCGGAGTCATCTTTGTGTAAAATGACATCCAGTCCATTGTCTAATGTGTATTTTTCGTAGTCAATTTTTAGTTCAGCTTTTTTCTCAGATGCGCTATCTGAATCAGCTGTTGTAGATGGATCGCAGGAAAAAAGACCTACTGAAGTGATTAGGATAAGTCCTAAAATGAAAAGTTTTGATAAATTCATAATTAATTAAATATTTAAATAAACGCACTGTTTTTTCTATGCAAAAAACACCAAAAGAGAAAGAATTTGAAGTGCTGAATAGTTACAAAATAGACACTTTAATTTAAAACAAAGGCAGGTGGCCATCTGTTCATTTAGTGGTATGCTGTTTGTTTTATTTAAGGCACTACTTGAAATAGGTGTTCAATTATCAATAAGATTTTGTTTTATTTGGTGATTGAGACTCGAAAGTAAACATTGTTCTAGTAATCAAACGACTATGACCCTTTAAATTTTTATTTTAGGCGTAAAAAATGGACGAAAGTCTTTTTTTTGTCGATAAAGACCTTTTTTTTGATAAAAAAACAAAAAATTTTTGACAACGGAAAAAGAATAAGTTGTTTCTTGTTGTCCTATAAAATTCGTTTCCATGAAGAAAAAAATTCTAAATGATCCTGTTTATGGATTTGTTTCCATTCCCTATGGTAATTTATTTGATTTGATAGAACACCCGTGGTTTCAAAGATTGAGACGAATCAAACAATTGAGTTTCTCGCATTATGTTTATCCGGGCGCATTGCACACTCGGTTTCATCATGCTATTGGGGCGCTGCATCTAATGCTAAAAACCATTGAAGAACTCCGGCAAAAAGGGGTGGACATTACGGATGAAGAAGCAGAAGCGGTCTCTATTGCTATCTTGTTGCACGATATTGGGCATGGACCATTTTCGCATACATTGGAGCACGCTTTGATGGAAATCACCCATGAAGAAATTTCTTTGTTATTCATGGAAGAATTAAATAAAGAATTTGGCGGGAAGCTCACGCTTGCTATGCGAATTTTTCAAAATGATTATCATAAAAAATTTCTAAGCCAATTAATTTCCGGGCAATTAGACATGGACAGAATGGACTATCTCAATCGGGATAGTTATTTTACCGGGGTGCACGAGGGAGTGATTAGTTACGATCGAATTATCAATATGCTCAATGTTAAAGATGATGAATTGGTCGTGGAAGAAAAAGGGATATACTCCATTGAGAAATTTCTCATTGCCCGTCGGCTGATGTATTGGCAGGTTTATTTACATAAAACGGTACTAAGTGCAGAAATCATGCTCACCAAAATACTGGAAAGAGCCAAATATCTGGTAGAAAAAGGCATTGCCGTTGAATCAACTCCGTTCCTGGCTTATTTTCTCAGGAGTAAAGTCGATCAGGCACAGCTCAATGAAAACCCAAGACAAATACTGGATCGTTTTGCACAATTGGATGATACGGACTTTGCCGTCGCTTTGAAAACATGGCAAAATCACGATGATGCTATTCTTTCCGACTTGTGCAGAGGACTTATTAATCGCAAATTATTTCGATTGGAATTTCAACCGGCTGCCTTCAAAAAAGAGTACGTTCAATCTATTAAGGATAGAATTAAAAAGAATAAAAATATCCATGAGGATGAGGTCTCGTTTTTCTTTGAAAAAGGAAAAGAAACCAACAGTGCTTATATTATTTCCAAAGAAGAAATAAAAATATTAATGAAGTCAGGAGAGGTTTTACCCATGTCCAAAGTGTCCAATCATGGGATTAAAGGCCGGAAGTTTGCCAAGTATTACCTTTGGTATCCTAAGCAGGGGTGGGGTTAATATGGAGTACCTTATTCATTTTTTGAAGGGATGCCGTTTTTTTATTCAATCAAAATATCATACTCTTTCAGCAATCCAATGATGCCTTCTTTTGAGAACTTTGCTTTGCTGATTTTATTGATTTGGGGATTAATGATATAATGCTTTGCGAGGCGAAAATCCGCCTGTTCTAAGATGGAATATTCAAAAATAGCTCCACTTAAATCACAATCATCAAAAGTAGCTTTTGTGAGGTCTGCTTCGACAAAATCAACCTCCTGTAGGGAACACTGAAGAAAGCTTGTGCCTTTTAGTTTTAGTTGATAAAAGGACGCTAAATTGAGCAGGCATTTTTTGAAAGAAATTGACAATAAAAAAGGATTGCATTCATTGAATTTCAATCCCAATAATTTGCAGTTGTCAAAGGTTACCTCGTTTAGCTTCGTTTGGTTTAAACCGACCATACTCAAATTGCAGTTAATAAATTCACAATCTGTAAAACTAAAATTACCCAAGGTTGAATTTGAGAAGTCGCACCCATTAAAAATGCAGTTCTCATAGGTGTCCTTTTTTAGATCATTTTGGGTGTAATCCTTCCCTTTAAATGTTTTATTTTCTATCACAGGTTGATGCTTTATTTAAAATTAGTTGTCCTAAAATCTCTTTTCAATCGAACTATTTCGACCTTCGTATCATATTAACTTAAACAAATGTACCGAATAAAGTTAGAATTAATTCATTCCATCTTTATTTTTACCTTTTGATTCTATAAAGAAAAAGTATGCAATTGATAAAACAGGCAGAGGCTACAATTCCCACTCCCTGGGGGAATTTTAATATGGTTGCTTTTGCAGAAGAGGAGACAGAGTGGATGCCTCACTTAGCCATGGTCCATGAGAATTGTAATCCTGCGGATACCGTCGTGACCCGGATTCATTCCGAATGTATCACCGGTGATTTATTCGGATCAAAAAGGTGTGATTGCGGTGCTCAATTGGAGCGATCTTTGGAGGTGGCCGCCCAGCGTGGAGGCGTTGTACTTTATTTGCGACAAGAGGGGCGCGGTATTGGAATCATCAACAAATTAAAAGCCTATCAATTACAGGATACCGGGTTGAATACGATTGACGCCAATATTCACTTAGGTTTAGAAGTTGATTCCAGAGATTATGATATTGCCATTCAAATGTTGTTAACACTGGGAATAAAAAAAATTAACCTATTGACCAATAATCCCAAAAAAATTGAAGCCTTTGAGAATGGACTGGTCGAATTGGTGGAACGCGAAGAAATATCCATTCCTCCTTCTAATGAAAATTACGGTTACCTGAAAACAAAACAGGACGATATGGGACATTTGTTTAAGTTGTAAGTTAATCGTATTTTTACCGGATGATTGACCACCTTTGGCACCAACTTTTACATCTAAGGACGCAACTGTCTGCACTGGAGTCCCCTCTATTGTATGTACATTTTTCTGTCCAAGGTGAAATGTCACTCAATCAAATGCTTCCCGCTTCCCCCTCCTCTTCTATTTTGATTCATTGGGGAAATAATAAAACACCGGCTCCTCCAAATTGCACCGAAATACTAATGGCGCCAAGTCGTTTTCCCACCCTGTTAAATGAAGGAGATTTAGATCAGGTGAGTATTCACTTTTTATTGCTTTACCTGCCTTATTGCCTGCTGCAAATTGAAGCAAAGGAGCAACAAAAATCACAGGTAGTCGCACATTTTGCGCAGACGCTGGATGGTAAAATTGCTACCCTTAGCGGCTCTTCCCGGTGGATCGGTAATCCCGAAAATTTAATCCACGCTCACCGGATGAGGGCATTAAGTGATGGTGTTTTGGTCGGCAAAGGTACACTTCGTATAGATGATCCTCAGCTGACGGTAAGACATGTCGCCGGTACCAATCCTTTACGGATTATCCTTGGCAGTCAATTCGACTCATTCAATAGTAAAATGAATCCCGATGATGGTGATATCTGGCTGATTGGTCAATCGTGTTGTACTTTACCCAATGGGATCACTTTTGTGCCAATGAAGGGCGAAAATGGTGCTATTGAGGAAGCAGCATTGCGAAAGAAATTATTTACCCTTGGAGTCAGGACGATCTATTTGGAAGGTGGGCCTGCTACGACAGCCCGGTTTTTGTCTTCCGGCAATATCAATATATTGCAATTACATATCTCTCCCATGATTTTTGGCTCGGGAATAGCCGCAATCCAACTTCCTGAAATAAACCACTTAAACGAACGCATTCAATTTAAAGCATCCAAATTTCACACAATTGGAGATGCAGTCATGTTTGAAGGATATTTATGATAAAAGCACTTTGGCACGATGATGAAAATAACTCTTCTTTGAGAAAAGAGACTTTCTCCAATAGGTCACCTAATATGGTTCATATTCAAAGCCTTTTCTCTTTGATTAGTTTGGGAACAGAACGCACTATCGCAAAAGGGCTCGTCCCCCCTACTCTTGAAAATGAGATGAATGTCCCCTATATGGCTGGTGAAATTCACCTGCCTGTTAAATACGGGTATTCTTTGGTAGGCAAAATAATGGATAAAGGACATCTGCTTGAAGGTCAATTGGTACACTTGCTGCACCCTCACCAGTCTGAATGTGTCGTAAAAGTAGAGGATTGTTACCAAATTCCAAAGGAGATTCCCGCCCATAGAGCTACTTTAGCCAGCAATATGGAGACAGCCATTAATGCCATTTGGGATGCCGAATTATCAATGGGCGATCAAGTGCTGGTGGTTGGCTTTGGATTAATTGGAGCGTTAATCACCCAACTGGCTGCTCAATTCCCAGGCGTAAATGTGCATATTATTGAAAAAAATGCTGCGCGTAAAAAAATGGCCAATAATTTAGGTTTTATCACCACGGACGATCCGGCGCCCGGTAGTTATGACCTCGCTTTTAATACATCAGGACACGAAGCCGGACTCCAGCATGCTATCAACGCAATAGGTCTGGAAGGACGGGTCATCGAAATGAGCTGGTACGGCGACAAGGCGGTATCCATCCATCTCGGTGGAGACTTTCACTGGAAACGAAAAAGAATTATCAGTTCTCAGGTCGGCCTTATTCCTTCGATTAAAAAACATCGCTGGGATTATCGAAGAAGGAAAGATTTGGTTTTTGAATTATTAAAAAATCCTATCTTTGATGCTTTTATTACCAGGATTATTGATTTTGCACACAGCCCGGCATTTTTTTATCGGTTGCGAAATGAGCCGATTGATGACTTGGGTGTTTGTATTCGTTATTAAAAATTAGTACCCATGTATAGTGTAAAAATACGTCAACATATTATGATTGCCCATTCTTTGGATCACCCAAAATTTGGCCCCGCTAGAAATATGCACGGTGCGACCTATGTCATAGATGCCTGCTTTTTTTCGGAAAAACTAAACGATATGGAGGTCGTATTGGATATAGGCTTAGCGCACAAAGCACTCAGGGAAGTGACGGATCCGTTAAATTACCAAAATTTAGATGAGCTGCCACAGTTCAAGGGGAAACTAACGACCACTGAATTTCTGGCAAAATATATCCACGATGGCGTCAAAGATATTGTCAAAAAAGAATTTGAAGGGGCTATTGAGATCACATTGGGGGAGTCTCATAATGCCTGGGCGGCCTATTCTTCCTTATAACTCCATTTCTAAATTTAATTTTGCTCCTGCCAGCTCATTTTTGGCATGGGTGTCACCCTGTTGCACCGCGACATTTATCCCCTTTTGGTAAATGTCAAGTGCTTTTAAATCTTCACCAAGTGCTTCGTATAATTTTCCCAAATGGTAATAAACACCCACATAATTAGGCGCAGAATCAACGATTTTTAAATAGGATGCTTTGGCGTTGTCTGGTTCATTGCGCCCCTCGTATTCTTTCGCTATGGCAAATAACAAAAAAGAATCCGTTGGATTTTTTTCTAAAAGTACCTTTAATTGTGCTAATCTTGCCATTTTTATTGATTTACTTGAAAATTATTAAACAGCGTAAAGATATTCAATGTTGATGTAATAAGGCGTTTTACAACAATAAATTAGGGTGAAATCACCAAATTGAAACATAGAGTTTATTTTGTTCCGTCTTTTTTTGCCCCGCCTTTTTTTTGCCCCGCCTTTTAAGGCGGGGAGTTGAAATGGAAGTTTCATTTGATTT
>CAZNCI010000051.1:0-17132 GCA_964571475.1 uncultured Saprospiraceae bacterium | reverse complement strand
TTAGTTCCTTAATGCAACCTGAAACCTTATGGATGAAATCTTTGATGGTGTTTGTTCCCTGTGCTTCTCCATAATGCAGCGCTGAGCTTCCTGACGACCTTAAAATTTGATCTGAGTAATAAATTCCAATTTCATCTTTTTTTAAGGTTTTGATAAACTGGATACAATCTGCTGCGAATAGTACTAGCCTTTCTTCATAGTCATAAGGTTTTTCTTTCTTCATGTTATCAATTTTTGACTAATTCAGATTCAGATTCTAATTCCAATTCACATTCTAATTCACATTCTAATTCAGATTCACATTCTAATTCTAATTCACATTCACATTCTAATTCCAATTCACATTCTAATTCTAATTCTAATTCAGATTCTAATTCTAATTCACATTCTAATTCTAATTCCAATTCACATTCTCATCTTATCTTCCCAAAAATTTCATTTTATAATCGACTTTTATTTTTCCTTTTTTGATATTGTCGAGTCGGCGTTGGATTCTTCTTTTTTTGATGGGTTTGAGTAGTTCGGTGAAGAGGATGCCCTGGATGTGGTCGTATTCGTGTTGGATGACACGGGCGTTGATGCCATCGAATGTTTCTTCGTGGGTTTCGAAATTTTCGTCTTGGTATTGGATGCGTATTTTAGGTGGTCGGATGACGTCGCCTCTTACATCGGGGATGCTGAGGCAGCCTTCTTCATAAGCCCATTCCTCGCCCGTTTCTTCGAGTATTTGGGCGTTGATAAAGACCTTTTTGATGCCTTGGTCTTCTTCGCCTTCATCCATAATTTGGATGGTATCGACCATAAACATCCGGATGGGTTTTCCGATTTGGGGAGCGGCGAGACCGACCCCTTGGGCATAATACATGGTATCCCACATATCGAGGATGAGTTTGTCGAGATTTTCGTGATCTCTATCAATTTTCGAGCACATTTTTTTTAGTACCGGTAATCCATACCCGTGAATAGCTAACAACATTTAATAATTACTTTTTTCCATAAAATCCTGCAGAATAAGGACGGCGCTGATTTTATCGACGAGTCCTTTTTCTCTCCGTTTTTTCTTTTTGGCGCCACTTCGCAGAATGATAGACTTGGCTTCTTCCGAAGTGAAGCTTTCATCAATACGTTCAATATTGACATCCGGGAATTCCTTTTTTAATTGTCGGACAAAGCCCAAAATTAAGTGAGAAATTTGAGCAGGTGTACCATCTGCATGAAAGGGCTCACCCACCACAATAGTCTCAACATCCTCTTTTTGAATATAGTTTTTCAAAAAGGACATTAATTGATGGGTCGGTACCGTATCCAGCCCATTCGCAATGATTTGTAATGGATCAGAGACGGCAATTCCCGTTCGTTTGGTGCCGTAATCAATAGAGATAATTCTTGACATGGGGCAAAGGTAGGGAAAAAAAAGTTTCAGGAATAACCATTAGGGAACTAATGTAGAAATTGCGTAACTTTGTCGGACTAATGATAAAAACTAAACAATGAAAAAAAAACAAATATACCATTTGATTATAGCTACGTTATTTCCTTTTTTTATTTTTGGTCAGGAAAATACTTTTGTGAAAATTATTGGTAATGCCAACCAAGCTGAACAAGGGCACACTATTATTTATTCAGGTGACGGTAATTATTATGTTGGTGCCGTTGACGGACAAAGTCCTTTAATAATAAAAATGAGTAAATTGGGCAATGTCCTTTGGGAGCGAAAATTGCAGGGAGTGGGTCTCGAAATGGATGAGGTAGATCAGTTATTACTTGATTCCGAAGGTAAATTAGTTATAGCAGGAAGGGGAGGAGTCAATATACAAAATAAACAAGGTTATGTTTTAAAATACGATCCAAGCCTGAATGTTATTTTATGGATTCAGCAGCTTCCTGCTTCTAGTATCGCACATACTGTTATAGAGCCTGAGGATATGGTTCTTCATAATTATTACATTATTATAGGGGGACGCTCCTTTAGTTCTTTTCCAGGAAATGGCGATGATGCTTATTTGGCAAAGATTAATAAAAGTACAGGAAATTATACGTCATTTACGCCTCAAAATTATAATTTTGGTGTTTCAGATGCTTACCTTTCCACTCTGCTTGTTGAGAATGAACTCTATGCCTGTGGGCGAATTACGAACTATTCAGGATTGGATAAGATGCGCTTTTCTCTTACCAAAATGGACATAGACGGTCATGAACAGTGGACGAAATTATATCACATTCCGCAAGAACAGTCTGCCCGTTTATATGGGATGGATATTTTGCTTGAGGATCAATCTATTATTGTAGTCGGTCATGGGGATGATAATGGCAGCAGCGTAACCGATGTAAATTCATTTGTTTTTAAGACCGACCTTCAGGGAGAATTGGAGTGGATTAGGAAGTATGAAATACAAGAGTTAGGAGGGACAAATACGAGAGAAATTGTTAGTATGCCGGATGGATTTGTTATCGTCGGGACTTCGACCTTATTGGAAGGGGTGTTTTTTTTATTGAAGATTAATAAAGAAGGAGAAACGCAATGGGCAAAATCGTATAAAGTGGAGGACAAGCAATTTCTTTTTTATCCTCAATCCCAACTTGTAGTCAATGAATCTTCGTTTACTTTTATTGCAACCATTAAGGAAAATGATGATGAAAATATTTTGATAATAAAAACAGACCTATTCGGTCATGTCGTCGAAGACTGTATAGAGGTGAATGAGTTGACAGTTTCCGATGATTATGTTTCTAATCCAACAGTTACGGATGTAAGTTTGACTGCTTACGACAGTCCTCTGCATTTGAATGAAGGTAATGTTCAGATTTATGAAGTTGAGCGTAATGAAGGAGGATGTATTTCGGCGCCTATTGATAGTTGCCATTTTCGTCCGGATGTTGAATTAGCTGGAATTGATGTAGAATGTTCGGGTGTAGAGGTGAAGGTGATTTTAGATATTTGTAATAATGGAGATTTTGTTTTATCGGAGGGGATGCCGATCACGTTTTATCAAAGTGATCCGACCAATACTGAAGTACCGGCTATCCTTTTTGATGTATTGCAGCAGGGAATAGAGGTAGGTGACTGTATCACTTACGAATTAAACATCCCACCCATTGTTTTTGACGATACTTTTTTTGTTGTGTTAAATGATGATGGTTCAATTACTACACCATTTGATCTCGAAAATGATTTTCCTGCAACGGATATTCTAGAGTGTGATTATACCAATAATATATTGTTTTTTGATTTAAGTAATCTCTCACCAGCTTTTGATTTGGGGGATGATTTATTGCTTTGTGAAGGAGATTCAATTGTATTGGATGGTGGGAGTGATTTTGTTGAATACGAGTGGTCGGATGGTTCAACCGAATCGAGTATTAATGTATCACAGGCAGGGGTGTATTGGTTGGAGGTCACGGACGCTTGTGGGATTGTACAGCGAGATAGTGTCCGGGTAGATATCTTCCCTTTGCCTACTTTGGTTGTTGAGAATGTTACAATATGTGAGGGCAGTATTGGTCTGTTGGTGGCGCATACCGATTTGCCAGATGATGAAATGGAAGCATTTGAGTGGCAATTGGATGGAGAGGTCATTGGAATGGACTCCACCCTTTCGACAGAAGGACTTAGTCTTCAGGAGGTAACTGAAATTACGCTTTATTACACCTACGGCGATCATTGTGGAAGCTTGACAAAAACTGTGAATGTTTTTGTTATTCCCAATGATTTAATGGTGAGTCTTACGGCTACTCCTGATGCTATTTTTTTTGGGGACTCTTGTATATTGACCACAAGTGTATCCTCCGACGGGTTGACTTATATCTGGTTTAAAGACGGAGCAGAGATAGGGCGCTCTGAGGAACCAACTTTCACCGTGATAAACATTGAGGGGGATATAGGAGGAGAGATAGTTTTTAGTGTTGAAGTAACATCAATGGAAGGTTGTATCCAATCGGATGAGACTTCTATTGTTATTAAAGAGGGGAGCCTTGAAATCCCCAATGTATTCACACCCAATGGAGATGGGGTCAATGACGTTTTTAAAGTGTTTTATACAGGAGACATTACGGTCACTTATACCCGAATATATAATAGGTGGGGTGAAACGGTTTTTGAAAGTACAAATAATCAAATTTGGGATGGAAGTTATAAAGCGAAGCCGGCGGCGTCGGATGTATATATTTATGAAGTAACTTACTCAAAGGGTGGTGTCAGTTTTGAAGAAGCTGGGGAGATTACTTTATTGCGTTGAAAGTAACCATTGAATTTGAGTTATTACTAATTCTGTTGAAGATTTACGGTTGCTTAATTGAATGAGATGATTATAATAAGCCGCCTTATGAATGACATCCGGTTTGTTCTCTTTTATTTTTGAAATAAAATCTGTTGATTCCTGTATTGTTTTCAGGTGAGGAATCATCCCATTTTTAACAAAGCCATAATAATCAAATTTATCTTCGATGGATGTGAAGTCAAAATAGACCGAAACAATATTCAGAAGGGTCGCTTCTAGGTGAATTGAACTGTCTCCTGCGAATATCATATCCTGTTGGGTGAGGAATTCAAAAGCATTTTCTCGTCTGGGTAATGATTCCTTTAAATTGGGAAAGGCTAGAAAGAAGAAGTCTCTTTCCTCTCTTGGATGTTTTCTAAAGGTGAATACTATATTGGGGAATTGGGGAACAACTTCGTTGATAAATGCTTCAATGAGCATTTTTTGATCGGAGGGGTTGAAGGCGATTCCAATTTTTTTGATGAGTGTATTATGATTTTGAAGATGCTGATATTGTTCAAACTTTGGCATGCCTATGAGTTTTACAATACCATTAATTTTACCGCATTTTTTATAAACATCATAAGCATGCTGCCCTTCTAACAAGTTTAAAGAGGCTTCGAGATTGGGGAAAAATGGGGAGACAGAAGCGTGTTGAATATAAACCGTAGGAATTTTTAACGAATTAGCTGCCAATAGTAAGCTACGGGGAGCTATGCTGTGGTCATTGGACAATATGAGTGCTTTGGGACGATATTTTTGAAGTAATTTTTGGAAAAAATCATATTGTCCACTCGCTTCAAAAAGTTTGCCTTTTACATCATTTTCGATTGGTGATAGAAGGCGGAAAACGGTCGGAAATTGAAGTAGTTTGAATAATCTGGATAGACCAATTAAGTGGATGAATGGCTTATCTTTGGTAGTGAATTTTCTACTGACCCAAGCCACATCAGGTAGTTTTTTATCTAAGAATTGCAAGGATTGGTATTGATTATGGGTGTCTGCAAAAACCCAGATTTTGCCCTGTATTTTTTTACTATTTTGAAAGGGGAGTTTTCCCTTAATAAAAGAAATAGCGAGTAGTTTTTTATAAACTAAAATATACCTGAAAGCATAAATAATCCAGTTTTTAGCTCCGTGTAATAGGGTCTTTTTACGCAGATTTTCTGGTAATAAGTCCATATATCCGGAAAAAAACAGATGAAGGATATTTTGATATGTCTCTTTTTTGTTCAATGGAATTTTCCTTCCTTTTTGAGTTGATAATAGTGCTCCTTGTCACGGTACTTGAATACTTTTGCAGGATGCCCGCCAGCTATGGCACAAGGCGGGACGTCTTTGACCACCACACTTCCGGCTTGGATAATGGCACCTTCTCCAATGGTGACCCCACCTAAAATTATTACTCTGTCTCCGAGCCATACATTATCATGAATGGTAATGGGCTTTAGGATGTAGGTGCTGTCATAAGGAATAGCAGCTCCTTCAAAATTATGAAATTGTGTGATTAATTTACAATCTTTACCGCTATGGAAGTTATCTCCTATAGTAACGTTTCCTGCACCATCTATGGCAAAACCATTAAAATTTACATTTTGCCCTAATACTGTTTTTCTATTGACATTACTTTTATAGTTTACGGTTAAGCCATTTTTGTGAACGGCGGCTACCCTTGCAACTCGCCAGGTCCAGTATATCCTAGAGATATTTTGATTGAATCTTTGTAAATATTGGATGATTTTTTTCAATGTTATTTTTTATTTCTTACCAAAAATACTGTTTTTTATCGGACTTAACCAAGGCATTGGGAATAATCGTTGGGAAATAATAGCTACCACCAAAAAGAAAACAAAGAAGGATATTGCTGTGGCATAAGCAGCACCTATCGCCCCATATCTTAAAATAAGGAAATAATTAAGGGTGAGATTGAGTAAGACATTGAAGCCGGCTAAGTATCCTAGTATTGCTGTTTTTTTATGATAAAAAAGAAAACCGGTGAAGACTTTATAGAAGCCCAGAAATAAATATCCTAATCCAACCCAAAAAACAAAAACAGCTCCACCCACATAATTTTTTGCAAGAATGTATTTAAATACAAAGGGGGTGATAAATGTTAATCCTAACAGACAAATCAATAATAGCCCCATGAAAATGTAAGCTGCTTTGACAATTTCCTTTTTACTTTTCGTTGTATTACTTGCAAGTTTTTTATACAAGAAAGGACTCCATGCCTGCGCAAATGCAAGTTGTAGTACCATTATAATCGCTCCAATTTTATATCCGATAGAATATACTCCCAGTGCTTCCATCGAGACCATTTTCGAAATAAAAAATTGATCAGAGGCATTGATGACAAGGGCACCTATTGCATGTGGGATGAGGGGAATCCCAAATTTTAATGCATTAATTTGGTGTTTTTTTTGAATATGAAAATTGAGAAGAAGTTTTTCTTTTCTGAGGAGCCCAATCGAAATGATAGTGAAAATCAGCCCAGCTGTCCAGATCGCCCAAAGTCGCCCTTCATATTTCATAAGAAAAACAATAATTAGCAGAATGGATAAGGCTAATTCTATTGTTGTTTTTGAAATAGAAAAAATGCCGAATGCCATGGGGCGCTCTGATATCTGATAATAAGATTGTATGAGTCGTGGGAAAAATTGCCAAAGTGCAAATACAGGTACCATTAAAACCCAGAAATATTTTAGCTCCAGCCAATTGGCTAAAGTGGGTGCTGCTAAAAAAAAGATTCCAAGGATTATAAAAAAGGAAAAAAGAGTATTTGATATAGCGGAGGAAAAATAATTACTAAATGAAGTAAAGTCTTTTATTTTAAAGTATTCAACAGCGATAGCTCCGGGGACTTGTAAGAGAACAAATGGGATGACGATAGAAATCATCGTATTAATTAATGAAAGTTGTGCATACTCCTCGGGTAATAAATAATATGTGAATAATGGAAGTAACAGAAAACCGATTCCTTGGTTAAGAAAGGAGGCGCCGGCATAAATCGAAAATGATTTAAATAATTTCATTTCGGTTTTATTTACTGTTTAAACTCCTTTTCTTTAAAATACAATTCGAGGGCTTTTTCCATTAGATTGTTTTTTTGTAGTATGGTCTCAATGAACTCCCGAAATGCTCCTTCTCCTCCTTTCTTATTGGTGATAAAGCTGACATGCTTTTTGATGTAGTTAGGAGCATTGAAGGGGGAAGCACTTATTCCTACTTGTTTTAATAATTCTAAATCATTAATGTCATCTCCGATAAAGGCCACATCGGTTAGTGATACGTTTAGGCTTTTACACAATTCCCGGGCCAATTGAAGTTTGTTTTTTGCGCCTAAGTATAAAAAATCTACTTTTAGTTTTTCAGCCCTCCTTTTTACAGCATTTGATTGTTCCCCTGTCATTATGCAAGATGGAATTTTCAAAAGTCTTAAAAACAAAATTCCGGCACTATCCGAAGTGTTGAATTTTTTCCATTCTCCCCCATTTTCGTCGTAGTACATACCACCATCTGTCCAGACGCCATCTATATCTGTTATTACTAATTTGGGAATTATCATTCAATCATATTTTTATAAATAATGGAATCTTTCGGTATATTTTGTTTAGCTTTTTTTCCAAGGATTATATTTTTATCATGCCATTGGTAACCATCCCCGGGGCTTAATAAATGAATGTCTTTTTCTGTGATAATAGCTCCTTTAGAAATTGTCTTGTTGGTGGCAACGGAACGTTCCAGTTTTATTCGGGCAGATTGGACTGCTTCATTAATTTCTATTTTTTCCTCGCCCATGGATTGCTCTAACATCCTAATGTCACGAACCATTCGTCTTACTCCATCAGGACCCAATGACCCTTTCTGATCGGTACCTTTCATGTCACGGTCAATGGTGATATGTTTTTCGATTATTTTAGCCCCCATGGCAACAGCGGCTGTAGGTACAAAAATGCCAATAGAATGGTCCGAATACCCAATTGTATATTTTGAATAATTCTTTTTTAGATAATTAATGGTTGCCAGGTTGATGTTTTTGTGTTCAGCTGGGTACTGAGAGAGACAGTGTAGAATGCTTATATTGGAGTGATATTTTGAAATGATATTTAGGGCGTTATCCAATTCTTTTTTTCCGCTCATTCCAGTTGATAAGATAATCGGAATTCTTGTTTCTGCCATGGCTGAGAGAAGAGGGATGTTTGTTATGTCACGTGATGCAACCTTTAATTTATCCGGGGTGAATTTTTTTAAAAGGCTAAGGGTGCCTGGTGCGCAGAGTGTTTCTACAAATTCCATGTTTTTTTCCTTAGCATAATTGTAAATATCCAGATGTTGATTGTCATCTAACTCCAAAAATGCCCGATGCTCTCCATAAGTTTTTCCAAAGGAATTTGGAGTATTGTAAACCCTGTTCATTCCTTCTTTGGATAATTCTTGCGTTAAGTCTCTTTTGGTTAATTTGATAGCATCCATTGGAGCTAATGGAGTGCCAAAAACTTCATCAATGGGAGCTCTTGATGCAAGGTCGATTAATAATTTTGCAATATCAACCGATCCATTATGGTTTTGACCTATTTCTCCAATAATATAAGTGGACGTATTCATTTACTGTTAAATTTAATTTGTTGACTCATTCTTTTTAATATGTTCGGATGGCTCAATACATAATCAACCACCATCCTAAAACGAAATGAATCTAGATTTTTATTAGAGAAAAGACTAAAAAGTTTTTGTTGTGTTTGAAAATCTTCTTTGGTATCTACCGTAAATCTAAGGTCTTTTCGTTCTTTTAGATAAGCAGGGAGATCTAGCCATTTTAATGAAAAATAATTGGGATTTGCATAGATGAAATTTGTTACATGTTCAAAATAAAAAGCCTCATCCGTTAATCTAGCTACTTTTTTCAAACTGCGAAGTTGAGTTGCTTCTGCAAATATACCAATGTGGGATTTAATGACTGGTGTACCGTCAGGAAAGTGAAAACTTAAATAATCTTCGTCTTTTTGTTCCTCAAGTAATTTTTTTAAATAAATGATGTCCAAAAAAGGATTGTCCGCACAGATGCGAATAATTCGTTTTATTTTAAATTTTTCAGCTGTTTGAATAAAACGATCGAGCACATTTGTTTCGCTTCCTCTAAAAAAATCAATTGATAAATTATTGCACAATTTTACTATAGGAGTATCAAAAGGGCTAGTTGTTGTTGCTACAATTAAAGGTGTTTGGGGAAATTCTTTCTTTATTTTTCTAAGGATAATTTCTAAAATAGAATATTGTTCAAAAAAAGGTAATAACACTTTACCTGGTAGTCTGGTTGATCCCATTCTTGCCTGAATAATTATTCCTTGTTTCACCTATTGAAATTCTTCCTTCCAGCAAGGATATCTTGCGGAGGCACAAAGGTAAGGATTTTACGTATTAATAACAGGATTTTTTAAATTTTCTCAAAGACCTTTGTTGAAAAACCCGACCTAGAATAAATGGAGACGAAGTAATGTCCTGCGGGGAATTTAGAAACGTCAATGCTATATTTTAACTGGTTTAGGCTGTTTTTATATAGGATTTTTCCATCTGTATTAACAATGGTCACCTGATAGGTATTGGCAGGACTACCGGGAGATTCGATCAATAGGCTGTTTTGTGTTGGGTTAGGATAGAGCTCGAATTGAATTCTGTTGGATAGCTGATTAATACCGACTACTGTTTGTGTGTAGAGGTCTAGTCCCCCTAAATTAAATCCGGTATTGGATATAACCGAGGTCACTTCGGTTCCATCTATATTCGCTCTTTTTAAGGTGATACCTGAATTTGAAATCCAAAATAACAAGGATGACCGAAAGTCGATAGAAATCGCACCAATATTTCCACTTTCATGGATAATGGTTTCTTGATTGTTTCCTGCTAAATCCATTTTTAGAATAGAATTACTTTGCCTATCTGAATAATATATACTATTGTCTTCTGAATTGACAATAATGTCAAAAGGTTTGCTCTCTGTATGACGAACCGTAATCCTATTTGAACCATCTTCGTTTACACGATTTATTTTTCCATAATCAAATTCTGTCCAATACAGCTGGTGGTTGGCTATATCAAAATCCATTCCCTGCACAAATCCAACTTGATAAAGGAAGGTGGTTCTGTTGCTTCCATCTAAATTCATGGATTGAATCCGGCCATCTTGATTTTCTGAGAAATAAATTCGGTTCAAGTCAGGTACTAATTCTAAAACGGCGATTCCGGTAGATGTCGAAAGAATGAGTTCTTTATCTGTTCCATCAAGGTTTGCTCTCCATATTTTTCCCGTACCTCCAACACTCCAATATATTTTTTGATTTTTAGAATCAACTCGAATCCTTCGGATGTAGCTCCCATTGGAAGAAATTTCTGAAATATTTTCACCGTCGTATGTTGCGGAATAGACTTGTTCTGTTCCTTGGTTCGTCCAGTATAATTTTCCCGAAACTAATTGGTCGCTTTGTGCGAATAAGGATGCACTTGCTAGTATATATATATATAAAGGCAGAAGGTAGAGAATCTTTTTCATAGGTTTGGTTATTAATTTATTAATGATAATTATAAGCAAAACAGACCTGCATTGTCATCACAAATATATAATAATTTCCCCATAAACAAAAAAAGTTGTCAGTAATCATCCTGCAAAACAAGATTTTCCTGACAACCGTTCCCCCTTACTTTATTCTTAAATATGGATTAATAAAGTATTTTTTCTTTTCGTTGCACAAAAGTACGGTATTTGATGAAATTTTTCATTTTTTTTTAACGAAAAGGCTAAATTGGGTGATAAGCTCAAAAAAAAGGGGGTTAAGACAAAATAATCATTTTGTCAAAGAGCTGATCTTTGTAGTTTTTGCCTAAAGGCAGATCATTTTTGTCTATATACACCTTGTTTTTTTGGGTGTCTATTTTTGTGACGGCACTTTCATTGATGACAAAATTTCGATGGATTCTGGAAAAAGTTCCATTCGGTAGTTGTTTTTCCAATTTTGCCAGAGAGGTTTTGACTACAAACTTTTGACCTGTGGTATGCAGAACAGAGTAATTCCCTTCTGTATGGATGAATTGGATGTTTTTTAATGCTAAATTGTGGTAAACCTTACCAACTTTAATATAGAGTCTTTCTTCCATTAATGTGTGTTTCAAAATATTTTAAATGAGTGAATAAAAATAGAGGGAACTCAATCTTATAATTATCTGACGGGTATAAAATCACTAAGTCACATATTTTTTTTATTTGGGCGTTTCATGGGGATAAATTACTTCCGATATTTGGGCAGTTTTCAGTTGGCAGTCTTCAGTCTTCAGTTGGCAGTTGACAGTCTTCAGTTGGCAGTTGACAGTCTTCAGTTGGCAGTTGGCAGGCTTCAGGCTTCAGTTGGCAGAGGAGCTTTGCCTTTCCGCGCCTTAGTCCTAACTTGCCTAGCCTGACGAAAGTCGGATAGGTAGGTAGAAATCAAAATTAAAAAAAATGTAAAATGCCTAATGAATAATTTTAAATGTAAAAATTGGCGGGTTCCAAAAAACTCGTTTCTCCTTCAAATTACCGGTTCTCTCACGCCACTTTTACATTTATAATTTAGCCTTTAAAATTTATAATTTAAATCAAAACCTTGCCTAGCCTGACGAAAGTCGGACTTACCTAGCCTATAAACTTATCGGAAAAATCATTTCTAAGTAGTCTGGATATCTGTATTTTTTGTCCATCCTGCATGGTGACTATCCATTTTGGTCCTTTGTATAGTTCTTTTACATAGTCTAAGTTGATGATATAACTTCGATTGACCCTGAAAAACTGAAAATTGCTTAAAAGGTCGGCATAATAAATTAAACTTTGACTGATGAGTTCATCTGATCCTGACCGGAAATAAAAAGTGGTATAATTATGGGAAGATTTGCAATATAAGATGTCGTCTAGGGCATAAAAGGCGTACCCTTTCGTGACAGGAAGTGTAATTGTTTTCTTATTTTTCTGAAAATTGTCTTTTAAAGTTTGGTAACGTTGGTGATTTTCTTTGGTCTGTAGTTGTTTAATAGCTTTCTTTAAGGTGTGTTTTAGCGCCTCCTGATCCAATGGTTTCAGGAGATAACCAATAGCCGATAACTGTATGGCCTGAATGGCAAATTCATTATAGGCCGTTGTGATGATGACTTCAAATGGAAGATCCTGATCTTTGAAATAATCAAATAAATGAAATCCGGTTTCCTTTTTGAGCTTTATATCCAAAAAAACGATGTCTGGTTGTTGCAATAAAATCGTCGGGATAGCAGCTTTTACCCCATCAAATAACCCAATAATATCAATATTGGGGATTGGTTTTAAGTAATTAATTAATAGGTTGCCGGCAATTTTTTCATCCTCAATAATGAGGACTTTTGTGTGTTTAATATTCATGGTTGATTACAATAAAAAATTCTACTTTTGTTCCTGTTTCGCGTCCATTAGTTGCTTCTTTTAGGTCGGTGATTATAAAGTTTTTTTTGTTCTTATTGGAATTGGATGAGCAATTGAAAATAGCAATGCGATCCCTCGTTAGCTGCAAGCCGGAAATTGTTCGTTTATTGTGGGTGTCCAGATTGAACTTTGCAGATTGATCCATCCCGACGCCATTATCAATAACGCTACATTTTAGATAATTGTCTATCTTTTCGAAAATAATAACTAATTTTTTTTCTCCCGATTGGTGTAATAGCCCATGCGCAAAGGCATTTTCTACAATAGGTTGTACCAATAGAGGAGGAATTGCCAATTCGAAAGCGTGTTCTTTTACGAAATTGGAGCAGACTAATTCAACAGATAGGTCTTCATCAAATCGCAATTGTTCCAATTTTAGATAGGTCTTTAAAAAGTCGAGTTCATCATCGAGGCGTATGATTTTATAGTCTGAATATTCAAATACTTTTCTGATTAACTGGGAGAACTGCCCTAAGGTTTTGGTCGCCAGCTGCTGCTGGTCATTTACGATAAATGCCTGAATGGTATTGAGACAATTAAAGATAAAATGTGGGTTCATTTGTGATTGAAGTGCCGTGATTTTCAGATCGGCTATTCGCTGTTGGATTTGCTGTTCTTTTGCTATCTTTTGTAGCGTCTTTTTTTGTTTTGCAGCAATGGTTCTCCAGGTAATGAACATTGCAATGCCCGTTGCCAAAAAGTAAAGCCAGCTGTGTTGCCACCATGGTTTTCGAATGGTGAAGGAGAAGGAGGGAAGGGGACCTGTTGCCACTTCGTTGTTTAAGCCGACTTCAAATTTATATTGACCCGGTTTTTGATTGGGGAATAGGGCAAAGGGAGATTTGCTTATTTGCCACTGGGTATCCGGTAATAATCTATATTTGAACTGGAGGTCTCCTCTTAATGAATAATTAATGGCTTCAAATGTTATTTTTAGATTGTTTTGAGCAGAGGAGAGCGCAGTCGTTTCCTTATCGAAAGGAATAGTTTTATTATTTACTTCAATTTTTTGAAGAGCAATGTTCGTTGGAGATATTGGTAGATTGACGAAATCTTTTGAAAATTTCACCAACCCCTTTGAGGTGGCAACCCAGATGAGGTCATTTTGTCTGGTGATGTCATTGATTTCATTCGAGGGCAGACCATGGTAGTGATATATATGTAGCAGTTGGTTATTTTTGGTGTTAAAATAGGTAAGTCCCTTATTCCCCCCTATCCATACGCTGTTTTTATCACATAGGATACTATTGAAACAATCTTCACTGCCAAGGGGTAGCTTTTTTATTTGGATTCCTTCCTGTGAATATTGCAATACCCCGGCATTGCAGGTTGCTAAATAGAGTGTGGAATCTTCAGCTCTTTTTATGCTGTTGACAAATAAAGGAAGCGTATCTGCTTTCTGTCGAAAAAAATCACCTTGTGTTTGGATAATATTAACATCTTCTGTTGTGCCAGCCCAAACCTGATGCCTGAAGTCTTCCTCAAGAGATATTGTTCTTTTTCGTAAGAAATAAATAGCGTTGTCTTCATCTAATTCGTTTTCATAATACGATAGTCTATTATACCGCCCAATCCACACCCCAAATTTAGAATCAATGAGCACTGCTTTAGATGCTTTTGAATAAGGAATGGAGATGAATTCTTTTTGTTCCCCACCCCGCCAATAAGCCCCATTATCTGCCGCAAAAACGATGATTTTTCCTCTGGCGTAGATAGATAGGATTCGACCTACGTTTTTGGGAAGGGGCAAACTGGTAACGGCATGGTCTTTTTGTATTAGGAGCAATTTGTTTTTTCCTCCGGCTAAGATGCCTTCGCCTTTGGGCAGGGCGAATAAACTAAAAAAAGGAGATTTGTCGCAACTGACAATCTCAAAGTCAATGGAAGGAATCATAATAATGCCCCGATCCAGGGTGCCCAGCCATATATTTCCTTCCCGGTCTTTTATCATACTACTGAAGGCCGTTTCCGGAAAGATGGAGTAGGGCGCGCGCGCTGTGTTTTTGAGGTCTAAGAAGGAAAGCCCGGAGGCAGTCAGTATCCATAACCGGTCATTTATTTTATTTACATCATGGATGGTGTGGGCAAGGCTTTTAATGACGACCTCCCCATTTTGGTCCCACAGAATGATTTTTTCATCTCCAAATACGATATAGTATCCTGCACCCAATGATCTGAATCGTATGTGATTATTATCCCATTTTCGCAATTGGGATTGTACTTCAGATGGGATGTGAATCTTGTTTTTTGTTGAGGTGAATTGATACTGTCTTTTTGTTCCTTCCAGCAAGATTAGTTCACCGCCAATAATGGTAGGTTTTAGGAGGGTATCTTTTACGGACTGAATCAAATATTGCCTGAGTGATATTTCCTTTGAGATCTCCTGAATGGGGATTTTGTAAATGGAGGAATAATTAACCGGTTTTTTTCTTTTTTGTTTTTTTAAATAGATAATGGTCAAATACAAATAGTCTTTATCAAATTGTAAATTGATATGATTAATATTATCCATTATAGGGTGATACCTAAATACTTTTAATTGATCGTGATCAATATAGGCAATTTGTTTAGAGGTATTAGTCACCCAAACCCTATTGAGTGAATCCAAACTCAAAGTAATAAATTCCTTATCCCTAAGGGTGTCATTATTATAATAGGTAAATTGAATGGAATTGTATTTGACAATGCCGGATGAAGTGCCAATCCAGGTGATGTTATTTCGATCCTGAAGTATCTTATAAACGGTATTGGTCGGCAGTCCTTCTTCCTGATTGAGGTACCAATGCGAAGGAATTTGTGCCGACAAATTACTGGAAAATATCAAAAATGTCGAAAAAATGCCCCAAAAAAGGCGATTCCAAAATGCGCTTCGTACAGTCATATGTGCAGTTCGTCCCGAAATAAGGTACTTTCACACATTTTTCAAGCAAATGTCATAAAAGTACTTTTACTTTGCAGTTGTAAGTAAGTTCGTCCTTATAAGTACAACAAAGTTAAACAAAAAGCACACAAATACTACTTTAAGAACTTTATTGATTTCCTATTCATTTAATCTTACTTATAATTTAGGTTAGTAAAAAAGCGAAAACTAAAACGTCAAATGAAAGCAGTCTAAACGCCAGTCGATGGCAAAAAACCAGATTATTTCTGCATCGGCATCACCCCAATAACCAATGAAACATTTTTATTAAAATGGAGTAAGCACTCACCCTTTTTATTTTGTGCCTACCCGTAAAAATTATGATTTTTTGACATATTTGGTGATGATGACGATTCTCTGACCATCGACCTTGCCTTCGATGTGTTCAGGATTATCTGCTACCAGAGAGATTCTACGGACAGCCGTTCCCCTTTTGGCGACCATACTGGTGCCTTTTACCTTGAGGTCTTTGATGAGGACGACGGTGTCTCCAGCCTGTAGTTCTACCCCGTTGGTGTCAACGTGTTTTTCGGCATTTGCTGCTTCCTCTAAAGCTTTTGCCCAGGCAGTAGTTTCGTCCTCCATATACATCATGTCGAGGAGATCTGCCGGCCAGCCTTCGTGGCGTAATTGGTGCAACATCCTATACACGACGACTTGTACCGCCGGTTCTGTATTCCACATACTGTCGTTGAGGCAACGCCAATGGTTGGCATCTACTTTGTCTGGATTTTCGATTTGTTCCAGACAGGTTTGGCATACCAAAACACACTCTTCCGCATTATTGCCGGCTTTGGGTGGAACGATATAAGTGGATAATTGATTCGTAGCTGTACATAATTCACAGGTAGCGCCACTTCTTTCTTGTAATTCTTTTTCGATACTCATTGTCTTGTTTATTTTCGATATTTATCGTTGTTGTTTATTTGGGCGTGCCCCTCTCCCCTCTACTCAAAGGCCAATACGCTCGGGTCGGTGTATTTCGTAGTTCCGTACTACGCCACACTTACTGGTGTGGCTTCGCACCCCTCCCCATGGTCGGGCACTCCATATACCTCACGCATAAGGAAAAGGATAGCGGATCTCCTCCCATTTGTGCCGCAAAGATAATCTTTTGAAAGGATTTATAGTTAGGCTGTGCAAAATTAAATTTAAAAGTTTCCCGCTATTCGCGGGACAGGTCTCGCATTTTTACGAAGAATCTACTGCTCCAATTTTTCAGTGCAATGATTATTTACCGTAAGATATAAATGAATTTTACCTGTAATTTTTTGTAAAAGATCTGCCCCTCGACTAGCGAAACAAAAAAGCACCATCAGTCCGGCATTATGACAACTCCTCCCTCCATTCGCAGTACGTCTTACCGTTTTTCAGGCAATAAGTTGCCAAATCAAACCTCAAAAGTGCTATTTGTTATTTTTATATCTGCGCACTACGTGCTGATACTCGGACGGCGACTGAAGTCGCCGCTACAAGCGTTACA